>CAYVJT010000016.1:11698-26401 GCA_964451855.1 uncultured Actinomycetota bacterium
CGACCCGCTTCGTGACCGAGGTGCTGCGCGCCGGCTCGTGATCGCCGGGCGAACCATCGCCGGGCGAACCTCAGGGCAGCAGCAGGCAGCTGTCGCCGAACTCGTGCCAGAGGTAGCCCTCCTCGAGGGCAGCGTCGTAGGCCCGTTGCACGAGCTCCGGACCGGCGAGAGCGTCGAGCAGCCGCAGGTGCGACGCCTCGGGGGCATGCCACCCGGTCACGATCCCGTCGACCACCCGAGGGCGACGGAGGGGCGAGAGCTCCAGGTCGGTCCATCCCGTCCCCGGCCACATCCGTCCACCGGGCGAGGCGACCGTCTCCAGGGCGCGGCACACGGTGGTGCCGACCGCGATGACCCGCCCCCCGTTGCGTCGGGTCAGCTCGACCAACCGTGCGGTGGGCTCCGGGACCTCGTAGCGCTCGGGCAGAGGCACCTCGCCCTCCTCCAGCGAGGACACCCCCGCGTGCAGCACGATCGGCGCGACGGTGACACCGTGGGCCACGAGTTCGGTGATCAGCCTCGGGGTGAACGGCCGTCCGGCGCTGGCCATCTCGGCGCTGCCTGGCTCGCGGGCGTGGACGGGCTGGTAGCTGGCCAACGGCCACCGTCCGTCGAGGTAGCCGTAGGTGATCGGGCGCCCGTTGGCTGCGAGGTAGGCGTCCAGGGGCATCTGCGGTGTCAGGGCGTCGAGCCGGGCGCGCCACAGTCGGCTGCCCCGACCCTCTGTGGGGGCGGGGTAGCCCTCCACCAGGTGCAGGGAGGCACCCCCGGCCAGCGCGATCACCTCGCCGGCCCGTCCATCCCGTGTGGGGCCGGCGCCGTCGGTCCGCCGTAGTTCGACCACGATCGTGTCCTCGCCGGCGGGATGGGGCCCCGCGACGTGCACGACCACCGGACGGTCGCTGCCAGGGACGTCGAGGTGGTCGCGTCTGATCCCGTCGATGGCGGACGGCAGCGTCGCGGAGGTGTTGATCACGACGAGGTCGCCCGGTGCGAGGTGGTCCGGCAGGTCCCGGAACCTCGCGTGCACGAGCCCGTCACCGTGCGCGACGAGCAGACGGACCTCGTCGCGCTCCAGGCCACGCGCTTCGGGCGGTGCGGTCGCGGACCTCTCCGGTGGCAGTTCGAACCGGATGCGGGGGCCGGCCAGGGTGGGCAGGGCGCTCACAGCAGACCTCCTGTTGCGGCCAGCGGTTCGGTGCCCCGGTAGCGGCCGCTGGCGGGGGAGGAGCTCACGAGGTGCCACAGCGCGGGCACCGCCTCCTCCGGTGTCGGCCGGTCGGAGATGTCCTCATCCGGGAACGCCGCCTGGTGCATGTCGGTGCGCATGTCGCCGGGGTCGAAGGCGTAGACGCGCAGTTGCGGATGCTCCTCGCCCAGGATCGCGCTCAGGTGGTCGAGCGCGGCCTTGGCGGGCCCGTAGACACCCCACCCGGGGTAGGCCTCGACGGCGGCGTCCGAGGTGATGTTCACGATGGTCCCCGGCGTGCCGGCCAGCACCGGCAGGACGCGCTGGATCAACGCCAGTGGGGCGATGGTGGTGACCTCGAACACCTCCCGCAGTGCCTGCGTCGGCACGGTGGCCAGCGCTGGGAGCGGTGAGGGCCCGAGGGTTCCGGCGTTGTTGACCAACAACTCCAGGCGGCCACGGCCCGTGACGATCGAGGCCAGGTCCTCGCGGTGACGATCGTCGGTGACGTCACCGGGTACGGCGATGACCTCGGCGCCGTCGGTGGCGGCCCTGCGCAGCTGTGCGGCGGCGCTGGCCAGGGCGCCCTCGTCGCGGCCGTCGATCACGAGGTCCCAGCCGCGGATCGCCAGGTCGCGGGCGAGGGCCTGACCGAACCCGCGGGATGCTCCGGTGATCAGCGCGGTCGGCATCGGTACAACCTCCATCTCGGTGATGCACCGAAGATAGAAGTTGAAGTGAACTTCATGTCAACATCCTCATGTCAACGCCTTCATGCCAAGCCTGCTTCGGGTCGAGCGTCCCGGACGGCCGTGGGGTCAGCTGCGCAGGGCCGAGGTCAGGCGTGACCACCAACCGGGACCACCGTTGGTCGCGACGTACCGTTGGAGGAAGCGTTCCTCGGCGCGATCGTCGCCGATGAGGACGAGGTCGGCGCCCGGCGGCAGCAGGGTTGACCCATCGATGTGGGTGTCCGCCTCGCCCTCGTGCACGACCGCGACCACCGAGCAGCCCGTGTCCTCGGTGATCGACGTGTCCCTGAGGATGCGGCCACCGAGCACCTTGGGCATCGGGATCCGGGATACGACGAGCCCCTCGGCCAGCAACAGCGTCGAGTCCTCACGCATCACGTTCCACGCCTCGATCGCCCCGGTGGACGCGTAGGAGAGCACGAAGTCGGCGCCCGCCCGGTGCATCGTCGAGACGTTGCGGTCCAGGCGTGATCGGCCCAGGATCTCGATGTCCTCACGGAGGCGCCGGCAGTACAGGGTGAGGAAGACGTTGGTGTCGTCGTCGTGCGTCGTGATGATGACCGCGCGGGCCTGTTCGATGCCAGCCCTGCGCAGGACCTGCAGGTCGGCGGCGTCGCCGATCACGGTGTCCTCGAGGTGGCTGACGCGCTCCTCCAGGCGTTCGATCACACGGCACGGGATGCCCTCGTCGTGGAGGGCCTGGGCGGTCGCGCGCCCGACCCGTCCTCCACCGATGATCACGACGGGCCCCTCGTCGTCGGGGCTCGTCCCCGGGCCTTCCGAGAGGTCGGCGTAGGTGGCGTCGTAGGCGGCGAGTGCCGACTCGGTCCCGGCGAGCAGCAGGACCGAGGTCTCCTCGATCGCTACCTCCGGGAACGGTGGCTGCAACGATCCGCGGTCCCAGACCCCGACGACCGAGACGTCGAAGCGGTTGCGCAGGTCGAGGTCGGCGACGGTGAGCCCGACGAGGTCGGTCCCCGCGGTCGAGGTCTCCGCGATCACCAGGTCGTCGAACCGTGAGATCTCGCTGCAGCGTGCATCGGGGGTGAGGATGCGGCGCGCGAAGGCCTCACCGAGCGAACGGCCGAGATCGATCACGTGATCGGCCCCCGCGAGGTGGAGGACGTCGACGGCGTCGGGGGAGCGGGCGGTCGCGACGACCAGACCGTCGTCGGACACCTCACGGGCGGTGAACGCGATGTTGCTGTTGCGCTCGTCGCTGCGGGCGGTGAACAGCATCGTGGCCTGGTCGATCCGCGCCGCCCGGTAGGTCGCGGGCTCGTCCAGCGGACCGACCATGACGTCGTAGCCCGCCTCGCTGAGCGTCAGCGCTTCCTCGGCGTCCTCGACGAGCAGCACGCACCGCAGCCCAGAGGCGCGGGCACGGTGTGCCAGCGCCTCCTCGACGGGGTCGCGTCCGGTCACCAGCAGGTGTCCCGTGACGGACCCGGGCAGCTGCCGTGGCGCTCGTGCCTCCCGCATGGCCTCGCGCCACGGCAGGTAGACGAGCTGGATGAACGTGAAGGGCAGGAGGACCAGCAGCAGCACGGCGCCGGTCAGCAGCACCACGACCGAGAAGATGCGGCCGAGGTCGGACTCGAAGACGATGTCGCCGAAGCCGAGCGTCGACATCGTCACGACGGTCCAGTAGATGCTGGTGGGCCAGCTGTAGTCGCGCCCCTCCATCTCCATTATGGCGTGGAAGCCCACGCTGAAGACCAGCACGGAGCCGACGATCGCGACCGTGAGGCCGAGGACCGCCCTCAGGCTCCGCCCTCGCAGGGGTGCGGTCACCGCCGCGGTCATCGCGGCGGTGAACTTCATCGGTTCACCACCGCAGCACCGCTGCGATGCGTTGGTGGTCCGCGAGCCTGTCGTCCTCGACCGCGAGCACCTGCCCACCGTGCTCGTGGGTCTGGCGGATCGCGACCTCGACGCGGTCACCGATCGCGACGTCGTCGACGATCACCGGTTCGAGGTAGCTGCGCTCCAGCACGAGCTGCTCCACGCGGCCCTGTGCCGAGAGCTGTTCGCACTCATCGATGCCGACCGCGACCACGGTGGTGCCGGCCTGGTCATCGATCCGCTGTGCGACCGCCTCGAGCTCGCGCTCGTGGGCGGCGACCAGTGCCTCCTCGGCAGCCTGGGCCAGGCGGTGCCCCGGGGTGCGGTCGAAGTTGCCGTCGACCTCGGCGACGATCTGCTCACCGAGCCGGGTCACCTCGCGGTAGTGGCTACGCAGCCGGTCGATACCCGCGACGACCAGCGGGTCCTTGCCGACGATCGTCGCGATGTGTTCCTCGGTGCGGCGGAGGAAGTCCTCGATGTAGGCGTCGCGCTGCGGGCTGTCGGGCCGGGACTCCGCGAAGCGTGTGTCGCGGTCGCGGACGTCCCACTCCGCGGGGAGCACGTCATCGCGGTGCTCGTCGAGCTCGCCGCGGTGGAGGTGGTACAGCTGCGTACCGTCGGTGGCGTTGCCACCGGTCGACAGGGACACGATCCAGGCGGAGGTCGCCTCGGACACGTCGCGGTGCAGCTCGCGGGTCGCGAACCGGTCCGCGACGAGCGCCCGTTCGATCGGCGAGTGGGCGAGGTGGACGACGCGAGCGTGGTCGGTCGCCACGAAGGCCGCGAGGCCGTGGTCGAGCTTGCGGTGATCGACCGGTCCCGCCACCGAGTCGAGCTGCTTGTGTAGCCGGACCAGTTCGTCTCGGTCCCGGGCGTGCGCCTCGAGGTCGTTGCTGGCCTGCTTGACCAGGTTCTTCAGGCGGATGCGGTCGCGTTCGCCGTTCGGGTCCTGACGGTGGGTCGGAAGGGTGATCGTCACCTTCGGGCCCGGTGCGTCGGAGAGGTCGTCGAGGAGCTGGTTCAGTTCGTCGCGTCGCATCGCACTCCCTCGTCAGCGGACGATGCCGAACGTAACAACTGGGCCGTGTCGCCGCCGCACGAGGGGGCAACGAACGGACGAGGCCCCGCCATCATGGCGGGGCCTCGTGCTTGCGACCTTCATCAACGTCTGGCATGCGCCCGAGCACCGACGAACGGTCGAGGTAGGTGTATCAGAGCGGGCTGACGTTCTGGGCTTGCGGGCCCTTCTGGCCCTGACCAACCTCGAAGGTGACGCGCTGACCCTCATCCAGTGACTTGTAGCCCTGCATGTTGATCGCGGAGAAGTGAACGAACAGGTCCTCGCCGCCGTCGCTCGGGGCGATGAACCCGAAGCCCTTGTCGGCGTTGAACCACTTGACGGTGCCCTCTGGCATGGTGTCTATCCCTATCATCGAGCACGCGAGGCCGGGTCGCTCCCGATTTCGTGGAGCGAGACTCCCCGACCGACTGCGTGACGCCAGGCAGGTTACCCGATGTACGGGCGCCGGGGGCGTCTCGTCAGGGACCTGTGGGCGCGGCGGTCACCTCGACCGGGATCCCGTTCAGCACGGCGGTGCCCGACAGCGGATCGACGGCGTGGCGGTCGGTCAGCACGTTGCTGTTGGCCCCGCCGGCCTGACGGGCCACCGTCATCTCGACGCCCTCGAGGTCGTGACCGAAGCCGTGGGGCAGGCTCGCCACCCCCGGCCGCAGCTCGTCGCTGAGCTCGACCGGGACCCTCAGTTCGCCGGCCGTTGAGCGGATGCGTGCCACCTCGCCGTCCTGCAGGCCACGTTCGGCCGCGTCGTCGGGGTGGAGCAGCAGGGTGCACAGCTGTTGTCCCTTGGCCAGTCCCGGGACGTTGTGGCTCCAGGTGTTGTTGGTGCGCAGGTGGCGGCGGCCGATCAGCACGAGACGCTCGTCGGGCGCCTCGGTGAGCCGTGCCTGCAGCCGTGGCAGATCCCCGAGGAGCGTCTCCGAGGCCAGCTCGACCCGACCTGAGTCGGTGCGCAGCAGGTCGGGGATCCGTGGCTGGAGCGGGCCGAGATCGATGCCGTGCGGGTGCGCTTCCAGCTCGGCCAGGCAGAGCAGCGAGCGCCCATCGGTGCCCTCCCCGGCGCCGTCACCCGCCCCGAACCCGTCGCCGTAGGGGCCGGCACGCAGGAGCAGGTCGAGCAGCCGCTCGGGGCCGTGGCGCTCGCCCGTGGCCTCCAGCAGACCGGAGGCGTCGAGCTCACCCGTCCGGGCGGTCGGGTCGGCAACGAGCGCCTCGGCCAGTTGCTGCGCGACGAAGGCGTCGGCGCCAGGCAGGTCGATCGGTGGCCGGGCTCCCAGCGCCATCGAGGCGAGCCCGAGCAGGATCTCCCACTCGTCGGGGCGGTCGTCGGGCAACGGCAGGGCGGGCGGCGAGTAGTTGACGACGTTGCGCACCGAGAGCCCCGTGAACGCCAGGTCCATGTGCGAGCGGTGCAGCGCCGACGGGGGTGGCAGGATCACGTCGGCGTGGCGGGTCGTCGCCGTCACGTAGGGGTCCACGCTGATCACCAGGTCGAGCCCTGCGATCGCCGCGTCCAGCCGGTCGCTGTCCGGTGTCGAGAGCACCGGGTTGCCCGCGACGGTGATGAGCGCCCGCACCTGGCCGTCGCCGGGGGTCTCGATCTCGTCGATCAGCGTGGCCACCGGCAGCTCGCCGATCGCCTCGGGCAGGCCGGTGACGCGGCTGTGCCACCGGCCCATGCGGAAGGGGCGACGGTGTGGCCGATGGTGGGCCGGTAGGGGGAACATCGCTCCGCCAGGGACGTCGAGGTTGCCCGTCACCAGGTTGACGACGTCGACCAGCCAGGAGGTGAGGGTGCCGAAGTGGGTCGTGGTCGTACCGAGCCGGCCGTAGACGCACGCCCGCTCCGTGGTGGCCAGATCGCGTGCGAGCCGACGGATCACCTCGGCGTCCAGTCCGCACACCGGGGCGACCGCATCGGCGGTGAAGGCGACGAGGGCGTCCAGGACCTCGCCGAGGCCGGAGACGTGGCCCTCGAGGTGCTCCGGGAGCCGGATCAGGCCCTCGTCGCGTAGCGTGGTGACGATGGCGGCGAGCAGCAGCGCATCGGTGCCCGGACGGATCGGCAGGTGGTCGTCGGCGCGGTCGGCGGTCCGCGTCCGACGTGGGTCGACGACCACGAGCCGCCCGCCGCGCTCACGCAGCGCGTCGAGCCTGCCGGGCAGATCCGGGGCGGTCCACAGGCTGCCGTTGGACACCCTGGGGTTGCCGCCGAGCACGACGAGCAGGTCGGTGCGGTCGATGTCGGGGACGGGGATCGCCAGCGGATCGCCGAACAGCATCCCGCAGGCGACGTGCTTGGGCAGCTGGTCCACGCTGGAGGCGCTGTAGACGTTGCGGGTGCGCAGCGCCTTGACCAGCGGGCGCACGTACAGCTGGCCCGCGAGGGTGTGCACGTTGGGGTTGCCGAGGTAGACCGCGACCGCGTCGGGTCCGTGGTCGCCGATCACCGTCTGCAGGCGGGACGCCACCTCGGCCTCGGCCTCCTCCCAGGTGGCGGCCACGAGCTCGCCGTCGCGGCGGATGCGTGGGGCGTCGAGGCGGTCCGGGTCGGCCTCGAGCTCTCCGAACAGCGCACCCTTCGGGCACAGGTAGCCGCCGCTGAACACGTCGTCGCGGTCGCCGCGGACCGACACGACCCGGTCGCCATCCAGTTCGAGCTGCAGCCCGCAGGTCGCCTCGCACAGCGGGCAGGTCCGGATCGCGGTTCGGCTCATGACGTCTCCCTCGCGGGGCTCCCTCCCAGGGCTCCCTCACAGGGAACGACGGTAGTGGCGCGGCCGCTCAGTTGGGCGCGGTGTGTCGGGCTTCGCGTTCCTCGGCGATCCGGCGGGACGGCGAGGCGCCGGTCGCCAACCGCATGCCGGTCAGGAAGGTCCCGGCGCCGGCAGACAGCAGCGCTGTCCGTGGCCGCGACATGGCCAGCTCGAGCGCGTCCGCCTCGCGTGGTTCGAGCGACGCGACGGCACCGCCGAACAGGGCGCGGTAGCCGGCACGAGCGGCGAGGGGGATCGGCGGGCGACGGAGGAACCGCAGCGTCTCACGCCCCTGCGCGTCGACGCCGAGCTCCGGCGCGTAGCTGGACAACAGGTCGGTGAGCTCGGCCACGCTCGACGGCAACGTGCCGTCGGTGAGCATGGGCAGCTCGTAGTCACCGGCGCGCAGCGCGCGGCGCGCTGCCTCGTCGTGGTCGAAGATGTCGAGGTCGACCCGCCGATCCAGCAGGGCGGCGATGCGCGACTGTTCGGCGACGAAGGCGTCGGCCTGCGCGCCGGCGACCGGGAGCGGTGACCACCGGGTGTCGGCGGCGAGGAACGACGAGGTCAGCGCGATCGACACCCAGGCGAGCAGGTGCGGGTCGTCCGCCGAGTAGACGCGGCCGTCCGAGGAGGTGCCCCGGACACGGCGGTGGACACCGCGCACGATCCGTGACACCTGCAGGACCTCACGGGTTGACCCGAAGGTGGTCGTGGTGACGTACGCCGAGGTGCGCTGCAGGCGGCCGATCGGATCCTCGCGGAACGCCGAGTGGTCGTCGACGCCGGCCATGGCGAGGGGGTGGGCGACCTGGAGCAGCAACGCCCGTAGCCCTCCGGCGATGGCCGCGGGTTCACCGATCACCTGCCAGGACGCGGACCCCGGACCCACCAGCCCCGGGTCGTCGGGAGCGCCCCGCGGGTCGAAGCGAGGGGGGCCGAACATCCGGCCGAGGGTGCGGTGCACCACCGTGCGCAACCCCGGCAGGCCCTGCGGGGTGAGCTCGGCGACCCGACGCGCGACCCGCCTGGTCGGCGCGCGGTGGCCGGCCAGTCGGGGATGGGCAGGGGTGGACACGGGCAGGCTCCTCGACCGGCAGGAGGGTACGCCGTGGCTTCGGAGCGGTAGCGCCATCGGGATCGCCCCTGCGCGGCGGCGTTCAGTCGCCGTAGCCGCGCAGGATCTCGTCGAGGGTGAGCTGGTCCGGCTCGTCCGCGCTCGCAGCCACGCCAGCCGCGGACCGTGAGGGGCCATCCAGCTCCTCGCCGGTCAGTGCGGTCCACCACCACCGCATGCCACGGGGGGCGTTGCGTACCCCCAGCTCGGCGAAGGGCCGGTCGGTGCGGCCGAGGAACACCAGGTTGGCGACGACCGCGTCCACCGTGGCGCGCACGGTCTCGTCGCGGGGGTACTCGGCCCGCAGCATCGGCACCACCTCGCTGCGGGTCTCGACCTGGCCGTACCGGGACGCGGCCGGTGTCGAGCTGGCCGCGAGGCGCGAGCGGACCTCACGCCACAGCAGGCGCTGGCGTGTGAACCAGTCCCACGCGTACGCGGGTGGACCCTTCGTCACCGCACCGCTCCCGACCGCAGTCGTCCGGGGCGAGCGTACGCCGCCACGGCCACGTGCGCCCGTGCGGGCGGGCTCCGCGACACGCCGCGAGACCGGGCCCTCCGGCCCGACAGGCCGGGCCCTCCGGCTCAGGGAGCCGCGGCGACAGCGACTACCGTGTCGACCACGAGAACGCACGAGGCGTCCCCGCCGCGGACCCGGCGGACGACGCCCACCGACAGAGGGTGTCGACATGGCGAAGATCATCTACACGTACACCGACGAAGCGCCCGCGCTCGCGACCGCGTCCTTCCGGCCGATCCTCGCGGCGTTCGCCGAGGCCGCCGGGGTCGACGTCGAGACCCGCGACATCTCCCTCGCCGGTCGCATCCTCGCCGCCTTCCCCGACCACCTCGACGACGAACAGCGCGTGGACGATGCCCTCGCGGAGCTGGGCGAGCTCGCGAAGACCCCCGAGGCGAACATCATCAAGCTGCCGAACATCAGCGCTTCGGTGCCGCAGCTCAAGGCCGCGATCGAGGAGCTGCAGGAGCAGGGTTTCGCCGTCCCCGACTACCCCGAGGAGCCCTCCACCGACGAGGAGCGGGACATCTTCGCGCGGTACGGCACGGTGAAGGGCAGCGCGGTCAACCCGGTGCTGCGGGAGGGCAACTCGGATCGTCGCGCACCTGCCGCGGTCAAGCAGTACGCCCGCAAGTACCCCCCGCGGATGGGCGAGTGGTCGTCCGAGTCGAGGTCGCACGTCGCGACGATGTCCGGTGGTGACTTCCGGTCGAGCGAGCGTTCGGTGACCGTCGGGACCGAGGACGACGTCCGGATCGAGCACGTCGACAGCGACGGCGGCGTGACCGTCCTCAAGGCGTCGACCCCCCTGGTCGAGGGCGAGATCATCGACGCGGCCGTCATGAGCAAGCGGGCGCTGGTCGCGTTCCTGCAGGAGCAGCTCGCCGACGCCCGGGAGAAGGGGGTGCTGTTCTCCGTGCACCTCAAGGCGACGATGATGAAGGTGTCGGATCCGATCATCTTCGGCCACGCCGTCCGGGTGTACTTCTCGCGGCTCTTCGAGCGTCACGGCGACGCGCTGGCCGAGCTGGGCCTGAGCCCGAACGACGGCATGGCCAGCATCGAGGCGGCGCTCGACCAGCTGCCCACCGAGCGCCGCCAGGCGATCGAGGCCGATATCGCGCTCGCCTACGAGGAGGGCCCCCCACTGGCCCAGGTCGACTCGAGCCGCGGGATCACCAACCTGCACGTGCCGAGCGACATCATCATCGATGCGTCGATGCCGGTCGTGGTCCGCGACTCGGGGCAGATGTGGAACGCCGACGACGAGCAGCAGGACACCAAGGCGGTGATCCCCGACTCGAGCTACGCCGCCCTGTACGGCGAGACGATCGAGCACTGCCGCACGCACGGCGCCCTCGACCCCACGACGATGGGCACCGTCCCCAACGTCGGGCTGATGGCGCAGAAGGCGGAGGAGTACGGCTCCCACGACAAGACCTTCGAGATCCCGTCGGACGGCACCGTGCGGGTCGTCAACCAGGCCGGTGAGACCGTGCTCGAGCACGAGGTCGAAGCCGGCGACATCTGGCGCATGTGCCAGACCAAGGACGCCGCGGTCCGTGACTGGGTCCGCCTGGCGGTGTCGCGTGCCCGAGAGACCGGCTGGCCGGCGGTGTTCTGGCTCGACGAGACCCGCGCACACGATGCCGAGGTGCTCGCCAAGGTGACCGACGAGCTGTCCGCGTTGGACACCGACGGGCTGACGATCGAGGTCATGCCGGTCGCCGAGGCGACCCGCTACACCCTCGAGCGGGCCCGCGCCGGGGAGGACACCATCTCGGTGACCGGCAACGTGCTGCGCGACTACCTCACCGACCTGTTCCCGATCCTCGAGGTCGGCACCAGCGCGAGGATGCTGTCGATCGTGCCCCTGATGGCCGGTGGCGGGCTGTTCGAGACCGGGGCTGGAGGCTCCGCTCCCAAGCACGTCCAGCAGTTCGTCAAGGAGAACCACCTGCGCTGGGACTCCCTCGGGGAGTTCCTCGCCCTGACCGCGTCCTTCGAGCACCTCGCCAAGGCCTTCGACAACCCCCGGGCGAAGCTCCTGGGCGAGACCTTGAACGCGGCGACGGCGAGGTTCCTCGAGGAGGGACGGTCCCCGTCGCGCAAGGTGGGCGAGCTCGACAACCGAGGCAGCCACTTCTACCTCGCCTCCTACTGGGCCCAGGAGCTGGCGGCCCAGGACGTCGACGCCGAGGCGGCGAGGATCTTCGCACCGCTCGCGGAGCAGCTCGTCGAGCAGGAGGAGGCGATCATCGCCGAGCTCAACGAGATCCAGGGGCCGCCCGTGGACATCGGGGGCTACTACCACCCCGACGTCGACAAGGTCACCGCGGCGATGCGCCCCTGCGAGCGCTTCAACCAGGCCATCGCGTCGCTGGCAACCTGACCCCCCGGGTCACCGCGGTCGTACGCAAGCCCTCGGCCGCACCTCCAGCTTGCGCTCCCCGGGTGGTGCGGTAGGGTGATGTGGTTAGGCTAACCTCACTCACTCGATCACGAGGTGGGTCGCGAGGTCGGTGCCGCCAGCCCTCCGACCGATCTCCCTCCCCTGCAGGAGACGACCGTGCGCACGTCCCCACGTGAGCTCCGCGGCCTCGTGGCCACCCTCGGCGTCCTGGCCCTGGCCCTGACCGCGTGCGGGACCGCCGAGGAGGCCCCGGAGCCGGCCCCGTCCGACGCCGAGGAGCCCGACGAAGAGGCAGGTGAGGCGAGCGGGCCCATCACGGTCTACTCGGGACGCAACGAGGAGCTCGTGAGCTGGGCGTTCGACGAGTTCACCGCCGAGACGGGCATCGAGGTGGCGGTCCGCTACGGCGACACCGCCGAGCTCGCCGCGACGATCCTCGAGGAGGGCGATGCGAGCCCCGCGGACGTCTACTTCGCGCAGGATGCTGGCGCGCTCGGCGCCCTCGAGGCCGAGGGCCGCCTGACGACCCTGCCCGACGACATCCTCGACCTCGTCGACGACAACCTCCGCGCTCCATCGGGGGCGTGGACCGGGGTCACCGGCCGGGTCCGCGTCATCGCCTACAACACCGACACCGTGTCCGAGGCCGAGGTACCGGACTCCGTCTTCGAGCTCACCGAGCCGGAGTGGCGGGGTCGCGTGGGTTGGGCGCCGACCAACGGCTCCTTCCAGGCGTTCGTCACCGCGATGCGGGTCACCGAAGGCGAGGAGGTCACCCGGGAGTGGCTCGAGGGGATGCTCGCCAACGATCCGGTCGTGTTCAGCAACAACACCGGCGCGGTGGAGGGGGTCTCCCGCGGTGAGGCCGACCTGGGACTGGTCAACCACTACTACCTCTACCGCTTCCTGGCCGAGGATCCGGACTTCAACGTCGCGAACAAGTACCTGCCTGGCGACATCGGCGGGCTGGTGAACATCGCGGGTGTCGGGATCCTGTCGAGCAGCGACGAGCAGGCGGCAGCCGAGGAGCTGGTGCGCTTCCTGCTGGGCGAGGAGGTCCAAGCCTTCTTCGGGCAGGAGACCGACGCCCTGGAGTTCCCACTGGTCACCGGCATCGACTCGCCGGAACTGCCGAGCCTCGAGAGCCTCGACCCGCCGCAGGTGGACCTCAGCCGCCTCGAGGACCTGCAGGGCACCTTGGAGCTGCTGAACGAGGTCGGTGCGTTCGAGTGAGCCCCGGATGAGGCGCAGGCGCCGAGCCCTGCCCCCGGTCCCCTCGGGAGCGGCGGGTACGGTTCCGGCCATGGAACGCCGTCCGTTCACCTCCGGTGTGCTCCCGCCGCCCTCCGAGGCCCCCGCCCCGCCGCGGGGGCCTCGCAGCGTGGCCGGGGTCCACCCACTGGTGTGGGTGCCGGCGCTGCTCGTCGCGAGCGCGATGCTGATCCCGGCGATCTACCTCGTCGTCGCTGCTGCGGACCTGCCGCTCGAGCGCATCGTCTCGATCATCACCGACGGTGCGACGTTGCGCCTGGCGGGCCGCACGCTGCTGCTGGCCGGCAGCGTGACGGCGGCGAGCCTCGTGCTCGGGCTGCCGATCGCGTGGCTGACCACGCGCACCAACCTCCCCGCGCGGCGGTTCTTCGCGATCGCGACGGCGCTGCCGCTGGTCATCCCCACCTACGTCGGCGCGTTCACCCTGGTCGCCGCCCTGGCCCCCGGTGGCCTGGTCGAGGAGTGGAGCGGGTGGCGCCCGCCGTCGCCCTACGGCTTCGGTGGCGCGTTCGTCGCGCTCACGCTGTTCACCTTCCCCTACGTCCTGATCACGGTGCAGGCGGCGCTGCGGGGGCTCGACCCGTCGCTGGAGGAGGCGTCCCGCTCCCTCGGCCGCGGTCCGGCGGCCACCTTCCTGCGGGTCACCCTGCCGCAGCTGCGCCCGGCCGCCGCCGCGGGGGGCCTGCTCGTGACGCTGTACGTGCTGAGCGACTTCGGGGCGGTCTCGATCCTGCGGTACTCGACCTTCACCCGCGCCCTCTACCTGCAGTACCGGACCGCGTTCGACCGTGCTCCGGCGGCAGTGCTCGGGTTGATGCTCGTGGTGCTGACGGTGATCTTCGTGGTCGCCGAGGCCCGCGTCGCCCGTGACCGCGGTGGCCAGTTCGGCGTGCGTGGCCCCGGACGGACGCCGCCACGGGTGCCGCTCGGCCGTTGGCGCACCCCCGCCGTGCTCCTGTGCTCGACCGTGGTGCTCATCGGCCTGGTCATCCCCATCACCGTCATCGTCTACTGGCTGGTACGCGGTGTCGCCGCAGGCGAGACCGTCAACCTCGCGCTCGGCGCGGCGGGACGCAGTCTGCTGGTCGCTGGTTTCGGCGCGGTGGCGGCGGTGCTGGCGGCGTTGCCCGTCGCCATCTGGGCCGCACGGAGCCGTTCCTGGATGGCGCGGTTCGCCGAGCGAGCGTCCTTCACCGGCTACGCGCTCCCCGGCATCGTCGTCGCGCTCGCGTTGGTGTTCGTCGGCATCCGCCTCGTGCCACCGCTCTACCAGACCCTCGCGATGCTGGTGTTCGCCTACGTCGTGCTCTTCCTGCCCCAGGCGGTGGGCGCGATCCGCTCGTCGCTGCTGCAGGTCGAGGGCAACGTCGAATCGGCAGCACGCACCCTGGGGTCCTCCCGGATGACCACCCTGCGGCGGGTCACCCTGCCGCTCGCGCGTCGCGGGGCGTTGGCCGGGGGCGCACTGGTCTTCCTCACCGTGCTCAAGGAGCTGCCGGCGACGCTGCTGCTGTCACCGACCGGGTTCGACACCCTGGCGGTCCGCGTGTGGTCGGCCACCGAGGAGGCGTTCTTCACCCGAGCATCGATCCCGGCGTTGCTGCTGATCGCGCTCGGTTCGGTGCCGCTGGCGATCGCGATGATCCGTGAGCGGCGTGAGGTCGGCTAGGGAGCCGGGTTCGGCGGGCAGGTCGGGTGCGGCG
Organism: uncultured Actinomycetota bacterium; assembly: GCA_964451855.1. Classification (GTDB taxonomy): domain Bacteria; phylum Actinomycetota; class Nitriliruptoria; order Nitriliruptorales; family Nitriliruptoraceae; genus CSSed11-175R1. The sequence continues at coordinate 26,347 of CAYVJT010000016.1, forward strand.
GGCAGGCCCGGTTCGGTAGGCAGGCCCGAGCTCAGCCCACCGCTGCGAAGGACGA
>CAYVJT010000016.1:26501-27698 GCA_964451855.1 uncultured Actinomycetota bacterium
CAGGCCCGAGCTCAGCCCACCGCTGCGAAGGACGACGAGGACGGCGAGCTGAGCTCGCCAGCGGGGTCGCTCCCAGGATCGGCCTCCGGGTCCGCGTCGAAGACCACGACGGGACCGTCGACGGTCAGGGTCACGCGCGTGTGGCGCTGGAGGTCGAGCTGCGGCCCACGCCGTGCGCGCAGCAGCGCGCCGTCGTCGAGCTGGACCTGGACCAGCTGGTCGTGGCCGAAGTAGGAGATGCCGATCACGGTGCCGGACCCGGCGTCCTCGGTCGTCGGGCGCAGGCGCAGCGCCTCGGGCCGGATGACCACGGTCACCGCCGTCGACGTGACGGGCGCAGCTGTCGGTAGCCGCCCGATCGGGGTGTCGACGAGGTAGCGCCCGGCTCGCGTGCCGGGCAGCGCGTCCGCCTCCCCGACGAACTCCGCGACGAACCGGGTCGCCGGCTTGGTGTAGAGGGTCTGAGGGTCGGCGACCTGGTGGAGCCGTCCGCTGTGCATCACCGCGACGTGGTCGGTCAGCGACAGCGCCTCCTCCTGATCGTGGGTGACGAAGATCGCGGTTGCCTCGGCGGCGTGGAGGATCGACCGGACCTCCTCGCGGACGGTCGCGCGCAGCGCTGCATCCAGGTTGGAGAAGGGCTCGTCGAGCAGGATCAGGTCGGGGGAGGGGGCCAGCGCGCGCGCCAGGGCGACCCGCTGCTGCTGCCCGCCCGACAGTGCGGTCGGCAGTCGGTGGGCGAGCCCGCTGAGCCCGACGAGCTCGAGGACCTCGTCGACGCGCTTGCGCCGTTCGCGGCGTGGCAGGTCCGCAAGCCCGTACGCGACGTTGCGGCCGACGGACAGGTGCGGGAAGAGGGCGTAGTCCTGGAACACCAGCCCCACGTTGCGCCGTTCGGGCGGGACCGACACGTCCGGGCCCGTCACGGTGCGTCCGTCGATGTCGATGCGGCCAGCGTCGGGGGTGATCAAGCCGGCGATCATGCGCAGCATCGTGGTCTTGCCGCAGCCGGAGGGGCCGAGCAACGAGGTGAGGTTGCCGCGCGGTACCTCGAGGTCGACGCCATCGACCGCGATCGTGTCCCCGAAGCGCTTCTCCAACCCGACGCAGGACAGCGCCGGGTGGGTCGCGGGGTGTTCGGGTGTGGGCACGTCGTGGCCTGACGTTCGGATGGGTGGGCGCCGGGGGTGGTGTCTG
>CAYVJT010000017.1:0-27009 GCA_964451855.1 uncultured Actinomycetota bacterium
TCCGGCGCCGCTCATGTCCGCTCCTCCGAGGCCGCCTCCGACCCCTGCAACCCCACCACGGGGTCTCCGGCGCCGCTGGGCCGTGGCGTGCGCCGCGACGACACGCAAGAGGTCGGGGAACGCTCGGGGACACAGCTGTGCCATCGCCACCTGCACCACCGCCGACGATCGGTGGATCCCGCCGTGCGTGTTCGGGCCCGCTCAGGATGACGGCCCCTCACGAGGTCACGTGGTCCAGGTCGATGCTCTCGGCTCAACCCGGGATCGGTCTCGGTCCGGCGGGCATCCCCTGATGCGCGCTCCTGCGACATGGCGCTCACCCTGCGTCTGCGGTGCCGGAGGGTAGCCGTCCGTGCCACCTCGACGGCGGCGCATGCGTCCTGGCGCCGTCTGGGAGGCTCGTCGAGCAGGATCGCTACTGGGTATCGGTGTAGATCGGCCAGGTCACGGCGCGCACGTGCTCGTAGACGATCGAGGTCTCCAGGCGCGCCACCTCGTCCCGGGTGGTGAAGGCCTCCAGAGCGAGGTCACGCAGGTGATCGGTGTCGCGCACGGCGACGTGGATGAGGAAGTCGACCGCGCCGGTGAGGTGGGTCGCGGCCACGACCTCCGGCAGGCTCAACGCGTGGTCACGGAAGGCCCGCACCGCGTCACGTGAGTGGCGCTGCAGCCGGACCTGGATCACGGCCTGGAGACCGACCCCGATACTGGGTGGGTCGAGCTCCGCGTGGACCCCGCTGATCACCCCTCTGGCGGTCAGCCGGCGGACCCGTTCGTGGGTCGCCGAGGTCGAGAGGTCGACCCGTGCCGCGAGCTCCTTGATCGTGCGCCGACCATCTTCCTGCAGGGCGGCCAGGAGGGCGATGTCCGTCCGGTCCAGTGCGACCATGGGTGCCTCGGTCCGGTGAGATTCCGATGGACGTGGGTATGCCTCGTAGAAGATACTGGAGATACTCCACCGAGCGGGAGGATGTCCGGATGAGCCGCCTCGACACCCTGGTGGTCCACGGAGGCCGGGACGACTTCGACGCGGTGGGGGTCCACGCGCCGCCCGTCGACCGGTCGACGACCTACCCCTTGTCCTCGTTGACCCTCGGCACCGAGGACATCGACGAGCTCGCCGCGGGCGGCCACCCGCGGTCGTCCTCGGTCTATGCCCGGCTGCACAACCCGACCGTCGCGCGCTGGGAGCGGGCGATCGCGGCGCTCGAGAACGCGGACGAGGCGGTCGCCTTCGGCTCCGGTATGGCAGCGGTCACGGCCGCGCTGTTCGCGGCGGGCGCATCCGGGCGGCACGTGGTCGCGATCCGGCCGGTGTACGGCGGCACCGACCACCTGCTGTCCTCGGGACTGCTCGGGACCCGCACGACCTGGGCGAGGCCCGATGGTGTCGCCGCCGCGATCGAGGCGGACACCGCCCTCGTGGTGATGGAGACCCCGTCGAACCCGACCCTGGCGCTCGTCGACATCGCGGCGGTCGTCGAGCAGGCGGGTGAGGTCCCGGTGCTGGTGGACAACACCTTCGCGACGCCCATCCTGCAGCGGCCACTGGACCACGGCGCGACCTGGGCGCTGCACAGTGCCACCAAGGCGCTCGGCGGACACGGTGACGTCGTCGCTGGCGTCATCGCCAGTGACGAGGAGCGTGCCCGGGTCCTGCGGCAGGTCCGCATCGGGACCGGGGCGGTGCTCGACCCGCAGGCGGCCTACCTGCTCCACCGCAGCCTGCCGACGCTCGCGCTGCGTGTCCGGGCCGCCCAGGACAACGCCAGCGAACTGACCAAGCGCCTCGACGGCTGCACCGGCGTCGCGCGGGTGAGCCACCCGAGCCTGCCCAGCTGCGACCCGGACGGGATCCTCGGCCGTCAGATGGACGGGCCGGGGAGCATCCTCACGATCGACATGGAAGGTGGCCTGCACGTGGCCGGCCGGGTCATGGAGACGGTGGAGCTCATCACCCCAGCGGTCAGCCTCGGGTCCACCGACACCCTGATCGAGCACCCTGCTGGCCTGACCCACAGGGTCGTTGACGCGGAGGCGCAGGCCTCCAGTGGGATCACCCCGGGGCTGCTCCGCCTGTCGATCGGCATCGAGGACGTGGACGACATCTGGGAGGACCTCGACCGGGCGATCGCCGCGGCCATGACCAGCTGAAGGCGCCGCTTCGTCGTCGTTGCGTCACGCGGCGGTGCTATCGTCGCGGGCTCGCGATCGTGAGACTGTGGGGAGCCGACCATGGGGTGAGGCTCGCTGCGGGCGCGGGTGGGCGCAGGGCATGACGCAACGTGGCAGCGACGTAGGGCACCGGGACGGTGGGGCCGGAGGGGCGTCGGCCGTGCAGGTGACCACCCATACGGGCATCGAGGCGATGCTGGGCCTGTCACCGGACGCGGTCGTGGTCGTGGCGGCCGACGGCACGATCCGGCGAGCGAACCGGATCGCCGCCCAGCTGTTCCGCACGACCGTCGACGCGTTGGTGGGCAGCGACGTCGACGACCTGGTCCCTGGCGATGTTCGTCACCGCCACGCTGATGAACGGGCGAGCTTCCACGCCTCCCCGGGCGTGCGGTCGATGGGTTCCGGCCGCGAGCTCAGCGCGCTCCGCCGCGATGGATCCACGTTCCCGGTCGACATCAGTCTGCAGCCGGTCTACCTCGACGACGACCGGCTCGTGCTCGCGGTCGTGCGTGACGTCTCGTGGCACCACGAGCTCCGGGCAGCCAACCGCGAACTGGCCGCGGATGCACGCACCCTGCGGGAGTTCGTCAGCCTCGCCTCACATGAGCTGCGCACCCCGTTGACCTCGGTGAAGGGGTTCGCGGAGACACTGTTGCACGGACGCGCGAGCGGCGATGAGGAGCGCGCGCAGCTGCTGCACCGCATCCTGCGCAACGCGGATCGCCAGGAGGCCCTGGTCGCGGGGTTGCTCGACCTGTCCCGTATCCAGCGCGGTCGCTTGGAGGTCATACCCGAGGACATCACGATCGACGCGCTGGCGGATGAGATCGTCGCGACCCTGGACAGTACGGACCTCAGTGCCGACGTGCCGCCGCTCATCGCCCGCGCGGACCCCCTCAGGTTGGAGCAGGTGCTGGTCAACCTCGTGGTCAACGCCATGCGGTACGGCGCCCCGCCGGTGACGCTCACCGCGGAGGCCACCGAGGACGAGGTGGTGATGACCGTCCGCGACGAGGGCGACGGTGTGGCCGCGGAGTTCGAGGCGGCCCTGTTCGAGGCGTTCCGCCAGCAGAGCACCGGCGACCGTCGTGACGCCGAAGGGCTTGGCCTGGGGCTGTTCCTGTCCCGGGAGCTGATGCGGGCCATGGGCGGCAGGATCGAGTACCGGCGTGAAGGTGACGTCGCCACCTGCTTCGACGTCCACCTGCCGCGCGGGTCGGGGTAGGCGGTCGCCCCCCAAGGGTGCATCAGGTCGTCAGGTCACGGTCGGCCGGGTGTGGTGCTCGGGACGGTCCCAGTCGCCGGTGCGCAGCACGTCGGCGAGGTGGTCGACCGCGTCCCAGACGTCGGTGTGCGAGACGTACAGCGGAGCGAAGCCGAACCGCAGCAGGTCGGGTGGGCGATGGTCGCCGATCACCCCCCGGGCGATCAGGGCCTGCATCACGGCGGCCGCGTGTGGGTGTCTCAGCGATACCTGCGCGCCGCGTCCGGCCGGGTCACGAGGCGTGACCACCTCCACCTCGTCGCCGCACCGTGCGTCGACCAGGTCGATGAAGCGTCGGGTGAGCGCACGCGCCTTGGCCGCGACCAGCGCAGGATCGACCTCCTCCCGTACCGCCAACGCGGCGTCGAGCGCCGCCATCGACAGCACCGGTGGGGTGCCGTCGAGGAAGCGCGCTGCTCCGGGCGCGGGTCGGTACTCGAGGTCGAAGGCGAAGGGCTGCTCGTGGCCGAACCAGCCCCGCAGCGGGGTCGATACCCGCTCATGCCAGCGCCGTGCGACGTAGAGGTACGCCGGCGCCCCCGGACCGCCGTTGAGGTACTTGTAGGTGCATCCCACGGCGAGATCGGCGCCCCAGCCGTGCAGGTCCACCTCGAGGGCACCCGTCGAGTGCGACAGGTCCCACACCGCTACGGCGCCGACCTCGTGGGACGCAGCCGTCAGCGCCACCGGGTCGTGCAACCGTCCCGTGCGGTAGTCGACGTGGGTGAGGGTGACCGCCGCCACCTCGGCGTCGAGGTGGTCGACGATCTGCGTCGTCGGCACCACGCGGACCTCCAGGTCGCCGACCAGGTCCGCGAGCGCCTCCGCGACGTACACGTCGGTGGGGAAGTTGGCGTCGTCGGTGACGATCACCCGCCGGTCGGGGGTGAGCTCTCGCGTCGCAGCGAGGGCCTTGAACAGGTTCGCCGAGGTGGAGTCGGTCACCGCGATCTCGTCGGCATCCGCCCCCACCAGTGGCGCGAGGCGCCCGGCGATGCGTTCGGCAAGCGTCACCCAGCCGGCGTCGTTCCAGCTGCGGATCAGCCCCTGCCCCCACTCGGAGCGGACCACCTCGGCGACGCGGTCGGCCACGGCCGGCTGCAGGGGGCCGAGGGAGTTGCCGTCGAGGTAGATCACCCCGTCGGGGAGCACGAAGCCGTCGCGGAAGGCCGCGAGGGGGTCGGTGCGGTCGGCCTCGACGCACGCAGCACGCTCCACGGCGCCTCCCTCGTCTCGGTGGTTGGCGCAGGGCTGACGCTAGCTCACGTGGCTGCGCCGGTAGGTGGACCGTGAGGGACCGGTGGCTACCTTGCCGGCTGAGCTCGGCATGAGAGGAGCCCCGACCTGCGGCTCGACCAGCAGCGCGCCCATTGGCTCTCGGCGGAGGTCATCGCCTGGCCACTGCCACTCGAGCACGGCCACACGGCGACGTTGCATGCCAGCGCCGAGGGCAACCTCGAGGTGCTGACCGAGGACGGCGCCGTCACGGGCGCCGAGGCGACGTTGCGCCTCGCCGTGGAGCAGGGCGGGCTCGCACCCGAGGCGATCGACGGAGGTTGGCGACACCTCGCTGACGCCATCGCGCTGCGGCTCCCCGAGGACGTGACCAACGACCAGGTCAAGGCGCTCGTCCGCGGTCAGCTCGTCGTGGCGGTCACCGACGGTGAGGGAACGCTCGTCGCCGCCACCGGCGTGCAGATCCCCGGCGTCCTCGACGACCTGTACGGCGATGCCACCGACGCTGTCGAGCTCGGGGTCAGCTGGGCCGGCCACGTCCCGACGCTACGGCTGTGGGCACCGACCGCCCGCTCGGTGACGCTGCACCGCTTCACGGCCTCGCGACCGGCGGACCCCGAACGTCGGCTCGACGACGCCGTGGGGTCCGCTGCGCTGACCCGCGACGACGACTCCGGTGTGTGGGAGGTGGTCGGCGCTGCCGACTGGGACCGTGCCTACTACCTCGTCGAGGTCGAGGTGTTCATGCCCGGGACCGGGCAGGTCGAGACCAACGTCGTCACCGACCCCTACAGCCACGCGCTGTCGATGGGCTCGGCCCGCAGCCAGTTGATCGACCTCGCGGCGGCCGACCTCGCTCCCGACGGGTGGGATGCGCTCACCAAGCCGCCGTTCGACGGCTTCCCCACGGTCTACGAGCTCCACGTCCGCGACTTCTCGTCCGCCGACCCGAGCGTCCCCGAGGCGCACGTGGGCACCTTCCGGGCGTTCACGGAGGAGGGCTCCCACGGGTTCGCGCACCTGCGGCAGCTGGCCGAGGCCGGACTGACCCACCTGCACCTGCTGCCGACGAACGACATCGCCACGATCCCCGAGGACCCCGACGATCGGGTCGAGCCCGACATGCCCGACCGTGAGGTGATCCGCGCCGAGGACCCGGCATCCGAGGAGCCCCAGCGCATCCAGCAGGCGACCGGCGAGCTGGACCCGTTCAACTGGGGCTACGACCCGTTCCACTTCACCGTGCCGGAGGGCAGCTACGCGACCGATCCGGACGGTCCTGCCAGGATCGTCGAGTTCCGCGAGATGGTCGCGGCACTCAACGGGCTCGGTCTGCGGGTGGTCAAGGACGTCGTCTACAACCACACGCACGCTGCCGGCCTGGATCCCTGCTCGGTGCTCGACCGGATCGTGCCGGGCTACTACCACCGCCTCGACGATCGCGGGCAGGTGGAGACGTCCACGTCCAGCCCCAACACGGCTGCCGAGCACCGCATGATGAGCAAGCTGATCCTCGACTCGGTCGTCGACTGGGCGCGCCACTACAAGGTCGACGGGTTCCGCTTCGACCTGATGGGCCATCACCCGAGGTCGACGATGCTGGCCGTGCGCGAGGCGCTGGATCAGTTGACCCTCGCCGACGACGGCGTCGACGGGTCCGCGATCCTGCTGTACGGCGAGGGCTGGAACTTCGGCGAGGTCATCGACGACCGGCGGTTCGAGCAGGCCACGCAGCACAACATGGCGGGCACCGGGATCGGCACCTTCAACGACCGCCTCCGCGACGTCGTCCGTGGCGGTCACCCCTTCGGCGGCTTACGGGAGCAGGGCTTCGCGACCGGGCTCGGCACCGCACCCGCGGACACCGATGGGCGCAGCCTCGAGGCCCAGGCCGAGGTGGCCCGGTGGGCCAACCTGCGGCTGATGCTCGGGCTGGCCGGCAACCTCGCGGGGTTCGCGATCGAGCAGCCGGACGGCGAGGTCGTCCTCGGTGAGGAGCACGAGGCCTACGGCGCGAGCCCGAAGGACAACGTCGTGTACGTCTCCAACCACGACAACGAGACGCTGTTCGACGTCATCCAGCTCAAGGCACCTGCGGAGCTGCCGGTCGACGAGCGGGTCCGGATGCAGAACCTGGCGCTGTCCACCGTCGCCCTCTCCCAGGGGATCGCGTTGTTCCATGCGGGCAGCGACCTGCTGCGCTCCAAGTCCCTGGATCGCAACTCCTACGGCTCGGGGGACTGGTTCAACCGGCTCGACTGGACCGGTCACGACAACAACTTCGGCGTCGGTCTGCCGCCTGAGACGGAGAACGCTCCGAGCTGGGACGTCCACCGCGAGGTGCTGGAGGGCCGTCCCGCGCCGGGTCCGGACCACATCGCCGCGAACGCTGCGCACCTGCGTGAGCTCCTGCGGATCCGTGCGAGCTCGTCCGCGTTCCGCATGACGACCGCCGAGGAGATCGGGCGGCGGATCCGCTTCCACCGCACCGGCGTCGATGCGGCGCCGGGGCTGGTCGTGATGGAGCTCGACGGCGGCGATGAACCGGATCTGCTCATCGTGTTCAACGCTGCCCCCGAGCGCGTCGAGGTGGCGACGGACGTCACCGTGGCGTCGGGCTGGACGCTGCATCCCGTGCAACGCGGGTCCGCCGATGCGCGGGTCCGCGGCGCCGGCTTCGACCACGGCAGCCGCCGCATCGCCGTCCCGGGGCGCACCACAGCGGTCTTCGTCGCCGCCTCGGAGCCCGCCTGACGCCGCGGCGTCGCTCCTCGCTCCTCCCTCCTCCTTCCTCCTTCCTCCTTCCTCCCTCCTCCTTCCTCCCTCCTCCCTCCTCCCTCCTCGCCAGGCCAGCTCCGCGGTCCTAGCCTGTGGAGGTCCCGCAGGGAGCGGGTGGTGGACGGCCACGGGTGGGGCGTGGCCTCGTCGGTCAGGAGGATCGATGGCGGAGGCGGATGAGGGCGACGGACCCGTCGGCGGTGACCAGGACGTGGCCGGCGAGCCGTCCCCCGGTGTGCTCGCCGATCTGCTCGAGACCCGACGGCTGCTGCTCGTGCCGCTGCTGATGGCCACCGGGGTGGCCCTGGTGGTCCACGTGGTCTCCGACGTGCCGCTCGCCCTGGCGCTCGGGGTCACGGTCGCGATCCTCCTTCCCCTCGCCGTGGTCGGGTGGGTGCGGCTCCGACCCGCCGAGCGAGCCGACGCCAGACGCCGTGCGGCGGTCGGTGTCGTCGCCGGCGCCGCCGGCACCGCCGCCTACGACGGGACGCGGTGGGGGCTGGCCGAGATCGCGGATCTGGGCTTCTGGCCCTACGACATCCTCGAGGTGTTCGGGACGGCGCTGATCGGTCACGGGCAGCCCATGTGGGCCGTTCTGACCGCAGGCATCGCCCTGCACGTCGTGACCGGGGTCGGCCTCGCAGCCGCCTACGCGCTGCTGCTCCGGCGGCCCACCGTGTGGAACGGGATCGTCGTCGGACTGGTCCTCGGGACGTTCATGGTCGTGATCTACCCCAACTGGATCGGCACGGAGGGCGTGTTCGGTGGGTTCCTCGCCGCCACCGCCGTCGGCCACCTCGTCTACGGCGCGGCCATCGGACTCGTGGCCATGTGGTTGGTCGGACGTCGGCGACCGCCGGCGGCTGCCGACCGTGCGTTCACCCCGGGATCGTCGTTCCCGCGTGCGGCGGGGAGCGACGGTTAGGGCGAGCTGACCTGTGACCCCTCGCGTCCCCGGCGTCGTCGCTCATCGACGCCGCGCATCGCGTGGACCAGCAGGGCGAGCTGCACGTCCAGTCGGATCCGCGCGTCGGACATGAACGGCCCGACGATCGATGACAGCTTGTCGATGCGGTAGCGCAGGGTGTTGTAGTGGAAGTGCAGTCGCCGCGCCGCTTCCGCGACGTTGCCGCCCGACTCCAGCAGGACGTCGAGGGTGTGGCGCAGGTCCGCCGCGGTGGCCGTGTCCTCGGCCAGCTCGCCGAGGACCTCGGCGGCGAAGCCGTCGAGCTCCTCGCGGTCCTCGACCAGGGACAGCACGCGGTAGGCGCCCAGCTCGTCGAAGTGCGCGAGGGCGCTGCGTCCGTGGATATCACGGCCGATCATCAGGGCGCGGGACGCCTGGTCGTACGCGGTCGCGACGTCCTCCAGTTCGGTGATGGGACGTGAGAGACCCGCGGAGGCGGATGCGCCGATCGCTCGTGCGGTCTCGTCGAGCAGCCGGCGGACGAAGGTACGCGCATCGCTGCGTGCATCGGGCCCCTCGAACGCACGGGTGAGCACCACGACCTCGTGGCTGAAACGAACGACGGCTGCCTCGGGATCGCGGGCCGTGACCAGCTGACGGATCGTGGGTGTGAGCGGTGGACGGCGGGTCACCTCGTCGGGGACCACCGGCTCGGGCACGTCGTCCAGACGGAGCACCAGGGCGATGAGGCGGCGGTCGAGGTCCCACCCGAACCCCCGCGCGCGCCGGCGCAGGTCGTCGGGGTCGTCGATCGGACGCAGCAGGTCGTGCATCAGGTCGGAGCGGTACTTGTCCTCGACGGCCTGCACCTCGGCCTGCTTGGTCAGGGTCAGGGCCGCGACCGTGGCGGCGCTCTCGAGGGCGAGGCGGTCGGAGGGTGGTTCTCCCTCGTGACCCAGCGCGACGACGTGACCGTGGTGACGCGCGCCCGCGGTGATGGGCACGGCCGAGCACGCCACCTCGACCTCACCGAGGACGAGGCGCTCGTCCACGACGTGGGCGCTCGTCGGATCGTCCGGCAGCCCCGCGGCATCGAGCCTGGCGGCCCCGAGCACCGTGCCGTCGTCCCCGAGGATCGCGATCGGCGCGTCGAGCAGCTCCGCGAGGTCGCGAGCCAGCTCCGGTAGGCCCTGTCCGTGCAGGACCAGCTGGAGGAAGGCGCGGTGGATCCGCTGCGAGCGCGCCAGCTCCTCCGCCTGACGGTTGAGGATCCCGGTCAGCACCTCGTTGAGGATCTCGTCGAACCCGACGCCGTCTGGGAGTTGGACCACGGGGAACCCGCGAGCGTCTGCGACCTCGAGGACGGTGTCGGGGAGGACGTCGAGGTAGCGGCCGAGCTTGATGCCGATGCCCGCCAGCCCCGCATCGTCCAGTTCAGCGATCAGGTGGGGGAGGGCTTCGGGACGGTCGCGGAGCGGATAGGCCGTCGTGAGCAGGAACTCGTGGGGCTTGACCCACGCCTGGATGTCCGGCACCTCCATGACGTTCAACCGCTCGACGGTGCGGGACAGCCCGTCGTGGCCCGCCAGCACCCTGGCGCTGTCCAGGACCGGCGTCGCCAGCACCTCGCTGAGCGGTCGACCGGCGGCCGACGACAGCGGTTCGCTGAGCGCGGAGGGCGACGGTGGCGACGGCGCGGTCACGGTGGCCTCGGTGGGAGCGGCGGATCGGTTGGCAGACAACGCTAGCGACAACGACGGTCCATCGTCGGAACTGCACATTGGGGCCCATCCGAGCGGCGAGTAGCGTCGTGAGGGGTCCACCCCCCGACGAGGGGTCCACCGCCCCGACGGGGTGCCCACCACCACCTGCCGAGGTCCACCGAGTCGAGAGGTCCGACGATGCCCTTCGAGGTCCGTAAGGTCGAGATCAAGAGCGTCAGCGATGCATCGGGGCTCGCGGAGCTCATCGACGACGGCGTGTTCGCCGCGGACGACGTGGTCGCCGTGATCGGCAAGACCGAGGGCAACGGCGGGGTCAACGACTACACGCGGATCCTGTCGGACCAGGCGTTCCGTGGCGTGCTCCTCGACCGGGGCTCGCGCTCCGAGGGCGAGGTCAAGCAGATCCCGATGGCCTGGTCGGGGGGCTGTGACGGGGTCATCACCCCCCACGCCACGATCTTCGCCAGGGTGTCCGACGACCAGGGCATCGACACCGACGAGAAGCGGCTGTCGGTCGGCTTCGCGATGTCCGAGGAACTGCTGCCCGAGGACATCGGGCGTCCCGCGATGGTGGAGAAGGTCGCCGAGGGCGTGAAGCGTGCGATGGCCGAAGCCGGCATCGACGACGTCGCCGACGTGCACTACGTGCAGACCAAGACCCCCCTGCTGGTCCAGGAGACGATCGCGGACGCCCATGCGCGCGGCCAGACCGTCTACACCGAGGACACGCTGTTCTCGATGGACATCTCCAACGGTACGACCGGGCTCGGTGTCGCCTACGCCCTCGGCGAGATCGACCGGGTCCCCGAGCCCGAGGAGATCGGGCACAACCACGAGCTGTACTCCGCGGTCGCGTCCTGCTCCTCCGGCGTCGAGCTCGACCGCGCCCAGATCGTGGTCGTGGGCAACGCGCCCGGAGCGCGGAGCCGCTACCGCGTCGGCCACAGCGAGATGAAGGACGCCATCGATCAGGACGGCATCTGGGAGGCGATCCGCTCGGCGGGGCTCGACCTGCCGGAGCGTCCGCACCACAGCGATCTGGGTGGGCGGCTCGTGAACGTGTTCATGAAGTGCGAAGCCGACCCGCGCGGCAAGCTGCGTGGTCGGCGCCAGCTGCCGCTCGACGACTCCGACGTGCATCACCACCGCCAGCTCAAGGGCGCGGTCGGCGGGGTGGCGGCGGCCACGATCGGCGACCCGGCGGTGTTCGTCTCCGTAGCGGCGCTGCATCAGGGACCCCTCGGAGGTGGTCCGGTCGCCGCGATCGTCCGAGCGGACTGAGCCCGTCCTGCCAGGTCGTGGAGCGGCCCGTCGCGCCCCTATGCCGACCGGCAGTCGGTCGGTGGAACGGGCCACGAGCCCGCAAGCCATGGTGCGGCATGCCAGAACCGGGGGGTCGGTGTCGTCAACCTGTGCCAGCGACGTCCGACGGCCGAGGTTCCTAGGCTTCGCGCAGGGCCAGAAGGACACTGGCCACTGCCGCGGGGGTGGCGCGGCGTCCCTCGACCGAGGCGGTGGGAGAGATCGGCGGTCGAGGACTCATCCGTAGAGACCGCGAGGCGTACGGTCCAGGCCGCCAGGTGCGGCGATCAGCGGGCCGCGAGGCCCGATCGGAGGGAGCGAGCGTATGAGTAGCACGGAGACCATCACGGAACTCAACTACGGGATCGACGACGTCCCCAAGCCCTGGCCGAAGGCCGTCGGGCTCGGGCTCCAGCACGTGCTCACCATGTTCGGTGCCACGATCGCGGTGCCGTTCATCATCGGTGGCGCGATCGGGCTGGAGGGGGTCAACCTCGCGATCCTGATCAGTTCGGTGTTCATCGCCTCAGGTGTCGCGACGGCGCTGCAGGTCACGATCGGGACCCGGCTGCCGATCGTCCAGGGGGTGTCGTTCGCCTTCCTGATCCCGTTCTTCGCGATCGCCGGTGACTACCAGGGCGCCGAAGCGATGCAGGTGATCGCCGGGATGGTGATCGTCGGTGCGGCGCTGCCACTGATCATCGGCTACGGGGGCCTGATCGGCTTCCTCCGGCGGTTCATCTCACCGATCACGATCGGGCCGGTCATCGCCTTGATCGGGCTGTCGCTGTTCCCGGCGGCCGCCTTCAACGCATCGCTCCACTGGCCGGTGGCGCTGCTCACGCTGGCCCTGATCTTCGTGTACTCGTTGATCCTGGCGCCGAAGGTCCGGATGTTCTCGCTGTTCCCGATCCTGTTGGCGATCCTCACCGCCTACGTCGTCGCCCTGCTGTTCACCGGCGTCGGGGTCTTCGAGGAGGGCAACCCAGCTGCCGTGTCCTTCGCCGCGGTGGCCGACTCGCCGTGGTTCCGCGGGTTCGAGGTCGGCGGCGGCGGGCTCATCTTCCCATGGGGCACCCCGATCTTCGACTTCGGGTTCATGATCGCGATCCTGGCGGCCTACCTGGCCTCCTCGATCGAGTCCTTCGGTGACTACCACGCGATCTCGAGGATCTCCCTGCTCGGCGACCCGAGCTCCAAGAAGATCAACCGGGGACTGGGTGCCGAGGGCATCGGCTGCGCGCTCACCGGCGTGTTCGGTGGGTTCGCCTCGACGTCGTACTCGGAGAACATCGGGCTGGTCGGGCTGACCAAGGTGGCCAGCCGCATCGTCGTGCTCATCGGTGCTGCTGCCCTGGTGATCCTCGGGCTGGTCGGTCCCGTTGGCGGGGCCGTGGCCACGATCCCCACGCCGGTCGTCGGTGGCGTCTACCTCGCACTGTTCGGTCTGATCGCATCGGTGGGGCTGTCGAACCTCCAGCGGGCCGACATGAACTCGCAGCGCAACCTCATGATCGTCGGGGTGGTGCTCTTCTCCGGGTTCGTGTTCCCGTACTACTTCGACGGGGTCGAGGACTTCACCTTCTTCGGCATCGAGTGGTTGGGGGCGATCGTCGAGTCGGTCGGATCCAACGCGATCGCGGTGGGGGCGTTGCTCGGCATCCTGCTCGACAACCTGATCCCGGGGACCGACAAGGAGCGCGGCATCGGCGCCTACGACGCCGTGATCCCGCCCGGTGAGCTCCCGGGCATGAGCGAGCTCGGCGACGCCGGTCTGAAGCACGAGGACCGCGACGAGCGCTGATCACCGCGGGGCACCTCACGGTGGGCCGCGCCGCACCGGCGCGGCCCACCGTTCCTGTAGCAGGGTCTGACCGCGCGAGTGACGTCCGTTCAGCGAGTTCCGCTGAGGACGTTGCGGCCCGGGGGGTCGTACGGTGGCAGCAGCCGTCTCGGCCCTGAGCCGACCCGGCCGTTCGAACGCCTCGCCGACCTCGGCCGATCCGGGCCACCGTCGCACGGCCGACCGCTGACGTGGGGCGACCGCGAGCGACAGACGGCAACGACGTAGACAGCGACGAAGGTGCGCCGGTGAGCGAACGTACGGTCATCGCCCTTGGCGGCAACGCGATCTCGCCTCCCGGGACGGCCGGGACCGCGGTCGAACAGACCACCAAGCTGCACCACGCGATGGCGCAGGTGGCGGAGCTGGTCGCCGAGGGCTACACCGACCTGGTGCTGACCCATGGCAACGGTCCACAGGTCGGCAACGTGCTGATCAAGAACGAGCTGGCGCGTGATGTGGTCCCGCCTGTGCCGCTCGACTGGTGCGTCGCGCAGACCCAGGCGACGATCGGGTTCACGATCGCGAACACCCTGACCTACGAGCTGCAGCGGCACGGCATCGACCGACCCGTCGTCCCGGTGGTCAGCCGGGTCCTGGTGTCGCGTGACGACCCGGGCTTCCAGGCACCCTCGAAGCCGATCGGCTCCTACGTCACCGACGAGGCGGAGCTGGCCCGTCGGCGAGCCGACGGTCAGCAGCTCGTCGAGGTCGCCGGTCGTGGCTGGCGGCGCGTGGTGCCCTCGCCGCAGCCGTTGGCCTGCGTCGATCGGCCAGCGGTGGAGCTGCTGCTCTCCGACGGCGCGATCGTCGTGGCGAACGGCGGAGGAGGGATCCCCGTGATCGAGGAGGGTGACGCCCCGCTCCAGGGCGTCGAGGCCGTGATCGACAAGGACCTCGCGGGAGCGCTGCTCGCGCAGGAGATCGGCGCTCGCCGGTTCGCGATCCTCACGGATGTCCCCGGGGTAGCGGTGCGCTTCGGCACACCGGAGGAACGCTGGCTCGACGAGGTCTCCGTCGAGGAGCTCCGCGGCTACGAGGCCGACGGCGAGTTCGCGGCGGGTTCGATGGGACCCAAGGTGGCGGCTGCGTGCGGGTTCGCCGAAGGCGCCGGCGGGCTCGCCACCGTCGCGGCGCTCGACGACGCCCTCGACGCCCTGCACGGCAACGCCGGTACCCGGGTGCGACGGCAACCGGCATGACCCCGTCGACGATGACGGCCTCGCCGCCCACAGGTATCCGCCGCTACGGGGCCAGCGGCTCGATCGCCCTGCGCGAGCTGCTCACCGGCCCGGAGCGCACGATGGTCCCGGTGGCAGCCTTCCCCGGCGCGATCCACCTCGGCGACCCGGCGAGTGGCCGGATCGAGCTCGCCGTCGTCGCCGACCAGGCGGTGGTCCATCCGCACGCGCTTGTCCTCGCACCTCGCACGCACCGGTGGCCCTTCGTCGGACTCCACGTCGGCAACGAGCTGGTCGTCGGGCGACGGCGGGTCCGATGGCAGGACCGCGACGTCCACGAGGTCGAGGTGACCCGATGGTGGTCACCCCGCCCGGCGCTCGGCGACGTCGACCCTGCCGCCTTGACCGACGCGAACTCGTCCCTTGCGGTGTTGTTGGCGCGACGGTGCTCCGACCTGCCAGCTACCGAGGCCGAGCGCCTGGACGCCTTGGTTGACGCACTGCGCGCCGAGGACGAGGGGGCAGCCACAGGCGCCGTCCGCGGCCTGGTGGGGCTCGGCGTCGGGTCGACACCGACCGGCGACGACCTGCTGGCGGGGTTGTTCGCCGGCGTCGAGCTGTTCGGGTCCGCGCTCCCCGCACGCGAGGTGGAGCGGCTGATCCCCTTCAGCCGCGGCGTCGCCGCTCAGGCGCTCAGCTGGAGCGAGACGGTGACCACCGCCCTCTCCGCCGTCCTGCTGCGGCATGCGGTCCGGGGCGAGGTCTGTCGCCCGGCGGGGCGGCTGATCGTGGCGCTCGCCCGCGGTCTCGATCGCGACGCCCTGGCGGAGGCCCTCGACGGTCTGTTGGCCGTCGGGTCCACCTCCGGCCGTGACCTCGCCTTCGGGCTGCGTGCCGCCAGCGAGGTGCTGAGCCCCGGTGACGTGCGCGACGCTCCGGGAGATGCCTCGCGCGACACCAAGGGTGAGGCCTCCGGCGATGTTCCCCGCGATGGCACGCTGGCCGCAACCTCGACATCCCCCATCCCCACCGGGAGGCCCTGATGGTCGACCACATCGAAGTCCGTGGCGGTGCCTACGCCGACTCCGTCAGCCTGATGCAGGTCAGCCGCCGGGTCAGCGACGTCGACGGTGTCGACGCCGCGTTGGTGGCGATGGCGACCGAGCTCAACCTCGAGGTACTCGAGGGCATGGGCTTCGCCACGCCGGACGCCGGCCCCAACGACCTGATCGTCGCCATCCGTGCCGGTGACGACGACGCGGTCCGTGCGGCGTTGACCGAGCTCGAGGCTGCGCTCGCCGCCTCCTCCGGTGGTGGTTCGCCGACCGGGTTCGGTGCTGCACCCCCGCCGCGCACGGTGCGTGACGCGGCGACGTTCGGCGCCGACCTGGTGCTCGTGTCGACCCCGGGCGACAGCGCGTACCTGGAGGCCATCGACGCCCTGCGGGCCGGCCTGCACGTCATGGTGTTCAGCGACAACGTGCCGCTCGAGCAGGAGATCGCGCTGAAGCGCGAGGCGACGGAGCGTGGCCTGCTGGTGATGGGGCCCGACGCCGGCACCGCGATCGTGAGTGGTGTCGGGCTCGGGTTCGCCAACGTCGTCGCGCCTGGGCCGGTCGGGGTGGTCGCCGCCTCGGGCACCGGCGCGCAGCACCTCACCTGCCTGCTGGACGACGCCGGTGTGGGGATCTCCCACGTGCTCGGGGTCGGAGGCCGCGACCTCAAGGCCGAGGTGGGCGGCCTGTCCACCCGGGTGGCGCTGGCGGCACTGGACGCCGACCCGGCGACCGAGCTGATCGTCCTGCTCTCCAAGCCGCCGGCCGAGGCGGTGGCGGCCGAGTTGCGCGAGCTCGCGTCCGGACTGGACACCCCGGTCGTGTTCGGGCTGTTGGGGCCCACCGCTGACGACCTCACCACCGTCGCGGACGAGGTGATCGAGCAGCTCGGACGTGCCGCACCGCCGTGGGCGACCTGGGGCGATCGGCCAGGTACGGGCGCGGCCGACACCGCGGGCGAGGGACGGCTGGTGGGCCTGTTCAGCGGTGGCACCCTGTGTTCCGAGGCGGTGCTGATCGCGGAGGCTGCGCTCGACGGGGTCCGCTCGAACGTCACGGCCGATCCCGAGCGCCACCTGGGGGAGGCGGTGACCGCTCCCGGGCACGTGCTGATCGACCTCGGTGAGGACGAGCACACCCGCGGGCGTCCGCACCCGATGATCGATCAGCAGCTGCGCCTCGACCGGATCGCAGCGGAGGCGGCCGACCCGCGGACGCGGGTGCTGCTACTGGACGTGGTGCTCGGTCACGGTGCGCACCCGGATCCGGCCCGCGAGCTTGCACCGGCGATCCGTACGACGTTGCGTGAGGCCTCTGCCGCCGGGCGCGAGCTGGAGGTCGTCGTGTCGCTGTGTGGGACGGCGGACGACCCCCAGGGTCGCGACGCCCAGGCGGGTGCGCTCGCGGAGGCCGGCGCCTACGTCGTGGCGTCGAACGCCGACGCCGCACGCACGGCAGTGGCGGTGGTGGCATGAACGCGCCAGCAGGGAGGACGACGATGGACGACGCGACCGCCGGTCCGCTCGGTGGACTGCTCGACGACCCGCCACGGGTCATCACCGCTGGGGTCGAGCTGTTCGAGACCACCCTGGCGTCCCAGGGGGTGGAGCTGGTGCCGGTCGACTGGCGCCCGCCGGTGGACGGGCTGGCCCCTGAGCTGGCACGCATCGTCGCCGACCCGCGTACCGAGGGGGCCAACCGCGCCGCGGTCGAACGGATCACCTCGGCGGAGCCTCGCTGGGTCGGTATCACCACCGCCCGTGAAGCGGTCGGGATCGAGACCGGCCAGTTCCTCCACGCCGGTCCACCGATCACCTGGGAGCGCGCGTCCGGCCCGATGCGCGGTGCGCTGATCGGCGCGATGCTCTACGAGGGCATGGCCGACACCCCGGAGGAGGCCGAGGCGATCGGGGCCGCCGGCGGCCTGGAGCTCACGCCGTGCCACGATCGCGGTGCCGTCGGCCCGATGGCCGGTGTGGTCAGCCCGTCGATGCCGATGTTCGCGATCGAGAACGCCGCCTTCGGCAACACCGCCTACGCCACCCTGAACGAGGGGCTCGGCAAGGTGCTGCGCTACGGCGCCTACGGGCCCGAGGTGACCGAACGGCTGCGGTGGATGCAGGACGTGCTCGGTCCCGCGATGGACGCGGCGGTGCGGCGCCTCGGGTCGCTGGACGTCCGCGCGATCATCGTCCAGGCGATGCAGATGGGCGACGAGCTGCACAACCGCAACCGTGCGGCCTCGGCGCTGTTCGTCCGTGAGGTGGTCCCGCCGCTGTTGGAGGCGGGTATCGACCCGTCCGACCTGGCCGACGTCGTGCGGTTCATCAACGGCAACGAGCACTTCTTCCTCAACCTCGGCATGCCTGCGGCCAAGGCGTCACTGGATCCGGCCCGCGACATCCCCGGCAGCAGCGTCGTGGTCGCGATGGCCCGCAACGGCACCGACTTCGGCATCCAGGTGTCCGGCACGGGCGATCGCTGGTTCACCGCGCCGGCCGAGGTCCCCGATGGGCTCTTCCTCGGCGACTTCGGGCCCGACGACGCCAACCCCGACATCGGCGACTCGACCATCACCGAGTCGGCCGGCATGGGCGGGTTCGCGATGGCCGCTGCGCCGGCGATCGTGCGTTTCGTCGGCGGGGAGGCGGCCGATGCGCTCACGGCGACGCGCTCGATGTACTCGATCACCGTCGGCGAGCACTCCCACTTCCAGGTCCCGATCCTGGAGTTCCGCGGCACCCCCCTCGGGATCGACGTGACCCGCGTCGTGCGCACTGGCACCGTCCCGGCGGTCAACACCGGCATCGCCGGCAAGGTCGCCGGCACCGGCCAGGTCGGAGCCGGGCTGGTCACCCCGCCGATGCAGGTGTTCGCCGAGGCCGTCCGCGCACTGGCGGCGGACGCCCGAGCCGATGCCTGACGCGTCGCGGGTCCTGGTGACCGGGGCCGGTGGTAAGACCGGTCACGCGGTGATCCGCGCGCTGCTCGCCGAGGACGTGCCGGTCCGCGGGCTGGTCCGCGATCCGGGGCGGCACCCCGGTCTGGCCGACCTCGGGGACGTCGAGGTAGCTGCGGGCGACCAGCGCGACGTGGCCGTGCTCACCGCGGCGCTGGCGGGCTGTGCCGCCGTCTACCACATCGCGCCGAACGTCAGCGCGGACGAGATCGCCATGGGCGAGGCGGTGCTCGCCGCCTGCGAGCGCGCGGGCGTCACACGGCTGGTGTTCCACTCGGTGATCGACCCGCACGAGCCGGAGATGCCCCACCACGCCGACAAGGGTGCGGTGGAGGACCGCATCGAGGCGTCGGAGTTGGCGTGGACGGTGCTGCGTCCGAACACCTACCTGCAGAACCTCGACGGCTACCTCGACGACCTGCGCGCCGGCCGCTACCGGGTGCCCTACGGCACCGACCGGGGCCTGGCGATGGTCGACCTGCGGGAGGTCGCGGAGGTCGCCGCCGGCGCGTTGAGCGGCCGGTTGCCCGACGCCGTCGGCGCCACGTGGGAGCTGTCCGGCCCGCAACACCTCACGCCGGAGCGGGTCGCGGTGGTGGCGTCGCAGCTGCTCGGTCGTGAGGTGCTCGCCGAACGGCAGGACCCCGACGACTGGGTCGCCGAGGCGCAGGGGTTGCCGGACGAGGCCCGGCGGCGGCTGTACCTGATGTTCCGCTACTACGACCGGTACGGCTGCCCCGGCGACCAGACGACGCTGCGACGGCTGCTGGGCCGCGAACCGACCGACCTGGCCAGCTACCTCGAGATGGTCCTGGGGCGGGGCGCAGCCGGGGCTCACTGAGCACGTCAGGGCGTTCCCGCACCGCGGGGAGGAGGAGGTGCTGCGTGGCTGCCCCGCCCGGCGGTTGGGCCGGGCGGGGTGTGCTACGGGATCGGGTGTGGTCAGCTCACGCGTCGGCGTCCGCGCGTTCGCGCCGATCCTCCGTGGCGGCCTCGGGGCTCGTCGGAGCCTCCTGGCTGCCTCGCTGGGCCACAGCGGCCGTCACCAGCCCGGTCACGAGCCCGTAGAGCACGTAGCCGAGCAGGTTGAACCAGGTGGCCTCACCGAAGGTCCCGATGGGGTAGCCGACCCACAGGGGCATGATCAGCAGGACCCCGAGGATCCACCAGATCACCCCGTGGGCGAGGCCGTAGCCGGCGCCGCGCAGCCACGTGTGGGGCAGGCGGCCGAAGGTCAGGCCGTAGACGAGACCGAGCACACCGGTGATGACCAACAACGTGGTCCAACCGAGGGCCGTGCTCTCGTCGGCCACGAGCAGGGCGACGCTGTCGATCCGGCCCGCCGCCTGGAGCACGAGCGCGAAGACGACGCCGCCGAGCAGGCCGCCCCCGATCCCGCTGACCAGACGATCACGCAGGTCCATGGGCGTTCACCTCCTGACAACCTTGTCGTGTCCGCTCGTCCTTCCTTCGGTTGGTGGACCGTCGCGGTGGACGGTCCACGGGGAGGTCCCGGCTGAAGACGCCGCCCCGGAACCTCCTACCGCGATGGTACCTGTCGTCAGGGCACGTTCCAGGGGCCCCATGGCCCGTCCGAGGTTACGCCTCGACACCCGGCCAGCCGCCCACGACGGGGTCGCGGTCGGCGTCGATGCGACGCAGGTAGGCGTTGAAACCGTCGCGCCACGTCCGGTGGGCTTCGACCTGGACCGAGCCGAGCTCGTCGAGCGGGAGTTCGCCGACGTCCGGGTAGCGGCGACCGATCGCGCGTGCGACGCCGAGCGAGGCCAGCGCATCCGCACCGGCCTCGTGGGCGCGGCCCAGGTCGACGTCGTAGACCTCGCACGCGGCCTCGAGGGTGCGCTTGCCCTTGCGGTACCGGTCGGTGTGCCGGTCGAGCACGAGCGGATCGATCAGCTGGCAGCTGGGCAGTTCACGGGGCGGCTCGAGTCGAGCCAGCTCGGCGGCGAGGAACGGCCAGTCGAAGGGGGCGTTGTAGATCACGACGCCGATGGCAGCGGCGGCGAGCTCGGTCAGCGCGTCGTGGACCTCGATGAGCACCTGCGTCAGCGGCGGTGCCTGCTCGGCGATCAGCCGCTCCCGGGTGATGCCGTGGACGGCGGCGGCTGCCTCAGGGATGACGACGTCCGCCCCAGGATCGACCAGGGTGTCGACCACAGGCGTCGGCTCGGCGTCCGGTTCCTGGCGGTACAGGGCGATCGCGAGGATCCGGTCCGATGACGGGTCGCGCCCGGTGGTCTCCAGGTCGAGCGATGCCAGCGGTGCGTCCGACCAGCCGCGACGAGGCTGTGGTGCTGGCTCGGGTAGCCGTTCGGGGACGACCGTGCTGGCGGCCCCGGAGCCCCCGAGCACCGAGCCCTCCTCCCACGGCAGCTCGAGCATGGTCGCCTGCGTCGCACCTCGGTGCACCACGGGATCCCTTCCTGGCCGGTCGGCTACGAGCGTGCCATGTCCTGCGGTCGAGACCGAGGAGGTGCCGCGGCACGGAGAGGTCGGTCAGGCCTGCTGGTGGGCGTCGAGGTGGTCGACGATCGCGCTGAGGGCCTCGCCGACGTCGCCCCGCAGCACCGCGTCCGCCTGCGCGTCGTAGGGGGTCTCCTCGGCGTTGATGATCACCAGCCGCGCGCCGGCTTCCAGCGCGGTCCTCGGCAGCAGGGCCACCGGATGCACCACCAACGAGGTACCGACGGCGAGGAACAGGTCGCAGCCCATCACCGCCTCGTGCGCACGCTGCAGCAGGGCGGGGTCGAGGGACTGGCCGAAGGAGACGGTCGCGGTCTTCTGCAGCCCGCCGCACGCGGGGCACCTCGGGTCTGGATCGCCGTCACGGACCTGCTGGAGGACCGGGCCGACCGGGACCCGTCGATCGCAGGAGAGGCACTCGACCTCGTGGATCGTGCCGTGGATCTCGACGATCCGTTCCTGATCCGAGCCGCCGGCCTGATGCAACCCATCGATGTTCTGCGTGATCAGGGTGTGCAGGTGACCGCGTCGTTCCAGCTCGGCGAGGGCGGTGTGGGCGGTGTTGGGGCCGACGTGGAACGCGGGGTTCTCCAGGCGCAGCTGCCACACCTGTTCACGGACCTCGGGGTCCTCGACGTAGGCGTCGATGGAGAACAGCCGTTGGGTGTCGGGCTGCTTGGTCCACAGCCCCTGGGGCCCCCGGAAGTCCGGGATGCCTGAACCGGTGGACACCCCGGCGCCGGTGAGCGCGACGACCTGTCGGGCGTCGAGGATCCACGCCGCGACCGAACGCAGCGTCGCCGCCTCGTCCACATCCACCTCCCGGCACGGTGCTGTGCGGTTGGGTGACGAAGGTAGGCCACGCTCGGGGGTGGCGACCACCCGGACCGGCCACGGAACGTCGCAGCACGATCCGGTTCAGGGATCGGGCACCTCCGGCGCGTTGGCCTGCTCGGCGTGGATCGCGCAGAGGGGCACGATCTCACCCGGAGGGGACTCGACCACATCCGCCGCGGTCGGCGACCTCGGTGTGTTGGCCACGGGCTCCTGACAGTCCACAACGGTGCAGATCGCGCCCGGTTCGGTCGTCTCGGCCATGGCGACGGCTCCTGCTGGGTCGGGGTCCGGCTGACGGCTGGTCGACCGCGAGCTGGCGTAGCGGGGAACAGTGAACCGCGCCCTCCGCCGCCCGTCACCCGGACCCCATGCCCAGGCGGCCAGGCCAGGCAGGCGCGACGTGCTCGATCGGGCGTCGCGGTGGCGACCGCCCATGACGCCGTCCCGAGGTGTGCCAGCGGTCCTCGGCGCCTTCTGGCAGACCTTGCCGACACGAGGGGCTTGGGGGTGGGGTAGCTTGCCCCGCGTCGCCGACCGAGGGAGCGTCGTGCTGGGAGCATCTGAGCCCCGTCGAGCCGCGTACCGCGGGTGGAGGGCAGTCGCGTGAAGCCACCAGCGTTCGCCTACCACGTACCGGAGGACGTGGAGACGGCCGTCGGCCTGCTCGAGCGCGTCGGCGACGAGGGCAAGGTGCTCGCCGGCGGACAGAGCCTGGTGCCCATGATGAACATGCGGCTCGCGACCCCTGCCGCGTTGGTCGACATCACCAGGCTCGGGGAGCTCGGCGACATCGAGGTGGGCGAGGACACCGTGACCGTGGGCGCCGCCGTCACCGCCGAGCGGTTGCGCACGCATGCCGCGGCCACCGGTGCGTGTCCGCTGCTCCGGCAGGCGCTCGACCTGGTCGCCCACGGGGTGATCCGCAACCGTGGGACGGTCGTCGGCTCGCTCGCCCACGCCGATCCGGCGGCCGAGCTCCCGGCCGTGTTCTCGCTGCTGGACGGGCACCTGGAGCTCCGCAGCCGGAGCGGCGTCCGGACCGTGACCGGGCCCGAGCTGTTCCTCGGTGTCCTGCACTCCGACGTGCGGGACGACGAGCTCGCGACAGCCGTCACCTTCCCCGCCCTCCCGGCGAGGACCGGGACGGCCTTCCACGAGCTGGCCCGCCGCCACGGCGACTACGCCCTCGCCGGCGTCGCGACCATGGTCACCCTCGACGACGATGCCAGCATCTCGGCCGCACGTGCCGTGGTCATCGGCGTCGCGGATCGCCCGGTCGTGATCGACCTCGGCGACACGCTGCGCGGGCAGAGCCGCGATGCCCTCGACACCGATGACGCGGTCGGCCACCTCCGCGAGCAGATCGACCCTGCAGATGACATCCACGCCTCGGGTCGCTACCGCCGCCACCTCGCCGGGGTGCTGTGCGCTCGCGCCCTGGCCGATTCCGTCGCCCGAGCCGCCGGTGGACAGGCGGCCTCGGGGGAGGGGACCTGAGATGAGTGCCGATCCGCGTACCCGCCCGGACGCCGAGCCGCAGCACGAGGTGGCGATCACCGTCAACGGCCTGCCGCGTTCGGCGACGGTGCCAGCACGGCGCCTGCTGTCCGACCTGCTGCGTCACGACCTGCGGCTGACCGGCACCCACGTCGGTTGCGAGCACGGGGTGTGTGGCGCCTGCACCGTGCTCCTCGACGGTGCCCCGATCCGGTCCTGCCTGACCTTCGCCGTGGCCGTCGATGGTCGCGAGGTCACCACGATCGAGGGGCTCGCGGCCGAGGACGGGACCCTGCATCCGGTCCAGCAGGCCTTCCAGGACCACCACGGCCTGCAGTGCGGGTTCTGCACGCCGGGTTTCGTCATGAGTGCCTGCGGCTACCTGGCTCAGGAGCCCGACGCCGACGACCCCGAGGAGATCCGCGAGGAGATGGCGGGCAACCTGTGTCGTTGCACCGGCTACGCCGGCATCCTCGCCGCCGTGAAGCAGGCGGCCGGCGTCTTCCGCAAGTCCGGTGCGGACCCTCGCGATCCCCATCAGGTCGGCGCTCCGGGCGACGGCTAGGTGCCCTGCTGGAGACGGTCGATCCCGCGGTACGACCTCGCTACGCCGAGTCCCGGGCCCGACGTCGGGGGAGGCTCCGGGCGGCCGTCATGGCGGTGAGGTACAGCACGCCGGCGCCGAGCCAGACGAACGGGTAACCCAACTCGGCGATCACCCGTCCGGCGATCGCCGGGGTCATCCAGAGGCCGAGGTAGAAGCTCGCGGTGACCCACCCGGTGATGCGCCCGGCAGACCCTCGAGGACTGTGGCGTAGCACCGCGAGGTAGGCGGCCACCGGCCACGTCGTCCCCGTGGCCCCGAAGAGCACGACGCCGGGCCACAGCCACAGGGGGGAGATGCCGCCAGCGGCGATGAGCCCGATCGACGCCGCGGCACCGACGCTCATGATGGACAGGAGCCGCGGGCCGACCTGGTCGTCGCGACGGAGGACGGCTCCGAGCAGCAGGCGGCAGATCAGTGCGGTGACCCCGAACACCATCGTGGTGGCACCGGCGACCGGGATGGACAGCTCGACGACGTCGACCCCGTAGGAGGGCAGGTAGGCGAACACGATCGCCGTGCCACCTCCCATCAGCAGGGCGTAGCCAGCGAGGCTGCGTCGCGCCCGACGCACGGCCGGTGACGCCTGGCTGCTGGTGTCCCCGTCCGGTGCCGATGCGCTCGTTCCCTTCGCGTGATCCCTCGGCCCGTACCACGTCGCCACGGCGCCGATCGCAGCGATCAGCGCACCGATCCGCAGCGCGCCCCGCCAGTCCAATCCCAGCGCAGCAGCCGCGGCGAGCCCTCCGGCGACGAGGGCCCCGGCCTGAACGCCGGCTTGAGCGATCCCGACGAGGGATGCCTGCTGCCGGGGTGTGGCAGCCGCCGCGGCCCAGCGGGTCGTGCCGGGGTTCGCCAGTGCCATCGCGGCTCCCGCAGGAACCATGGCTGCCAGGAGCCCGAACCGGGTGGAGACGAGCGACGCCGCCCACAGCGAAGCCCCCGAGACGAGCAGAAGCCCGAGGCAGGCGATGCGGCCCCCGATCCGGTCCGCGAGGGGCCCGGCGACCGGTGAGCCAGCGACACCGAGCACGTACAGGGCGGTGAAGGCCAGGCCGAGATCGGCCGGTGAGAGACCGAGGTCGTCTCGGAGCTGCGGACCGAGGGCCCCCAGTGCGAACTGGGGGAAGACCCCGATGAGCAGCGCCATCGCGAGCGCGGCGGACCACATACCGCGCCCGCGCTGGTGCTCCATCACGGGTGGCTCTGGGATGGATCGCGGGCTACTCGTCGGATCGCTCGTCCTCCACGGTCGGCTCAGGGCTGTCCTGCCCGGACGCAGCTGCGACGAACGAGGCGTCATGCTTCCTCGGAAGCAGCAGGTTGAGCACGACCGCCAGCACCCCCGCGGGCACGATCCCGGTCTCGAGCAGGACGCGCAGCTGCTGCGGGAACACCGCGACCAGCTCGGGGTTGACAGCCATCGCCTGCCCGACACCGACCGCCACCGCGATGATGAGCATGTCACGTCGGTCGAGGGGGCTCTCGGTGATCAGCTTGATGCCGGCGGCGGCCACCATGGCGAACATCGCGATCGCGGCACCCCCGAGCACCGCAGAAGGCATCGCGGCGATCCCCGCAGCGAGCTTGGGGAGGAATCCGGCCAGGATGAGGAACCCCGCCCCGATGGAGACGACGTGTCGGCTCATCACCCCGGTGAAGGCCACGACGCCGACGTTCTGGCTGTAGGAGGTGTTCGGCATGGCGCTGAACAGCGAAGCGAAGGCCGTGCCGACCCCGTCCGCGATGACACCGCCGGACAGCTCGCGGTCGGTGACCTCGCGGCCAGCACCGCCCTTGGTGATCGCGGCGAGGTCCCCGATCGTCTCGACCGAGGTTGCGATCGCCATGACGCTCATGCCGATGATGGCTGCTGCTGGGAAGCTCAGCCCGAACTCGAGTGGACGAGGAACCGAGAACCATGCCGCCTCGGCGATCTGGTCCAGGTCGACGACCCCCAGCGGAAGGGCAACCAGATATCCGACGACGAGTCCGACGAGGATGGCCGCCATGCTCACGAGCCGGTTGCCGAACGCGAAGGCGACCAGGATCGCGAGCAGGACCAGGCCGGCCAGACCGAGGTTGGTCCAGGACCCGAAGTCGTCCGCGCCAGCGCCGCCACCAGCGAGGTTGGCGCCCGCAGGTAGCAGCCCGACCCCGATCACCAGGACGACGATGCCGCTGACGAGCGGCGGGAACAGCTGCTTGAGCCACCGCAGGCTGAGTCCCAGGAGCACCTGGACGGCTCCGGCGACGATCGCGCCGCCGAACACCGCGGACAGGCCGTACTCCGAGGCAAGCGGGATCGCGATGACCAGGAACCCGAAGCTGGTGCCCTGGACCACGGGGAGTCGAGCGCCGATGGGGCCGATCCCGATGGTCTGGAGGAGGGTCGTGAGACCGGCCACCAGCAGGGCGACCTGGACGAGGAACGCCGTCTCTCCCGTTGCGGCGCCGACCGTCCCAGCGATGATGATGGGGATCGTGATGTTGCTGGCGACCATGACCAGCACGTGTTGGAGTCCCAGTGGGATCGCCTCCCCCCAAGGTGGCATCCCGTTGACGTCTTGATACAGGTGCGTTCGTGTGCTCTCGGCCATGGTCGCTCCGATCCCGAACGGTGTCGTGCTGGTCCGTCGCTGCGTCACGCCATCCGTACATCGACCCCGTCAGCCACGACGTATCGATGCCGACGCGAGCCTCGAGATGCGGTGCACCGTCGTCGCGTCGGGTGTTGTGCTCCTGCTGCCCGGCCTCCTGCTGCTACGCAGCCTCCCTGCCTGGCGCGAACCCCGCGGTCCGCATGACGCAGTGAGGACGTTAGACCTCCGATGTTCACGAGGTCATGGCAGTTGCTGCCGAAATCAGCTCAGGAAGTACGGGCAAGCCCACAAACCGTGTCCTTCCGGTGGGTCCGCTCGTCGTCGGCAACGTTGGACAGGTGACGAGGCACGTCTCCGGCACGGCTCTCCAGTCCGACCGGGCATCGTGTGCGGTAGCGTCCGGCCAGACACGAGGAGACCACCGCACAGCCCCATCGCCGGCGTCGCTCCGCGCCAGGGCCAGAGGCGGCGAGGAGCGTGCCCCCGGTTGGGAAGGTCGCTGATGACGACGCAGATGATGGGTGGTGCCGTCGCCCGCAAGGAGGACCCGCGTCTGC
>CAYVJT010000018.1:0-26982 GCA_964451855.1 uncultured Actinomycetota bacterium
TGGTCCTCGCGTCCGAAGTCACCGCCCCGGGTCTGCGGCAGCATCGAGATCGTCCATGCCTCCGAACCGAGACAGGAGTGCTGACGATGTCGGACGCACATGATCTCGTACGCCGTCTCCTCGAAGACGTGTACGGCAAGGGAGAGGTGGAGCTCATCGATGAGCTGATCCACGAGGATTACATCGAACATCCGATGCCGGCGGGGTTCTCCCCGGACCGCGAGGGCCTCAAGAGCTTCGTGCAGGCTCTGCACGGCGCCCTGAGCGACACGCAAGCACAGGTGGAGCACGTCCTCGTGGACGATGGCCAGGTCGCCTTCCGGTGGCGCATCACCGGCAAGCACACCGGCGAGTTCCTGGGCATCCCGGCCAGCCACAACCACGTCGAGACCACTGGGAACGACGTGGCCGTGCTGCGCGATGGCAAGCTCGTCGAGCGGTGGTGCGAACAGGACCTGCTCTCCCTCATGACCCAGCTCGGCGCCATCGACCCCTCCATGTCGCCGACCTAGACCGACGCGGCCTGGACCTCCCCCAGTGGCCGCCCGATCGTCCAGGATGTTGGCCACCAGGGGAGGTCCTGCACGATCCGGTCCTACACCGCGGCGCAGGGTCCAAGGGACCCGCACCGCAGTCGCCCGGCTTCGCCTGGACCGGTCCCGCGCTCATGGTCTCTTCAGACCAACAGCGGCCAGCAGCAGATTGGTCTTGAAGGCCGAAGTCGTCACGGCCATCCCTGCTGCAGCATCGGGTCGCCGTATCGCCCGAGAACCGAGAGGAACACAGCATGAGTCAAGGCACGTATGTACTAGCCGGTCAGGCCTCTGAGCTCGACCGACTGCAGTTGCAGTCCCGCGTGTGGGAGCCTGCCGGCCGGCGGCTACTCGCACGGATCGGTGATGGAGCCGGCGCCCGGGTCCTCGACGTCGGCTGCGGCGCCATGGGGTGGCTGCGGCTGCTCAGCGAGTGGGTGGGCCCCGACGGCTCGGTCATCGGGACCGACATCGACGAGAACATGCTCTCGGCGGCCGACACCTTCGCGACCTCCGAGGGACTGAGCAACGTCGCGCTCATCGAGGATGACCTCTTCGCGACCGATCTCGACGCCGGGTCGTTCGACCTCGTCCACGCCCGCTTCCAGCTCGCCCCGCTGGGCCGTGCCGAGGAGCAGCTGGCCACCTACCTGCGCCTGGTCCGCCCCGGCGGCACGGTCGTCATCGAAGACGTCGACCCGGGCTCCTGGCACTTCCTACCACCGGCCGCGGCGATCGAGAACCGGCTGATCCCGTTGCTGGCACAGGCCCTCGAGACCGCCAGCGACGACCCTTGGGTGGCACGCCGGCTGCCACGCCTGTTCCGCGACGCCGACATCGAGCCCGCCGTCCGCGCCGAGGTCCAGGCACTCGAGCCCGGCCATCCCTACCAGCGGCTGCCGCTGCAGTTCGCCACCGCACTCGACGGACTGCTCCGCAAGCTGGTCGATAGCGACGAGCTTGACGCGCTCATCAACGAAGCCGAGGTCGAGATCGCTGAGCCCGGCCGCTGGGGGCTGACCTTCACCCTCCTCCAGGCCTGGGGACACCGGCCGTCGTAACATCGCTGACCTCTCACCCCTCCCGGGCCGGCAACCACCCGGAACGACGGTTCCGGGCGCGGTTCGCCGGCCCGGTGCACGTCAGCTGCTGCCTCGAGCAGCCGAGCGTTCCCGCACGCTCAGTCACGGTCCCTGCGGATCACGCGGGTGGCCGGGATCGCGCCCCTCGGACGGGTCCGAGGCTTCCTCGTCGTCGCTGGATGGCTGGTCGCTGCGACCCGCGGCTCCCTCCCTGGCCCGCTCGGCCAGCTCCTCCACGCGATCACGCGTGTGCTCGGCTAGCTCCTCCACGCGATCACGCGTGTGCTCGGCCAGTTCGTCCACGCGATCACGGGTCTGCTCGGCGAGCGATCCGGCTCGCTCGCGTGACCGTGCCGCGAGGTCCTCCGCCGCAGCCACGGTCCGATCGAGCGCCTGCGCGACCCGCTGGTCCAGCTCGTGCTCGTCGGCCACCTGCGCCATGCGCTCGCGGGCATGAGCGACGGCATCGACCATGCTCTGCCGGTAGCGCTCGAGGTTCTCGCGGGCGGTCGTGGTCGGGGACGCCGGCGACGAGTACGGCGGCCACCACCGGGCCTCCGGTTGCGGCTGTGGGTAGCTGGCACGCAGCTGTTCGCTGCGGTCCATCATCGTCGCAGCGATACGCCCGGTCAGTGACGCGGGATCCTCGTCGTGCATCGGCGAGATGAGGTCCATCGCCATGGTGACGATGACGCCACGTTCGGGCATCCGTACCACCGGCGAGAACCCGCGCTGCGCGCCGAAGTGGGTCACCACCAGCACGTCGACGTCGGCCTCCAGGGCGAGGCGCGCTGCTCCATGACGCAGCGGCAGCAACGACCCGTCGTGGGTGGTCGTGCCCTCGGGGGCGATGAGGATCGTCCTCCCCTCGCGCAGCCGCGCTACGGCGTCGCCGTACGCGGCCTCCCGTCCGGCACCCTCGGCGCGTGAGACCGCGACCGCTCCGGCTGGCCGGACGATCAGGCGCCCGAGCACAGGGACATCGAACAGCTCGGCCTTCACCAGCGGCTGACACCACCGCCGGAGGTGGCGCCACAGGCTGTCCACGACGAGGAACGCGTCCACAGCCGACGTGTGGTTGAGGACGACGATCAGCGGTTGGCCGGGACGCGGAAGCACCTTGGGGCGGTGGATCCTGACGCGCCAGATGAAGACACGGCGCAGGAACACGAGTACCGCCCCGACCACCACGCGCCACGCCAGCGGGGGACGGTCGGTCGGCCGTCGTGCCGTGCTCTCCACCACACTCCTCGCGTCGGCAGGCCGCAACGATAGGCGCCACGGTAGGGGTTGGCGACGGCGCGCCCCACACCACCGAGCGGCCTCGCACGTGCGAGCGTGAGCTACGTCAATCCGAACCAACCCGTACGACGAGGTGATCGGCCCCCTCGACCTTGACGTCCGTCCCGTCCACCTCGATCGTGACCTCGCTCGCACCCAACCGGATGCCGGTCACCCGGAGGGCCTCACCTTCGTCCAGGACCGGGAGCAGGCTCAGCTGACGTCCCGGAACGTCCGGCTCGAGCCCGAGCACGGCCCGCAACAGCAGGAGCGGAGCCGCGGCACTCCAGGCCTGGGGGCTGCACGCCACGGGGTAGGGGACAGGTGCCGGGAGTTCGTCTCGACCGGTGCCGCCGAGCAGCTCGGGGAGCCGGTACTCGGAGTGCTCCGCGAGGTCCAGCAGCTCCTCGCGGAGCGAGCGCACCTCCGTGCGAGCCCCGGCACGTGCCAGGCCATGGGCGATGATCGCGGTGTCATGCGGCCAGATGGTGCCACGGTGGTAGGCCAGCGGCGAGTAGGCAACCTCGTCGCTCCCGAGCGTGCGGATCCCCCAGCTGGAGAACAGGTCCGACGAGGTGACACGTCGCACGACAGCTGGACGCAGGGCCGTCGGCAGGATCCCGGTCCACAGCGCGTGCCCCATGTTCGACGACGCGACCTCCAGGGGCCGCTTGTGTGCGTCCAGCCCCATCGCCAGGCTCCCAAGTCGATCGGACCAGAACGCGGCCACGAACCTTCGGCGCAGCTCAGCCGCCTGCTGCCGGAGGGACTGCGTCGCCTCCGGATCGCCCAGACGCTCTTCGAGCTCAGCGAGACCGATCAACGCCCCGTAGACGTACGCCTGGACCTCCACGAGCGCGATCGGACGCGGAGCCGGCTGCCCATCGACATGGACCATCGAGTCGCCGGAGTCCTTCCACCCCTGGTTCTCGATCCCCCCTTCGTGGGGCACGGCCTCGACGAAGCCGTCGCCGTCGACGTCTCCGTAGGCATGGCACCACTCGACCGCGCGTCGAGCTGCGGGGAGCAAGGCGCCGACCCTTGCCGGATCGGCTCCCCACCGCGCCGCGTCGGCGAGGACCACCACGAACAGCGGGGTGGTGTCGGCGGCGCCGAAGTAGGGTTCGCCGGGATCGAGACCGAAGACCCCGCTCGCTCCCACGCGCAGCTCGTGGAGGATCCGACCTGGTTCCTCGAGGGTGCGCGCAACGACCTGTCGGCCCTGACGGCCAGCCAGCGCCTCGAGCGTGTCAAGCGCAGCATCGGTACCGAGCGGAAGCGCCGCCTGGGCGGTGAACAGGGCATCTCGCCCGAACAGCGCCATGAACCAGGGAGCCCCGGCGGCCGTGAACCGCTCGCCGTCGACCTGCATCCGAAGGCTCGCCAGGTCGGCGACCGCGCCCTGGATCGCGCGGCCCCAGCGATGATCGCTGCCGCCGACACGCAGTGGGCCGGGGGCGGTCAACTCCGCGCTTGCCGCCGAAGGCTCGGGGTGAGGCGCGATCGTGATCCGGACGTCCCAGCGATCGCCGACGGCGAGGTCGACCTGCCACTGGAGCGTGTCTCCCTCGGCCTCGGGTGCGTCTCCATCGATCGTGACCGAGACACCCGTCCCGGTGGGTGCGTGGAGTTCGAAGCGCTCCGGCGTGATCCGGGTCAACGGCTGCCCGGGAGCCAAGCCCGTCCCCGCCTTGACCGACATCAAGGGCGCGAAGTCCGCTGCGATGCGGATGCGGACCGTCATCGGGGGACCGGGTGCGAGACGATGCAGTTCGTAGCGGTCCTCCACGGACCCGGTGACGCACCGGTGACGTACGAGCACGGCTCGCGCGTCACCGTGGGCATCGAACGAGGTTGCCATGACCGTGTCCAGCGACGACGCATCGCGGCGAGCGGAGCGCAACACGTTGGGTCGCACGCCGTCGACACTGACGTCGTAGCGCGACAACAACCGGAGGTCGCGGTGGTAGATCCCGTGGAAGGTGCCCTCCTCGAGGTCGCCCCCAGGACCGCTGGTCACGACGGTGCCGGCCCTCACGAGCGAGAGCGACGTCTGCGAGGGCACCTTCCGGACAGGAACCCGGTCGGGCTCGGTCATCCCTTCACCCCGGTCGCAGCCACCCCCTGGATGAAGTACCGCTGGAAGATCAGGAACACGATCAGGACCGGGATCGTCACCAGCATCGACCCCGCCATCGCCACCGGGGTGTTGAGGTCCTCCCCGGTCGCCTGCGCGATCTGGGCAAGGCCGAGAGGCAGTGGCCAGATGCTGGAGTTGGTGGGTGCCGCGATCAGGGGGTGCAGGAACTCGTTCCAGGATCCCTGGAACGACAGCACGGTCAGGGCGATCAACCCCGGTGTCGCCATGGGCATGACCACCCGCCACCAGATCGTGAACGTGCCGGCCCCGTCGACCTTGGCCGCCTCCTCGATCTCGCGCGGGATGGACATGAAGAACTGCCGCATGAGGAAGATCCCGAAGGCGTCCACCGCCAGCGGCAGGATGATCCCGGCGTAGGTGTTGATCATGCCGAGTTCACGGAGCACGAGGAACCGTGGCACCGCCAGGACGATCGGTGGGACGGCAAGGGTCGCCACGATGGTGGTGAAGATGATGCGACGTCCCGGGAAGTTCAAGCGTGCCAACGCGTAGCCGGCCAACGAGTCGAGGACGAGCCGGCCTAGGGTCACCGACACCGTGATGACCGTCGAGTTGAACAGCCAGCGCGGGAACGCGGAGCTGGCCACGGTCTCCCACGCAGCGATCGTCGGTACGTCGGGGAGCAAGACCAGCGGGCTGGCCGCGACCTCTGCGCGGGTCTTGAAGGACGCGGAGATCGCCAGCAGGAACGGCATCAGGTAGAGGAATGCGAAGAACAACAGGACCGCGTAGAAGATCGCGCGGCGCAGGTTCTTGTTCATGGCCGAACGGGGATGCAGGGTCCCGGCCGGAGCAGCCGTAGCGGTCATGGCAACCTCCTCAGTCCTCGTCCGGCTTGAGCACCCGCCGTTGCAGGAGCGTCAGCGCGATGATCAGGGTGAACAGCAGGAAGCTGATCGCCCCGGCACGGCTCATCGCCGCACCCTCGAACCCATCCCGGTAGACCATGTAGGCCGGGGTCAGGGTCGTCTTCTGTGGTCCTCCCCCAGAGATCACGTAGATCTGGTCGAACACCTGCCAGGTCCCGATCAACCCGATCGTCAGCACGAAGAACAGGGTCGGCTTCATCATCGGCAACGTGATGCGGAAGAAGTGCTGTCGAGGGTTGGCCCCGTCGACCTTGCTGGCCTCCTCGATCTCCATGGAGATGTTCTGCAGGCCCGCCAGGAAGATGAGCATCATCGTCCCTGTGGTGGTCCATGTCGCGAGCAACATGATCCCGAACAGGGTCACGCTCGGGCCCGCGAACCACTCCCACAGGCTGATCCCCATGAAGGTGTTCTCGGCCAGCAACCTCGGCGCCTGATCGACCCCGAGCAGCCCGAGGACGTTGTGGATCAGCCCCGAGGCGTCGGACAGCCACCGGGTGTCGTCGGGGAGCCCGAACCACCCGAAGAGGGCGTTGATCGCGCCGTTCGACTGGAACAGGAAGATGAAGACCAACCCGATCGCCACGGACGAGGTGATCGACGGGAAGTAGTAGGTGGCCCGGAAGAAGGTGCGGGCCTTGAGCAGCTGGTTGTTGACGATGACCGCGATCAGGAACGCGATCGTCGTCTGCGCCGGCACGACCCCGAGCACGTAGTACAGGTTGTTGCGCAACGCCGTGGCGAAGTCGCGACGCACCAACCCGTCGTCGACGAGCAACTCTCGGTAGTGCTCCATGCCGACGAAGCTCGACTCACCGATGGGGCGCAGGCCACTCCAGTCCCGGAAGCTGACGTAGAGCGTCATCGCCATCGGCAGGATCACGAAGATCAGCAGGCCGATCAGCGCCGGTGCGACGAAGACCCAGCCGGAGACCTTCTCGTTGCCCATCAGCCTCCGGCGCCAGCCTCGCCGTGGCGGCTCAGGGTCGATGACCGCCTCCTGACGGGCGGCACTGGTCGGCAGCGGCGGATGCGCGACGCGATCGTTCATCCTCGTACCTCCGATCTGGGTCGTCCGGCCGCCCGACCGGCGACGGAGGCTGGGGGTCCTCGGCCGCCGGTCGGAGTGGCTCAGCCGAGCACGTCGCTGATGGCGGTCTCGATCCGCTCAGCAGCCGTGTCTGCGTCGATCGAGCCGTCCGCCATCCCCTGGAGGACCGAGTTGATCTCGTCCAGAGCGGCGCTGAAGCCCGCGGGGAACTGCCACCCCACCGCGGTGTCCGCGCCTTCGAGGTAGGCCTCGGTACCCGGGTTGTTGTCCACCCACTCGTCGCGGGCCGACTCTCTGGACGGGATCACCGGGAAGTCCCGGGTGAAGTCGAGCATCTGATCGCGCTGGGTGATGTAGTTGACGAGGTCCGCGGCCTGATCGACGTCATCGCCGTCGGCGGCGACGCCGTAGCAGACGGTGAACACGTAGGCGGGGTTGCCCGCGGGGCCCGCAGGCAGCGGCGCCGCGCCGTACTCGACATCGGGGAACTCACCGGACATCGCGCCGATGATCCAGTTCCCCTCGATCGTCATCGCCGCCCGCTGTTGGCCGAACGCCTCACCAGCCCAGCCAGCGTCCAGGTTGGATGGGATCTCTGCCCAACCCTCATCGAACATGCGCTGGATGAACGCGAGGCCCTCCAGGCTCTCGGGCGAGGTGATGTTGGAGGTGTCATCCTCGGCCAGCACCGACCCGCCGGCGCCGTGCAGGAAGACACCCAGCCGGGCGAGCTCAGGCCCAAGGACGAGACCGACGTGGTCGTCGGTGGTGAGCGCCTCTGCGGTCTCCGCGAGCTCCTCCCACGTGGTCGGGGGCTCAAGCCCGGCTTCCTCGAACATCGCGACGTTGTACTGCAACGCCAGGATCGAGAAGTCCTTCGGCGGGCAGTACAGCTCACCGTCGACGCTGAAGGTCTCGCGCAGCGGCTCGTAGAAGTCATCGACGTCGTCGAGCCGATCCCCGATGGAGGCGAGCACGCCCTCATTGACCAGGTTGAGGAACTGGCTCGAGTCGACGTAGAACACGTCTGCGGGGTCGCCGGCCGCCAGCGAGGCGCGCAACGTGGCCTCGAAGTCGCTCGAGAGCGTCAGCGCCACGTCGCCGCCCGGGTAGCCGTCCAACACCGCCTCGAGCGCCTCGTTCTCGGCGGGCGACGCCGACCACCCGAGCAGCAGCAGGTCGGCATCACCCGCTTCGATGTCGTCGGTCGCATCCTCCGCGTCGTCGACCTCGCCGAGCCCGAGATCCTCGAGCCCCGCGTCTCCGTCGCCGCAGGCCACGAGCACCAAGGCGAGCGCGCACGCGGACGTCAACACCCGAAGTGTCGTCTTCATGGTTCTCTCCTCCAACCGACGTCCATCCGTATGGACGTCCACCGTTTCGACGACCGCCGATCCGGCGGCCGGGTCCTTCACGTGAGCCGCACCACGATGTACGGATCGAGCAGGTCGACGCGGACCGGCGCCTCCGGATCTTCGAGTCGTGCGAGGAACGTCGCGATGACCCGCTGCGCGACCTCGCGCACGGGCTGACCCACCGTCGTCAACGGCGGGTCCAGATGTGCGGCGATGGGCGCGTCGTCGAAGCCGACGACCCGAACGTCCTGACCCGCTCGCAGGCTGAACGACCGGATCGCTCGCAGGACCCCGACCGCCAGCAGGTCGCTGACCGTCACGATGGCATCGACCGATCGATCGGCCCGCAGCAGCGTCATGGCGGCCTCGACACCGTCCTCGACACGGTTCATGCGCCGCAGGACGGGCACCTCCTCCACGCTGAGGCCTGACTCACCACACACCTCGAGGAACCCCGCGAGTCGTGCGTCGCCTGCGAGCGATCCCTCCGGCCAACCGATGAACGCCGGTGCTCGTGCCCCGCGGGCGAGTGCCTCCCTCCCAGCTAGTCGACCGCCGAGGTGCCCGTCCACCTCGACCACATCGTGCACGATGTTCCCGCCGGTCGTCCCGAAGGTGACGAAGGGCACGTCGTTCTTCGCGAGCACCTCGGCGCGGGGGTCGTCGAACTCGGTGTCGATGAGGACGAAGCCGTCGACCGTCTGCGTGGCGTGGAGGGGCAGATGCGAGGTGCCCGGGTCCTCGCCCCGGGGGAAGACCAGGACGTGGTAGCCGAACCGCGAGGCCTCCTCGGTCAATGCGTGGACGAACCTGTCGAGGACCGGACTGAACTCGTTGGGGCCGGTCGGGAGGAGGTCGAGGCCCAGCAGGTGCGACCGCCGTGAGCGCAGGTTCCGCGCGCTGCGGTTCGGTACGTAGCTCAGCTCCTCGATCGCCGCCTCGACCCGTTCCCGTGTGCTCGCCGCCACCCGGTCGGGCGCGTTGATCACGTTCGAGACCGTCTGGCGCGAGACCCCCGCACGACGCGCTACCTCCAGCAACGAGGTCATCGTGGCCTCCCATCGGTCTGGCCCCGCCGAGCGTGTCGGCGCCCGGCTTCCCGTTCCGGTCGGCGACCCGGGCCACTCCCAGCCCGTCCGCTGTTGGCTATTTGAACGTTAATATGAACGTTCAAATCACCACCACCCTGCACGAGTCAGGGTTCGACGACAAGGGCGCAGACCGAAGTTTGCGTGGGCCGCATGTACTCGCGCGCTCAACGCCCGTAGCGCTCGGGGGTCCATCCGCGTCGATCCGGCTATCCACGTGCCGGCACCCGAGCAACGGACCTCGGTGCCGGGTGTCGCCCGGTCCCGCGACTACCGTCAGGACGAGCGGATCGCCCGACCGAGGAGGCGAGGTGTGGACGCAGGGGCCGTCTCGCTGCTGATCGTCGGTTCGCTCGCCTTCGCCACCTCGGCGCTCGGTGCGGTGGGTGGACTGGGCGGTGCCGTGTTGCTGGTCCCCGTCCTCGTGCTCCTCGGTTGGTCACCGCTGGAGGCCGCACCGATCGGCATCGCCATGAGTGCTGCAGGTGCGCTCGCGGCCGTGCCGCGCCAGACGCTCTCCGGTCTGACCAACCACCGGTTGGGCGTCGCCCTGGAGATCCCCGCGAGCATGGCGGCTGCCGCCGGCGCGGTGCTGTCGATCCACGCCCCCGAGCGCGGGCTGCAGTACACCCTGGGGGCGGCCGCGGTCGCCGCCGCACTCGTGGGCGGCTTCCGACGCGGACAGCGCAACCTGCCCGTCGAGGGGGCGGACCTGCCCACGTTGCGCGAGCGCCCGGGCAAGCTGGCGAGCGCCTACCCCGACCAGCAGGGCCAGGTCATCCCCTACGAGGTGGCACGTCTCCCGGCTGGTGTCGGCCTGATCGGCGGGGCAGGGCTGCTCGCCGGGCTCACCGGGGTCAGTGGCGGCTTCATCAAGACGCCGGTCATGAGCGAGGTGATGCGCATCCCCGTGAAGGTGGCGGGTGCCACCTCGATGCTCATGGTGGGGGTGACCTCGGCCGTGACGATCGCGGTCTACACCGACCAGGGACGGATCACGGCGGCGATCGCGCCGGCGGTGATCGGCGGTCTGCTGGGCGGGCGGCTCGGGGGCGCCGTCCAGCCACGGCTGCCCGCCCCCCTCGCCCGACGCATCCTCAGCGCGACCCTGCTGGTGATCGGCGTCGTCCTGGTGGTACGCGCATGAGGCGACCTGCCCTGCCCCCGTCCCGAGCCAGCGACCTGCTCCTGGTGGCCGTGACCGTGCTCGCGGGTGCGGCGTTGCTGCCGTGGGGCGACGTCGCGACCGGCGCGCTCGCCGTGCTCGCGGCGGCACTGATCGTGTGGCCGGTCGGCGTGCTGATCTGGCTCGCCCATCGCTGGGCCAGAGCCGGCGACCGGCGCTTCGCACTGTTGGCCGTGCTCCTGATCGCGGCGGCCACCGGCTCCGCGCTGCTCGCGATCGCCCTCTCAGGGTGATGCTGACAGCGAGACCTAGCCAGCGCCCTGAAGCGCGCGAGGTGGATCAGTCACGCGCGGTGCTGATCAGGCCGCCGCAGGACGATCCAACGCGACGCGGAGGGCCTCCTCGACCGTCCGGTGGCGGAACTCGAAACCGGCCTGGGCGAGCTTCTCCGAGACCACCCGCTGGCTGACCGTCGCCAGGCTCACCCCCATCTCGCCGTAGAGCAGACGGATCGCGAACGCCGGGATCCGGAACACGGTCGGACGGCGCAGGACCCGTCCCAGGGCCTTGGACATCTCCTCGTTGGTCGCCTGGACCGGACCGGCGAGGTTGACCGGCCCCTCCAGGTCGTGGTCGATGAGGAACCGCAGGGCCCGGACCAGGTCCTCGAGGGAGATCCACGGCACGTACTGCCGCCCGGAACCGACCTTGCCACCGACCCCCAGCTTGAAGGGGAGCTCGAGCTTCTCCAGCAGCGGACCGTCCGACGCGATCACCACGCCGGTCCGCGGGTGCACGACCCGGATACCGGCCTCCCGTGCCGGGTCCGCAGCGGCCTCCCACGCCTGGCAGAATCGGGCGACGAAGTCATCCCCCGGTCCCGCGTCCTCCGTCAGGATCTCGTCACCGCGGTCGCCGTAGTAGCCGACCGCGGACCCAGACACCAGCACCTCGGGAGGTCGGTCCAGCCCCGCGATCGTCGTGGCGAGCAGTGTGGTCCCAAGCTCCCGAGACCGGTGGATCCGTTGCTTCGTCGAGGTCGACCAGCGAGCGTCACCGATCGGCTCCCCGGCGAGGTGGACGACCGCGTCGACACCCTCCAGCCGGGCCGCGTCGATCGAGCCGCCCTCCACGTCCCAGACGATGCCGTCGGGGCCGGCGGCGTCGGGCGAGCGGGTGATGGGATGGACCGTGTGTCCGTCCGCCTCGAGCGACGACGCGAGCGCGCCGCCGATCAGCCCGGTCGCTCCCGTGATGGCGATCCTCGACATGCTGCCTCCTGCGTGGGTCACCCATGTTCGCAGACGTATGGCCGGATGGACGGGCCGGACACCGACCAGTATCCCGCCGACAGGCTCGACCGCCACCGGCCTACCGACCGAGGGACGTCAACCGGCGTTTCAGGACCGTCGGGGGAGTCGTCGGAGGATCGCGTTCGTGATGCGTTCCGCGGCGTCGGGTACGACGTCCAGGCCGAGGTCGGGCGCCACCGCATCGATCCGGACGAGCTGCAGCGTCCCGACCTCGTCGGCTTGGAGCTCCACCCGCGCGAGGA
Organism: uncultured Actinomycetota bacterium; assembly: GCA_964451855.1. Classification (GTDB taxonomy): domain Bacteria; phylum Actinomycetota; class Nitriliruptoria; order Nitriliruptorales; family Nitriliruptoraceae; genus CSSed11-175R1. The sequence continues at coordinate 12,102 of CAYVJT010000018.1, forward strand.
GCAGGTCGACGCCCGTGGCCTCGCCCACCCACGCTGCGAGCCTCGCTGCCTCGGCGTCGTCGACCCGTTCGGCCCCTCCCTGACCGTGCCAGCGCAGCAGGTGGGACACCTCGCCGTCGACGAGGATCGCGGCGGTCCGCGGGAGCGGAGCACCGTCGTCCGGCAACCGCTGCAGCGAGACGTCGTCGAGGGTCAGCAGGTGATCGAGCGCACCCTGTCCGGCCGCGAGCTCGCAACCGCCGACGCCGACGATCGTCCCGAGCTGGTCCGCCCCCGGAACCGCGGGCGCGATCAGGGCGCGCGCCCACCCCCGGGCGCGGAGCAGTTGCGCGAGATCGACGCGGTCGCCCTTCGCGGTCCACGCCGTTGGCACCAGCGGCGCACCCCGCTCCTCCAGTTCGAGCAGGTACGAGCGGTGGCTGTTCCAGCGCAGGACCTCCACCGGGTTCCACAGCGCGGTGTGCTCTGCAGCCGCACGAGCCCAGGCCAGGAACGACTCACGACGGGTGGGGTCGAGGTCGACGTCCCGGACGAGCACCAGGTCGGCCTCGTGCGCGCCGACGCCGGCCTCGTGCCACGGGAGCTCCTCGGCGACCACACCACGCTCCACGAGGGTGGTGACGAGGGTCCGTTCGGAGATGAGGCGACGGTCCGGGACCGCGGAGCGATCCCGATCGGTGGCGAGGACGACCGTGGGCACAGCGCGCTCCGAGGGGCGGGAGGGGCAGAGGGGCAGGCGTGGTGCAGGCTACTGAGCGCGGAACCACCGTCACCCCGGGTCACCGAGCCGACACCTGGTCGCGCGCTCCACTACTGTCACGACCCGCACGGCCGGGGGTCCGGGAGCTGCCGTGCAACGGCCGGGTCCTGCAGGAGCCTCGTGCGACCCCTCGAAGTCGCCCTGATCACCGTGACCGCGCTCGCGGTCCTGCGGCCGTGGACCCCGCTGCACCGGTCGCGCATCCTGACCTTGCTGGTGGGAGCCGCCCCCGCGGTCATGGCCGTCGTGCAGGTGGTCATCGAGGACAGCCGCTGGCAGCTGATCCCGCTGTGGCTGGTGTCCGGCGCCGTCCTGGCCCTGGCCGTGCGCGACGCACTACGACGATCGCGGGACGAGGCTGCCCCGGCGGAGACGTCCGCGGTCCCACCTCGACGGATCAGCCCTGCCCTGCTCGGCCTCGTCGTCGGCGCGAGCGCTGCGCTGGCCTGGAGCCTGCCGGTGGTGGAACTGCCCGCTCCCGACGGCCCGTACGCGGTGGGCACCACCACGACCTTCCTGGTCGACGACGAACGCACCGAGCGGTACGGACCGGCCATCGGCGGACCACGCATCCTGCCGCTACAGGTCTGGTATCCGACAGCGCACGGGGGGGCCGGCGAGCCCGCACCGTGGCTGCTCGGTCGCGATCGCGCGACCTCCGCCGCAGCGCGCGACCTCGGCTTGCCGTGGTTCGCCCTCGGCCACCTCGAGATGACCACGGCGAGCGCGGTCGTCGATGCGCCACCGATCGCAGCCGGCGACCTCCACCTCGTGCTCTACGCCCACGGCTGGAGCGGTTCCCGTGAGCTGCAGGTCACCCAGCTCGAGTCCCTCGCCAGCCGCGGCTACCTCGTGATCGCCGCCGACCACACCTACGCCTCACTGGCGACCGAACTCCCGGACGGGGTCATCGCCGCCCTCGACGAGGATGCACTGCCCGACAGCGCCCCCCAGGCGGAGTACGACACCGCCGCCTCGCAGCTGGTGCAGACCTTCGCCGCCGACCTCTCCGCGATCCTCGACCGGGTCCTGGAGCACGGGCTGCTGGACGACCTGGTCGCCCGGGAACGTCTGGAGGGGCTGCCCGTCGGGCTCGTCGGACACTCCACAGGCGGCGGGGCGGCGGTGCTGACCTGCAGCCGCGATCCGCGCTGTGGCGTCGTCGTGGGGTACGACCCGTGGGTCGAACCGGTGCCCGACACGGTCGTCGGGGCCGACCTGGCGGTGCCGTTGCTGTCGATCCGCAGCGAGGAGTGGATCGGTACCGACAACGACGTCCGCCTCCGCCGGCTCCATGCGGGCTCCTCGTCCCCCGAAGGACGCGTCTCGTTCGACGGCATCAACCACCGCGACTTCACCCTCCTGCCGCTGCTGAGCCCGATGAGCGGACCGCTCGGGCTCAGCGGGCCGCTGGCCGGCGCAGGATCACTGGACGACCTCGACCAGTGGACGGTGCGCTTCCTCGATCATCACCTGCGCGGCGTCGGTCCCGACCCGTTGCTCACGCCGCCGGAGCACCACCACACCAAGCTCGAGCAGGCGACGGACGCGATCAGCGATCCTGGATGAAGGGGAAGCGCTCACGGACCTCGGTGACGCGGTCCGGCTCGATCTCCGCCAGCAGCATCGTCGGCTCCTCCGCGGCGCCCGCGAGCTCGCGCCCCAGTGGATCGATGATGCGGCTGTCGCCGGTGTAGTCGAGCTCGTTGCCGCCCAACCCGACGCGGTTGACCCCGACGACGTACGCCTGGTTCTCGATCGCGCGCGCCTGGAGCAGCGAGCGCCAGTGCTCCCGCCGTGGACCCGGCCAGTTGGCGACGACGAGGAAGGCGTCGACCTGCGGTCCGATCCGCCAGTACTGGTCGGCGAAGCGCAGGTCGTAGCAGACCGTCAGCCCCCATCGCACGCCCTCGACCTCGACCACCACATCCTCGCTGCCGGGGGTGAAGCGTTCGTGCTCGCCGGCGTAGCTGAACGGGTGGATCTTGTCGTAGCGGTGGGTGGTGCCGTCGGGGCCGACCAGCAGGAGGCTGTTGGTCGGCAGGGCGCCATCGGTCCCGTCGAGCGGCACCGACCCCGCGATCCACACCCCGTGCTCGGCGGCCTGCTCGTGCATCCAGGTGGCGGTCGGACCGTCGGCGGGCTCCGCGGTGAGGTGGGTCTGCATCGAGAACCCGGTCGCGAACATCTCGGTCACGACCACCATCCGTGCGTCGGTGGCCGCGGCAGCGCGAACCTGGGGCTCGAGCTGTTTGAGCGTGGTGTCCCGGTCCTCCCACGCGATGTCGTGCTGCAGCGCGGCGATCCGCATCTCGGTCACCTCCGGTCGGGGTGGCCGACAGTGTCACCGAGTCGCGCCAGTCTCGCCAGGCCCTCCTCCAACACCTCGTCCCGCTTGCAGTAGGCGAACCGGACGAGGGTCCTGACCCAGGCGGGATCCTCCACGAAGGCGGACACCGGCACCGCGGCGACCCCCACATCGGCCGGGGCACGTCGGCAGAACGACTCGCCGTCCTCGTAGCCCCACGGCGCCACGTCGGCGACGAGGAAGTAGGTCGCCGCGGGCTCCATCACCTCGAGCCCGGCCGCGGTGAGCCCGGAGGACAGCAGGTCGCGCCGACGACGGTGGACCGTCGTGAGCTCCTCGTAGACCGTGTCGGGCAGCGGGAGGGCCTGGGCCACGGCGTGCTGCAACGGGGTACCACCCGAGAAGGACAGGAACTGCTTGGTCGTGCGCACCGCAGCGATCAGCTCGGGGGCCGCGCAGGCCCAGCCGACCTTCCACCCGGTCGCGGAGAAGGTCTTGCTCGCACTGGAGATCGTGATGGTGCGCTCGCGCATCCCCGGGAAGGACGCCAGCGGGACGTGCTCGGCATCGTAGACGAGGTGCTCGTACACCTCGTCGGTGACCGCGACCAGGTCGTGCTCGACGCACAACCTGGCGAGACCTGCGAGCTCGTCCTCCTGCAGCACCGTGCCGGTCGGGTTGTGCGGGGAGTTGACGATCAGCAGTCGCGTCCGGGGGCCGATCGTCGCCGCGACCCGATCCAGGTCCAGGCGCCATCCGGCACCGAGGTCGCCGGGACCCGGCGGGGTCAGCGGCACGCGCCGCTCGACCGCGTGAGCCATGGCGATCGACGCGGAGTAGGCGTCGTAGGTCGGTTCGAGGACGACCACCTCGTCGTCACGCTCGCACAGCGCCAGGATCGTGGCGGCCATCGCCTCGGTCGCCCCGAAGGTGACGGTCACCTCGTCGTCGGGGTCGTACCGCAGACCGTGGAACCGCTGCTGGTGTGCCGCGATCGCCTGACGGAGCTCGGGGACCCCCGGTCCCGGCGCGTACTGATGATGGCCAGCGTCGAGCGCCGCGTGGGCCGCGGCGACGACCTCGCCCGGTGGATCCTGGTCCGGGAACCCCTGCCCGAGGTTGACGGCGTCGTGCTCGAGCGCCAACGCCGTCATCTCCGAGAAGATCGTGGTGCCGAACCCCTGCAGGCGGGCGACCAGTGCTGACGGTGGTGGTGTGTGCGACATCCTGTTCCCTCGCCGTGGCGTGTCCCCGACCGTAGGTGTTCCGGGGGCCGAGGTCCCTACGCTACGTGACGACGAGGAGTTCGCCATGGCCTTCGAGGACGAGCTCCGAGCGGCGTTGCCCGACGGGTCGGTGATCACCGATCCCGACGTCCTCGAGTCGTTCCGCCACGATCGCACGGTCTGGATGGTGCCCGGCCATCCCGCGGCCGCCGTCCAGCCCACCACGACCGCCGAGGTGGCGGCGGCGGTACGCATCGCCGCAGCTCACGGGGTCCCCGTGCTGCCTCGTGGTGCTGGCACGAGCTACGCGGGCGGGGCCACGGCCTCGGACGGCTGCCTCGTCGTGAGCCTCGCGCGGATGGACCGCATCCTCGGCATCGACGACACGGACCAGCTCGCGCACGTCGAACCGGGCGTGCTCAACTCCGACATCAGCGACGCGGGCGCCGAGCACGGGCTGTTCTACCCGCCGGATCCGGCTAGCCGCACGTTCTCCACGATCGGCGGCAACATCGCCACGAACGCGGGCGGGCTGTGCTGCGTCAAGTACGGCGTCACCCGCGACCACGTGCAGCGGCTCGAGGTGGTGCTCGCGGACGGCAGCGTGATCGAGACCGGACGCGACACGATCAAGGGTGTCGCCGGACTCGACCTCACCTCCCTGCTGGTCGGCTCGGAGGGGCAGCTCGGGATCGTGACGCGCGCGACGTTGCGGCTCCGGCCCGCACCCGACGGCGCGGCCACGCTCGTCGCCTTCTTCCCGACGCTCGGCGCCGCTGGCTCGGCCGTCGCCGCCGTGGCGCGGGACGGGCTCAGCCTGTCGCTGGTCGAGGTCATGGACCACGGGTCGATCGTCGCCGTCGACGACTGGCTCCACATGGGCCTTGACCGTGATGCGGCGGCCCTGCTGCTCATGCAGTCCGACGCCCCGGAGCCCGTACGCACGCGGCAGATCGAGCGCGCCGTGGAGCTGTGCGACGCCAACGGCGCGTCCTACACGGCCGGGACCAGCGACCCCGACGAGGGCGAGGCGCTGCTCGAGGCGCGGCGGTCGGCTGGCAGCGCGATCGACCGCTACCCGGGCCTCGCGATCCACGAGGACGTGTGCGTGCCACGTTCGAAGGTGCCGGACCTGATCGGCCGGATCGGGGAGATCACCGAGCGGTACGACGTCCGGTCGGCGACCGTCGGTCACGCCGGCGACGGCAACCTCCACCCGACGCTGATCGTCGAGGAGGACGATGAGGGCCTGGAGCGTGGCCTCGAGGCCTTCGAGGCGGTCGTGGATGCGACCCTCGAGCTCGGCGGCACGATCTCCGGCGAGCACGGACTGGGCAGCATCAAGGGGCGGTTCCTCGAACGCGAGGTCGGCGCAGCCAACCTCCACGTCCAACGTGCGATCAAACGTGCGCTCGATCCTGAGGGCGTGTTCGTCGCCGGGCAGTGGCTGCCGTGACCGCGCGATGCCGCGGGCGGGATCGGCCCGGAAGCGGTGTGGTGGGCGACGATCGACGGGTGGGTGCGGGTGCTGGCGCTGGCAGCTCGGGGATGCCGAGCAGCCAAGCCAGGTCCTGCCGATCCTCAGCACCCAGCTTGCGTAGCGCGCGGGTGACGTGGTTGTCGACCGTGCGGGTCGAGACGCCGAGGTGGACCGCGACGCAGGCACTGCTCACCCCGGTGGCGACCAGCGCGGCAACCTCGCGCTCACGGTCGGTCGGGGCAGCGACGATGGCCGCCCCAGCGGTGACGGGGAGCGGGTCCTTCGAGCCCAGCACCGTCCCCGCACGACGTCGCAACCGCTCCGCCACGATGCCGCCACCGTCGACGTCCCCTCCGGTGGCGACCTCGGCTGCGGCGAGCCACGCCTCCGCGGCCCTGAGGCGCAGTCCGGCGGCGTAGAGCACGTCCCCGATCTCGCGGCCGCGCGCCACCTCGCCGCTCGCCGCGGCCCGAGCGTGTCGGGCGAGCAGGGCAGGCAGTCCGCCACCACAGCGGGCCTCGGCCAGCTCGGCACCGGCCAGCGCGAGCTCGGCGTGCCCGAACCGCACCGCGTCGTTGAAGGCCAGCGCCGCCCACACGGGTGCCCCGGAGCCCAACGCGAGCTCGCCCGCCTCGATCGCCAGCTTGGCGGCGCTCCGTGGCTGTCCACCGGCGAACTCGCTCCAGGCGAGGGCCCGGCCACGGTGGATGTCCAGCCAGAGGTGGGCCCCCACACCACGCACGTCGAGGTCCACGATCAGGTCGTCGGCGAGGTGGACGGCACCGCGCTGCGCAGCGACGATCGCACGCTGGCAGGTCGCGATCGCCCGGACACCGAACGGGTCGTGCGGCTCGGCGGCGACCAGCGCATCGACGCACGAGCGCTCGGCGAGCTCGAGGTCACCCGTCAGCGTGGCGATCTGCGCCGTGATCGCGTGCCAGACGGCGACCAGCGGTGCCCGGCCGAGCCGCTGTGCGTGGTCGAGCTCGCGGGCGGTGCGCCGACGCGCTTCACCGAGGTCGCCGCGTGCGACCTCGAGCTGGACGGCAGCCACGGCCATCAGGGGGACGGCCCAGATCGGCAGCTCGTCGTCCTCGACCACGGCGCCCTCCTCGGTCACGGCGCCGAGGAGCCGCTGCGCGCCGTCGAGATCGCCGGCGACCGAGCGAGCCAGGCCCTCCACCGCTGCCACCACGGCCGTCGTCCGAGGGCTGTCGGGTACACGCAGCTGCGCGAGCGCGGCGAGCGCCTCGTCGACGTCGCCGAGCAGGATCCCCGCCAGCGCTGCGAGCGCCCCGGCTTCGACGCCAGCAGCCTCGGTGGGGTGGGCCAGCGCCCCCGCCTCGGCGACCTGGCGGGCGGCGACGGGGTCCCCGCGTCCGATCAACATCCCGACCGCCCGTCCGAGGACGGCTCGCGACCGCCGCTCGGGTGGGTGCCCGGTGCCGGCGGCGATGGCCCCGTAACGCCCGAGCCCCCAGTCGGTGCGGCCAGCGCCGGTGACCTCGACGTCGGCGAGGAGCAGCTCGGCCTCGGGGCAGTGCGGCGCCGAGGCACGGACCGCCGTCGCCAGCCGCTCGGCCAGCGCGTGGTCGCAACGGCCGTGTGCGACACGGGCACCGGCGAGCATGACGTCCACGTCGGCATCCGGACCGACGTCGAGGTGCCACCGGGCCGGGACCAGCGGCGCGTCGGGATGGTCGTCCCCGATCGCCTCGATCAGCTCGGCCCCCAGCGCGCCCCGGCTGTCCTCGGACAGGCCGGCCTCCACCACCTCCCCGACCAGGGGACCGACATGCGCCACCCCGCGGTCGAGGTAGGCCGCGCCCGCGTCCTGCAGCTCGGAGAACGCGGCCGGACTGGCGATCCGACCGAGCAGCCGCAGCGGGAGCGACCCCGCGAGCACGAGCCGACAGAGCGCGGTCATCGCCTCCGGACTGAGCCCGTCGAGGCTGTCACCGACCGCCGCGACGACCTCGGCGGCCGGCTCGTGCTCGGCGGTCAACCGCAGGACGCCGTCAGCGTGCTCGCGCAGCTGTCCCCGAGCCAGTGCATCCTCGACCAGCAACCGGGCGTACCCCGGGTTGCCGCTCGCGAGACGGCGCAACCGACGGCGGGCATCACCGCTCAGTGGCCGGTCGAGCAGCGCATCGAGCAACCGGTCGATCTCATCGTCCGACAGCAGCGGCACGTCGAGCACCTCCGGGGTCCCGAGGGCCGCGGCGAGCGCGACGGGCACGGGCCTGCCCGCGGCCACGACGAGCACCGTGACGACGTCGCGCCCGGCAACCGCCACCCCCAGGGCTTCGGCTGCCTCGACGTCGAGGTGGTCAGCGTCGTCGATGGCGACGACACGGGCGTCGGCGGGGATGTTGACCGCTCGCGAGGGGGCGTCGTACACCGACGGCCGGCCGGCGACACGGACCACCCCGGACTGCCCGTCGAGCGTCTCGTCGAGCAGCCGGCTGCGGCCGACCCCGAAGGGTCCGCGCAGCAGGAGGGCGTGCGGCCCGGGCTCGTCCAATGTTCGCCGGAGCACGCGCAGCTCCTGCGCACGCCCGATCATCCGGATGTCCCGACGTACCGTGGCGAACATCTCGACCTCCTCCTCGTGACAGCTCTCCTGCTGGGTGAGCCCACCGCGGCCACCAGCGACCCTCAGCGGTCCTCGTGCACCTCGTGAACCTCGTGCGCCACCAACCCGTGGCTCGCCCGGTGCACGGCGGCCGCGGCCGCCGGGTCCGAGGCCTCGACGAGGCAGAAGACACGGCCCGCTCGCTCGTCGACCCAGCAGCCGCGGAAGCGCACCTGGTACTGGTGCTGGATGTCGCGATCGAGTCGGTGCGCCCGCGCGACGGCAGCGGCCGAGACCGGACCACCGAAGTCGTGGACCTCCATGAACAGCGGCACGCTCCGACCTCCCCTTCCGTGCCCCGGCGGCGACCGGTGGAGACGCTAAGGACGACCCGGCCGGGGCGAATGGGGAGGACTCCCTAGGTTGCGCACCTTCCGTGGGAGCGAGCCCTGGAGAGCGGGCCCTGGAGAGCGAGCCATGGAGAGCGAGCCCTGGGGAGCGAGCCGTGGGGAGCGAGCCGTGGGACTCGGACGAGCCCTACAGCAGGCCGTGCTGGCGTGCGACGTGGGCAGCCTCGGTCCGCGAAGCGACGTCCAGCTTCGTGAGGATCGCCGAGACGTGGTGGCCAGCGGTCTTCGGGGAGATGAACAGCCGCTCCGCGATCTGCGCGTCCGTCAGGCCGAGGTCGAGCAGCGCCAGGACCTCCGCCTGGCGGGGCGTCAACCCGGCGGGATGCTCAGCGGTCGCACGCCGGGGGCCCTTCGGCACGTCACGCACACCCTGGCGACGGAGCCGCCGTCGGACCCGTGCCGCGAGCGGTTCCGCGCCGAGGCGATCGAGCGTCTCGAGCGATCGCCGCAGATCCGTCGGATCGTCGCTGTCCGCCAACGCGTCGGCGGCCTCGTACGGGCAGCCGACCGTCTCCCAGGCAGCTGCGGCCTCGCGCACCGCCCCGGCGACGTGCAGCGCGTACGGCGCGGCCGCGCCCTCGGGCAGCCGGTCCAGCACCCCGGCGCGCCAGAGCCACATCCCGAGCTCGCCCATGGCCCACGGCAGACCTCGTTCGCACGCGGCGTCGAAGGTGTCGGCGAGGACCTCGGGGATGCGGTCCGGCTCGCCGGCCAGCCACACGGCCTCGGCACGTCCGGCGGCCAGGTGCCAGCGTCGCGGGAGATCCTCCGTGTCCGCGATCAGCGACCAGCCGTCCTCGAGGTAGCGCATCGGGTTCCGGTCACCGCGACGCGCATGGAGCCGACCGAGCACCCCGACCGCGACGAGCCGGTACTGCACGTCCTCGCCGGGCTGGTCGAGGGGCACGTGCGCCAACTCCCGCTCTGCCTGCACCCAGTCCCCCACCTCGAAACGGATGCGGGCGATCCACGCGGTGAGGTAGTGCACGTAACCGGGGATGTCCCCCTCCTCCGCGAGGTCGCGGCCGGTACGCAGCGCAGGCTCGGCCACGTCGTACAGCCGGGCCTCGCCGGCACCCGAGCCGAGGTTCATCCAGCCCAGGACGGCGTGGTCGTCCAGCCCGATCCCGTGCGCGATCTCGATGCTCCGCTCGAGGTCCGCGGCACCGTCGACGTCGCCCCGCAGCAGCTTCGCGAGGCCGAGCGTGTTCAGGCTGCGCGCCATCGCGCGTTGCCCACAGAGCTCCTCGGCCAGGGCGAGCGCGGGGCGGACCCAGTCCTCGACCTCGTCCAGTCGCCGCATCATCGTCAGCACGCCCCCGACGTGAGCGCGGGCATCGGCCAGGGCTGGGCTCGGCTCCACCTCCTCCAGCACCGTGACCGCTCGCTCGGCCCAGTCCAGGGCGGCGTCCGGATCGCCGGCGTGCCAGTTCGCGATCGAGTGACCGAACATGGCGTCCCCGAGCCTGACCGCATCACCGAGCTCCCGCCGTAGCGCCACGAGACGCTCGGTCGCCTCGCGCATCGCCAGCGGCTCGTCGACCTGGCCGACGGCGCGCGCGTAGCCCTCCCACAGCTCGACCAGCTCCTCGGTCGACAACCCGTCGGCGTGGCGCAGGGCGCGCCGCCACTGCTCAGCTGACTCCCTGCGTGCACCGAGCTCAACGGCACGGCGCGCGGCCCGGACAGCGAAGGCCCGAGCGGTGGTCGAGTCGCCAGCCAGCTCCGCGTGGTGGGCCACCCGAGCCACGTCGACGTCGTCCCCGAAGCGGTCGATGAGCAGCTCGACGGCTGCGGCATGCAGCGCGGCACGCCTCGCGGGGAGCAGGTCGGCCTCGACCGCGAGGCGCGCGAGCTCGTGGCGGAAGGCCACCGTGCCCGGTGTGTCGTCGCGCAACAGTCCGGCGGTGACCGCTGCGTCGATCTCCGACTCGGCGACGTCGGCCAGCGCAGCGAGCAACCAGGTGTCGACCCGGGTCGGCACGATCGCGGCCGCCTCCACGACACCCCGGACGCGCTCCGGCAACCGCGACACACGCGCCGCCACCGCGTCACGCACCGACATCGGGACCCCGTCACGATCGCTGGCGAGGAGGGCCTCGGTGGCAAGGAAGGGGTTCCCGCGCGTGGTCGCGTGCACGTCGTCCAGGTCGACGTCGGCGACGTCGAGCTCGGCGGCGAGCGCGGCGATGCCGGCGCGGGTCAGGGGGCGCAGCTCGATGCGGGACAGGCCAGGGGCGGTCGCCAGGTCCCCCATGGCGATGCGGAAGGGGTGATCGGCCTGCAGGTCGTCGGCCCGGGCGGTCAGGATCACGATGCCGTTGACGTCGGCGAGCCGACGACCGACGAACCGGACCAGGTCCAGCGTGGCCTCGTCGGCCCAGTGCACGTCCTCGATGACCACCACGCTCGTCCAGGAACGGGAAGCGAGCTCCGCATGGAAGCGCTCGAAGAGCAGGTCCCGTGACGCGTCCGCCCCGACGGGGTCGTCCCCGATGACGGCGAGCTTGTCCGCCATGTCCAGCACGGGCCCGAGCGGCCGGGGCGTGGCCAGGGGATCGCACGTCCCCGAGAGGACCTTGACGCCACGCACCGTGGTGATGAACTCGCGCACCAACGAGGTCTTGCCGATGCCGGCCTCCCCCTGCACGACGATCAGTCGTCCGTCACCGCCACGAGCTGCCTTGAGGCACTCGTCGAGTGCCTCAAGCTCGCGGTCACGCTCGATCAGGACCATCAGCGCGAGGGTAGGTCAGCTCGCCCCGTGGCCCCGACCACGCTGATGCTCACGTGAGCTCGGCAGCAGGTGTTGATGGAATGGGCGCAAAGCGGGCGGGCAGCATCGGGCGTTGCGACCTGGCTCCAGTCGGCGAACGGGAATGCCGGTGCCGGACGGCTTCGGGACGGGGCAGGATCACCGGATGTGGGCTACCCCGCTTGGGAGATGCCCCTTGCAGGGCAATGGGGATGCCAGTACCGTAGGGTCAGCGTCGAGGAGATCCGCCATGCCAGCACCCGCACAGACGTCCCAGGACGCTGTCGTTGAGGCCGACGATCGCGGCCGCGTCAGCCTCGGTCGAGCCGGCGTACAACCCAACCAGCGCTATGTCGCCCATGTGGAACCCGATGGCACCGTCATCCTCACCCCCGCGGCCGTCGTGACCTCCTACGAGGCCCGCTTCCTCCAGAACACGGGGCTCGTCGCGCAGATCGAGGACAACCGGGCGCATCCCGAGCGGCTGAAGAAGGTGGATCGCAAGGCCCGGCGGCGTGGCTGACCTCTACTTCGATGAAGAGCCCGAACAGCAACTCACCAGACTCGAGACCGACCCAAACCTCGCCACCGTGTTCCGGTCAGTCGACGACAAGCTCGACCTTCTGGAAGCGGATCCCAGCGACTCTGCCGTCCGGCCCCGGCGCTTCACGAATGGCCTCTGGTGTGTGATCGCCTACAACTCGGACGAGGATTGGGCGATCCTCTGGGAGCCACACCCGGAGCTCGACGGTGACGTCGCCATCCGGTATCTCGGCCCAGCGACCTTCGACTGAACGTACCCCGCAGCCGGCAGGCAGCGCCGGTTCCCCGTCGCTCCAAGTGTGGCGGCAACCGCCGCATGCGGGTGGCGCCTACGGGCGTGTTCTCTACGTTGGCCGCCGGCTGGGGCGGCGGCGCATCGCAGGTGATGTCCGCTTGTGTCCGAGTGTCAGCCACTTGCTGTTTCGGGGGGTCGGCTCGTCGGCCAGCCGGGAAGTGGTGTCGGATGAGCTGGCTGGTAGATCCCGAGGGTTGCGCCACCTGGTAGCTGTAGGGTGGCGAAGCGGCCCACGTTCGGATCCTCCCACCGAGGTTCGGTGAACCTCGTCCCCTTCGTTTCGAGTTCGGCGATGGTCGCATCGAGGTCCTGACACATCAGGAACAGGCTGTGGGGCCAGTCGGTCTCCATCGGATGTACTCCGAGCTCGGCTGGCGGCAGGGCGAAGATGAGCCTGCCCTCGTGGGTCTGCACGCCCGGGAGCCCAATGACGTCCCGGAAGAACGCGAGGTCGGCCGCAGGGTTCTCGCTGTAGTGCATGAAGTGGATGCCGTCGATCATCTCGTCTCCGTTGTTCCGGCGGATGCTGCACCAGCGTGTGGCGGGGACGGCGGCCCCCTCCTGGCCGGTGTCGTGTCGGTCACGGCCGCTTACCGGCATGCGGTGCGCGCCGAGGGCGTCACCTTTGCGTTGTCGCCCTGGTGGTGTCTTGGACGAACGGGAGCACTTCGGTGGCGAGCCACGTGGTTGGTGGACATCCGGCCAGTTCGTTCCACTCTCGTGCGAGGTGGGCCTGGTCGTAGTAGCTGCTGCGTACGGCGATCTCTGCCAGCCCCGGGTAGCGACCGCCGCCGGTCATGCGATGTGCCCTCTCGGCCGCCCGGAGCAGGTCGCGGGACCGCTCGAAGCGAGCGATACGTGCCGCTAGCTTCGGTGTGACGCCGTACTCGTCGACGAACCTTGCCGAGAGGTGACGACGGCTGTAGCCGGTCTCCTCGGCGAGATCGCCGATCCGCAGCCTCCCCCCGCTGTCGACGATGCGGCGCCAGGCGTGTCGGGTCACGTCTTGGGTAGCCGGGTCCCGGGTGTCTCGCAGGCTGAAGACGCGGTCGAGGACCCCGCCCCACTGCGCAGGGTCATCGCTCGCAGCGAGCCGTTCGGCGACCTCGCTGACCTGCGGAGCGATCACCTCGTCGAGAGCGACGACATCGCCGGCCAACATCCTGGCGGGCACGCCGAACACCGATTGTGCACCGGTCGGTGCGACCTCGAAGGAGACGACGTGCTGCGAGCCTTCGTGGATGAGGCCAACCGGGCCGGTCTGTACGCCTGCGACCAGTGCGGTGAAGCTGGTGAGCCCGTGCCCACCTGGGACTGCTACCTGCAGCGGCCCGTCGAGGCTGACCACGACCGTCAGCCACGGCGACGGCAGTCCCAGGTGCATCCCGGGGGAGAACCCGCGGAAGCGGTGGCGGCTGTAGCCCCTGACGACCGAGGCGAGCCAAGGGGCCGGTGCAACCTCCACCATCTCTGCCATCGGACCGGTCATGATGCGTGCTGACCTTCCCTCAAGGGTCGAGCGCGACCTCAAGGAAGGCAGCTTCGGGCTTCGACGTCAACAAGCCGGGCGCCGAACGTGAACCCGCCGACCACGGCGGTCACCGTCCCTGAGCGACCCCGACCACCCGAGCACAGTCGCCATCACGATGGTGGCTGGGTCCCATCCGCCGCTTCGGCACACGCCGGGGGCGCTCCCAGCGCCGCGACGATCCCGGGCACCTGTATCGCCACGTGTCTAGGCTCACTTGCAGAGCATGCGTCGTTCCGTGGAGCCGCGAGGCGCCTGCCCGCTCAGAGACATCCATGCTGGGGCGGACCGTGACCAACACCACGCACATCGCACCGATGCTGGCGGTCTCAGATGGTGCCCAGGCGATCGACTTCTACGAGGCTGCCTTCGGCGCCGTCGAGCGCTGGCGGATCAACGCCGGCGGAGCCGTGATCGCAGGCCTCTCGGTTGACGGTGCCGACTTCTTCTTGGCCCCAGCCTCACCACCACACGGAACCCACAGCCCCGATGCCCTCGGCGGTACCACGGTCAGAATCGAACTCTACGTCGATGACCCGCAGGCCACCCAGGCGCGCGCGGTTGCTGCCGGCGCCGAGGAACGCGACCCGGTCACGGAGCACTCGCACGCCACCACGACCGGCGGCAGCTTCCGGATGCTCCAAGGCATGGTCGTGGATCCCTTCGGTCACTACTGGCTCATCGGCAAGTTCCTCTGACCGACACGCGCGCCGGGCGTGTCGCACTGGTCGGCGTCGTCGGGCAACTCGCACGAGCTTCACTCCCGAAGGCGAGGACCGGCCGGTTCAGGAGTCCGAGCGATCGTCCTGAGCGCCGTTCATCGGATTGCAGCGAAGGGCCCGCCGAACCAGCTCGCTGCGAGACCTGTGCTGCCCCGGACGCGATCCTGCAGAAGCGTTGTGAGCGGTTCTCGAACCCGGCATCAATCGCTGGACGAGTAGAACACACGGGCGTTGCTCCTACCCCTTCGAGCTGTGCCGATCGGTGGTGGCTCCGAGGTC
>CAYVJT010000019.1:0-26634 GCA_964451855.1 uncultured Actinomycetota bacterium
TTGTCCTCGATCCGGAAGGTGATGCGCCACTGGTCGTTGATGCGGATGGAGTAGTAGCCCGCGCGGTCGCCCTTCAGCTTCTCGAACCGGTTGCCCTTGAGCGCACTCAGATCGCGTTGATCAGCCGCGGCCTTGATCCGGTTCAGTCGCATGAGCGCCTGCTTGTCGAAGCCTTTCCCATAGCTGACGCCCTCGTGGTGGAGCCGACGCGTCGCCTCGTCGCCGTACGCCATCTCCATCCGGGACCTCCCGCACAGGATATACCCTAGCGATGTGTATTGCGCAATGCACAAGACACGACGGGCTTGCGGCGTCCCGCGGTCAGCACCGACGGCACTCGTCACGCACCGCCATCCGCGTGCCGTCCTTGGCCCGAAGGACCTCATCGGGATCGGGCGACAACCGCCGTTCGAGCCAGGTTGCGAGGTCCTCGTGTGAACACAGCCCGCGGCCAGCCGGCCGACACTTGAGGACCCGCGGGCGCCCGCGCTGGCGTCAGCGACGTGCTTGGACGGCCTCGGCACAGCGGCCGAGCAGGTCGACCGTCTCGTCCCACCCGACGCAGGCATCGGTGATCGAGACGCCGTGCTCCAACGACCGGTGGGGGACCCAGTCCTGACGTCCGGCCCGTAGGTTGCTCTCGAGCATCAGGCCGAGGAGCCCGTGGTCGGGATCGCGCCACTGGTCGAGCAGGTCGTCGACGACCAGGTGCTGCCGACGGTGGTCCTTGCCCGAGTTGCCGTGGGAGCAGTCGACGATCACCGGCCGGGGCTGGTCGACGATCTCGCGGGCACGCTTGGCGGCGTCCTGGACGTGCTCACGCCCGTGGTTGGGGCCCTGGTCCCCACCACGGAGCACGACGTGCGGCGCCGGGTTGCCGGTGGTGCGCACCACCGCGCTCACGCCGTCGTCGTCGACACCGAAGAAGGCGTGCGGGGCGATGGCGGCCGACAGCGCGTTGATGGCGACGTCGACGCGACCGTCCGTCGCGTTCTTGAACCCCACCGGCATCGACAGCCCCGATGCGAGCTGGCGGTGGACCTGGCTCTCCACGGTCCGTGCGCCGATCGCCGCCCAGGACACCAGGTCGGAGTAGTACTGCGGGGTGATCGTGTCGAGCACCTCGACGGCGCACGGCAGCCCCAGACCGAGCACATCGAGCAGGACCTGTCGGGCGGTCCGCAGACCGCGGGCGGCGTCGGACGATCCGTCGAGCCCGGGGTCGTAGATCAGCCCCTTCCACCCGATCGAGGTGCGGGGCTTCTCGAAGTAGGTCCGCATCACCACGATCAGCTCGTCGCGGTGCTCCGTCGCGGCGTCGCGAAGGAGGGCCGCGTACTCCGCCGCGAGGTCGCGGTCGTGGATCGAACAGGGGCCGACCACCACGAGCATGCGGTCGTCCTCGCCGCGCAACGCCGCCTCGACCTCGGCGCGACCGCGCCTGACGGTCGCGTAGCGCTCCGCGCCGGCAGGGAACTCCTCGCGCAGCTCCCGAGGGCGGGGGAGCGCATCGAACGACGCGATGTGCCGATCCTGGACGGCGTCGCTCACGGTCGGTGCCTGCTGGTCGGGGATGGTCACGACGTGCCTCTGGCGGTGCGGGAACGAGGTCCGACGGTACCCCACGGGGCTCGCCAACCCGACCTCGCCAACCCGATGTCGAGGTCGTGGGGGGAGCGGTGACCACGCGTCAGCACCGCTCGCTGCGCGCGGCTACCCTGCAGGTTCCTCTTCGGTCGGCACGTCGCCGCCTTCCCCCGCGCTCGCGTCCTGCGGCGATCTCGCTCCGTCGGCTGCGCTGACCCCTGTGAGCTGACCCCTGTGAACGGTGTGCCGCCTGTGATGACCTCCACGACACGCCCCGCGCCCACCGAGCTCCAGCGTTCCCTACTGAGCTGGGGTGCGCAGGTGCGACGTGATCTGCCATGGCGCCGCAGCCGCGACCCGTGGGCGATCCTCGTGGCCGAGCTGATGCTCCAGCAGACCCAGGTCGACCGGGTCGTGCCGCGCTACCTCGAGCTGCTCGAGCGGTTCCCCACCCCGGAGGCGTGCGCAGCGGCCTCGTCCGCCGAGGTCGTCCGTGCCTGGGCGGGACTCGGCTACAACCGTCGCGCGATCAACCTGCACCGCACGGCGACCGCCATCGTCGAGCACCACGGTGGGCAGGTGCCCGGCGATCTCGGGCAGCTGCTCGAACTCCCGGGGATCGGTCCCTACACCGCTCGGGCGATCCTCGCCTTCGCCTTCGAACAGGACCACGGCGTGGTCGACACCAACGCCGCCCGGTTCCTGTCGCGGGCCGTCGCGGGGCAGCGGTTGGGTCCGCGCGGGGCACAGCAGCTCGCGGACGAGCAGGTCCCCGCAGGCGAGGGGTGGGCCTGGAACCAGGCGGTGCTCGACCTCGGCGCCACCGTGTGCACGAAGCGCGTCCCGCGCTGCGATGTGTGCCCGTTGCGTGACGTCTGCGCGTGGGCGCGGAACGGGTTCCCGTACCCGGACCCGGCCGAGGGCAGCGCCGGGAGCACCGGGCGGCAGAGCCGCTTCGCCGGTTCGGATCGACAGGGCCGGGGCAGGATCGTGCAGGCGCTACGGACCGGCCCGATCGAGATCGGTCGTCTGCCCGATGTCGCCGGCTGGTCCGACGATCCCGAACGGGCGCGGCGGGTCGCCGACGGGCTGGTCATCGAGGGGCTCGCCGAGTACGCCGATGG
Organism: uncultured Actinomycetota bacterium; assembly: GCA_964451855.1. Classification (GTDB taxonomy): domain Bacteria; phylum Actinomycetota; class Nitriliruptoria; order Nitriliruptorales; family Nitriliruptoraceae; genus CSSed11-175R1. The sequence goes on from CAYVJT010000019.1 coordinate 2,712, forward strand.
CCAGCTCTCGCTGCCGCGCTGAGCGCCATGCGCCTCCCGAACCTGCTGGCCGATGTCCTGGGGGATCGGGGTGAGCTCACGACGCGCGAGCTGGTCGCGGCCGTGCGTGCTGCCGGGGGACACGGGGTCTCACGGGCGGCGGTGGAGCGAGCGCTCGTCGGTGACGAGCGGTTCCGGGCCGGCGACGACGCCTCGAAGCCGAGCTGGCGCCTGACCGACCGCGACGACGAGGTAGCAGACGACGACGAGGCAGCAGATGGCGACGGCGGCGAGGGGGACGACGCCGACGGTGACGACGAGGTGGAGGGTGCCGAGCCGGCCAGCGCTGCCACCACCCGCACCCGGCTCGAGCTCGCGGCGATGGAGCTGCGTCCGTGGCAGGCCGAGGCCCTTGCGGCCTGGTCCGCGTCGGGCCGCGGGGTCGTCGAGGCGGTCACCGGGACGGGCAAGACCCGCTTGGCCATGGCCGCCATCCGGGCGGTCGCGGACCGCGGCGCCAAGGCGCTGGTGCTCGTCCCGACCCTCGAGCTGCAGGACCAGTGGGCGCGCGAGCTGCGTGCGGCCGTGTCCGACCTCTCGGTCGGGCGGCTGGGCGGCGGCCACGACGACGACCTGTTCGCCAGGGACGTGGTCGTCGCGACGCCGCACTCCGCGGCCGCCGTCCCGGTCGACCTGCCACCGGGTGTCCATGGCCTGCTGGTCGCCGACGAGGCACACCGCTACGGGGCGCCGACGTGGGGCGCCGCCCTGCACGAGGGGTTCACGCTGCGACTCGCCCTCACGGCGACCTACGAGCGAGGCGACGACGGCATCGTCGACGTCCTCGCGCCCTACTTCGGCGACGTGGTGTTCCGGTACGGCTACGACCGGGCCGTCGCCGAGGGCAGCGTGTCGCCCTTCCGCATCGCGCTGGTCGGTGTGCAGCTCAGCGGTGCGGAGCGCGAGGCCTACGACACGACCGATGCCCGGGTGAAGCAGCTGCACCGGGAGCTGGTCGGTGGGCTCGGGATGCCGCGTGATCCCAAGGAGCTCTTCGCGGCGGTCGCCGCCGTGGTCGCGGATGCTGAGCGCTCCGGCCGTGACGGGCCCCAGGTCCGGGCCTGTCGCGAGTACCTCGTGCGGGTCCGTGAACGTCGGGACATCGCGGCGACCGCCGAGGCCAAGCTCGACGTGTGCCGCAGCGTCGGACCGGGGCTGTCCGGACGACGGTCCCTGGTCTTCACCGACACCGTCGAGCAGGCCGACCGGGCGGCTCGAGCGCTGTCGGGCGTGGGGACGCGCGCTGAGACCGTCCACGGGCAACTCACCGCAGAGCGGCGCCGCATCCGCCTCGCGCTGTTCCGCCGCGGCGACCTCGAGGTCGTCGTGGCTCCCCGTGTGCTCGACGAGGGCGTCGACGTGCCGGCGGCCGACGTGGCCGTCGTGCTCGCCGCCTTCCGGACGCGCCGGCAGATGGTCCAGCGGTTGGGACGGGTCCTGCGGGTCAAGCCCGACGGTCGCCACGCCCGACTGGTGATCGCCTACGCGTTCGGGACCGCGGAGGATCCCACCGTCGGCGGACATCGGGACTTCCTGGCCGACGTCCGCGCGGTGGCGGCGAAGGTCGACCGCTTCACCCTGCCCGCGCAGGCCGCGGAGGTGGCTGGCTGGCTCGAACCGTGAGCTCGCTGTGCGGGGCGCATCGCACGGTCGGTGGCCCTTCTCGCGGCGACGCGGTCCGGGCGGCTACCCTCGCGCGCGGTAGCCGCGCGGCGGCGTTCGAGGAGGGGTGGGCAGGTGCCGATCAGCGACGAGGATCGACGACAGATCCTCGCCCTGCTGGCTCCGGGATCGGAGCTACGCGAGGGCATCGAACGGATCATCCGCTCCGGCCGGGGCGCCTTGATCGTGATCGGTTGGACGCCGCAGGTCGAGCCGCTGGTGTCCGGCGGGTTCGTGATCGACATCGCGGCCACCTCGCAGCGGATCGCCGAGCTCGCGAAGATGGACGGCGCGATCGTGCTCGACGCCGGGGCGACCCGTGTGCTGCGTGCCAACGTCCACCTCGTGCCCGATCCCACGATCTCCACCAGCGAGACCGGCACCCGGCACCGCTCCGCTGAGCGCACGGCCAAGCAGACCGGCCAGGCGATCATCGCCGTGTCCGAGTCGATGGCCGTGGTGACCGTCTACCACGGCGACACCAAGCGGATCCTCGAGGAGGTCTCGGCCCTGCTGTTCCGCGCGAACCAGGCCCTGTCGACCCTCGAGCGGTACCGCTTCCGGCTCGATGAGGTGTCCTCGGCGCTGTCCGCCCGTGAGGTGGAGGATGCCGTCACCGTGCGGGATGTGGTCCTGACCCTGCAGCGTGCGGAGATGATGCGCCGCATCGCAGGCGAGGTCGCCGACCACGTCGTCGAGCTCGGCACCGAGGGCCGGCTCATCCAGCTGCAGCTCGACGAGCTCGTCGCGTCGGTCGCAGACGAGCGTGAGCTCGTCGTGCGCGACTACCTCGGCGACCGGCGACGCAAGCTCGCACGTGTGCTGGACGACGTCGCCGCGCTGTCCACCGACGAGCTGCTCGACGCCGAGTACGTCGCGGAGATCCTGGCGTACGACGCCGACCTGCTCGAGCAGCCGGTGACCCCGCGGGGCTACCGCCTGCTGTCGCGCATCCCGCGGCTGCCCGCCGGGGTCATCGAGCGGCTGGTGGATCGGTTCGGCAACCTCCCGCGCATCATGGAGGCCACGATCGCGGAGCTCGACGACGTGGAGGGCATCGGCGAGTCCCGGGCACGTGCGATCCAGGAGGGACTGCGTCGGCTGGCGGAGGCCAGCCTGCTCGACCGCTACTCGTGACCTCCGGTCCGACCCGCGGTCGTGCCCGCGCCTACGACCGCGGTCATAGGCGCTCCGCCGCACGGGCGGTCCGTGCCGCGCCCCACATCTGGGAGCGAAACCCCCCGCGACCTGCGCTTTCGCAGCCCAGATCTGGTTGAGGGCCAACCCGGCGCTGTGCTAGGCTTGGGTGGCAGTTGACCCCACACGACGGAGGTTGCGGAAGGACGTCCGTGCGTGCGTGGGGTCGTTTCCAGCGACCACCCGCAGGCGCTTGGGTCCATCCGCTCGATCACATCCGTTCGATCACATCCGTTCGATCATCGGAGTTCTCTCGCGTGACCGACGAGCCCGTGCAGTCCGGCCTGCTCAGCGGTCCCTACCGGTGGACCCCGCGCTCGATGCACGTCTCCGAGGGCCCGGGTGCTGCGCTCGCCTCGGCCGACCGGCCCGCCTGCGTGCGCACCTGCGGCGCGACGAGGAGCGGCACCTGACCATCGGTGGTGGTCGACGCAACGCACAACGGCCGTTCACGGCCAGAATCCGCCCGGTCCCGGAGCACGGGACGACCCCGTTCGAGGAGCAGACGATCCATGGCCTACAGCGTCGGCGACACCGTCATCTACCCCCACCACGGCGCGGCGGTGATCGAGCGCAAGGAGGAACGCGAGCTCAAGGGCGAGGCACGCGAGTACCTGGTCCTGCGGCTCACCTACGGTGACCTCACGCTGATGGTCCCGGCCGACTCGTGCGAGGAGGTCGGGATCCGCAACGTGGTCTCCAAGAAGGAGGTCGAGCAGGTCCTCGACGTCCTGCGTGAGCCGGAGGGCAAGGCGGCAGGCAACTGGTCTCGCCGGTTCAAGGCCAACTACGAGAAGCTGCGCTCCGGTGACATCTACCAGGTCGCCGAGGTGGTACGGAACCTCGCCACCCGCGAGAAGGACAAGGGCCTGTCCGCCGGCGAGAAGCGGATGCTGACCAAGGCCAAGCAGATCCTGCTCTCCGAGCTGGCGGTCGCCATCAAGAAGGACGAGGAGCAGGCCGAACTGCTCGTCGAGGAGACCCTGGAGAAGGCGCAGGTCTGATCGCAGGGGTGCGCCGTGGCGGTGAGCGCAGGAGACGTCGCCGTCGGGGGCATCGTCGTCGCAGCGGGCATGGGCCAGCGGCTGGGCACCCCCTCCCCGAAGGCGCTGCTCGAGGTCGGCGGGATACCGCTCGTCCGACACGCGGTCCGGACGCTCGTCGCTGCGGGCCTGGGGAGCCCGGTCGTGGTCCACCCTGCGGACCATCGCTCGGGGTTCGCCGATGCGTTGCGGGGCGATGAGGTCACCCTCGTCCCCGGTGGAGCGAGCAGGACCGACAGCGTGCGAGCCGGGGTCGCCGCGCTCGGCCCGGGACCGACCATCGTGGCCGTGCACGACGCTGCCCGTCCCCTCGTCCCGGTGGACGTCGTGCGCCGCACGGTGTCGGCCGTGACCGGCGACGTCCTGGCCGCTGCCCCGGCGGTGCGTGTCGCGGACACGCTCAAGCAGGTGGACGGCGACACGGTCGTGGCCACCGTCGACCGGACCGGGCTGCGAGGCGTGCAGACCCCGCAGGTGTTCCCGCGGGAGGTGCTCGACGACGTGCTCGCGTGTCCCGGCGACGCCACCGACGAACTCACGCTCGTGGAGCGTGGGATCGCCGAGGGCCGTCTCCTCGGGCGGGTGGTCGTCGTGGCGGGTTCCGCCTTCGGGATGAAGGTCACCTTCCCCGAGGATCTGGCCATCGTCGAGGCGCTCGCTCGGGTGCAGCAGGAGGCGGCGACGTGAGGGTCGGGAGCGGGTTCGACATCCACCCCTTCGACGAGGCGCGGGATGCGCCGCTGGTGCTCGGCGGGGTGCGGATCGACGACGGGCCCGCCCTCGCCGGCCACTCCGACGCCGACGTCGTCGCGCACGCGGTCGCGGACGCCCTGCTGGGCGGGGCCTGCCTCGGGGACCTCGGCGCCCGGTTCGGTGTCGACGAGCCCGACACGGCCGGCGCCGATTCGCTCGTCCTGCTCCGCAGCGTCGCCGAGGACGTCGCCGACGCCGGTTGGCGCGTTGGCAACCTCGACGTCACCGTCGTGGCACAGCGTCCCCGGTTGGCTCCGCATCGCCGGGGCATGCGGGAGCGGCTCGCCGAGGCGTTGGGGATGGATCTCGACGCCGTCTCGGTGAAGTTCACCACCACCGACGGGCTCGGCGCGATCGGTCGTGGCGAGGGGGTCGCGGCGTGGGCCACCTGCCTGTTGGCACCCCTCCGCGGGTAGGCTCCGGTCCGGATGCCCGACGCCGCCGGCCGCACGCCGGCCGTGGTGGCGGGCGCCACGTCCCTACGCTTGCGCGTCACACTTCCGAACACGGTGGACGGCGATGTCCCTGGTCCTGTACGACACCTTGCGCCGCAGCGAGGTCCCGTTCGAGCCCCGTACCGAGGGCGAGGCCTCGATCTACTCCTGTGGTCCCACGGTGCAGGGCGACGCGCACATCGGTCACGGCCGGTACTCGGTGGTCAGCGACGTGCTCCGGCGCTACCTCAGCCACCAGGGGTACCGGGTCACGTTCGTGCAGAACGTCACCGACATCGACGACAAGATCATCATGCGCGCTCGCCGCGAGCGGGTCGAGCCCGCCGTGGTCGCCACCCGCTACACCCGAGCGTGGAACCGCGCCATGGAAGCGCTCAACGTGCTCCCCCCCGACGTGCAGCCCTTCGCGACCGGGCACCTCCTCGAGATGCAGGGGTTGATCCAGGAGCTGATCGACCAGGACAAGGCCTACGCCATCGATGGCGACGTCTTCTTCCGGGTCCGCAGCTTCCCCGAGTACGGCAAGCTGTCCGGTCGGCGGATCGACGACATGCAGCAGGGTGAGGACGTCGTCGACGCCGACCGCAAGGAGGACCCGCTCGACTTCGCCATGTGGAAGGCCGCGAAGCCCGGCGAGCCCTCCTGGCCGTCGCCGTGGGGGGACGGGCGCCCCGGTTGGCACATCGAGTGCTCCGCGATGGCGGCCAAGCACCTCGGCGAGGGCTTCGACGTCCACTGCGGTGGTCTGGACCTGGTCTTCCCCCATCACGAGAACGAGATCGCCCAGCACGAGGCCGCACACGGGGGCACCTTCGTGCGCCACTGGGTCCACAACGGCATGGTCCAGATGGGCGATGCGAAGATGTCCAAGTCCGTCGGCAACGTCGTCGCACTGGACGAGGCCCTCGACGACTGGGGGTCCGGGCCGCTGCGGGTGTGGTACCTCTCCGCCCAGCACCGCAGCCCGCTGATCTACGAGTCCGAGCGCCTGCGGGACGCCGCGACGGTCTTCGACCGGTTCACCACCTTCGTACGGTCGGCCCGGCGCGCCATCGACGGCGACGAGCCGGACGACGTCGTCACCACCCGTCACCGTGAGGCGTTCACGGCGGCGATGGACGACGACCTCAACGTGCCCTCCGCCGTCGCCGCGCTGCACGAGCTGGTCACCGATGGCAACGAGCGTCTCGTGCGGGCGGTCGCAGGCGACGCCCAGGAGCGCGCTGCCGTCGCGGCGCTCTCCGACCTCGTGGTCGAGCTGGGCGACGAGGTGTTGGGCCTCGGGATCGAGCGCGCCCTGGCCGATGCCAGCGCCGTCGAGGCGCGGCTCGCCCCGCTCGTGGAGGGGATGCTCGAGGCGCGGGCCAAGGCCCGAGCGGACCGGGACTTCGCCACCGCCGACGCGATCCGCGACCAGCTCACCGCCGCCGGCATCATCGTCGAGGACGGGCCCGACGGGGCGCGCTGGTACACCGCCCCGCGGTCGGCCGACGCGTCCCCGTCGGAGCCGGACGGCTAGGTGGCCCCACCGGGACGTGTGGTGGGCGGGCTGCACCCCGTCCGGGAGCTCCTGCGCTCGTCCCAGCCGCTGCAACGGATCCTGGTGGCCGACTCGCGTGGGCACTCCGCGGTGTTGGACGAGATCGTCGCCCTCGCGGAGCCGCTCGGCGTGCCGCTCGAGCGCATCGACCGGGCCGAGCTCGACCGTCGCGCCGAGGGGCTCGTGCACCAGGGGGTGCTGGCCGAGGCTCCCGCCTTCCCCTACGCCACCCTCGACGCCGTCCTCGAGGGGATCGACGCCGAGGACCCCGCGCTGCTCGTCGCGCTCGACGGGGTGACCGACCCGCACAACCTCGGCTCCATCGCGCGGACCGCCGAGGCGGTGGGGGCTCACGGGCTGGTCGTGCCTGCACGCCGCGCCGCAGCGGTGACCCCGACGGTGGAGAAGGCCGCTGCGGGCGCACTCGCCCATCTGCCGGTCGTACAGGTGACCAACCTGGTCCGCGCCCTGGGGCAGCTCGGCGAGCACGGTGTCTGGTCGCTCGGGCTCGACGGCGACGCCGAGGTGGAGCTCGCCGAGCACCCCCTGGCGAGCGAGCCCTGCGTGCTGGTGGTCGGCGCCGAAGGCGAGGGCCTGTCGCGCCTGGTCCGTGAGCGCTGTGACGCCCTCGCCCGGCTCCCGATCCGTGGCCGGGTGGGCTCGCTCAACGCCTCGGTGGCCGCCGGCGTCGCCCTCTACGAGCTGCTCCGACACCGCCGCTGACCTGCGCCGAACCCCGGTGACGGGTACCGATCCGCCGTGCTGGGACACCCTCCGGTCGGGAAGGCGTCTGGTGTGACGACTACCGTGCCGGGCAACGAACGTTCCCGATCGCGTGGAGCCCACGTGCGTCCGTCCGATCTGCAGCACCTCGAGGTCCCCAGCGACCCACAACTCCACCCTGATGGGCGTCGCGTCGCCTACGTGCTGACGCGTCCCGACGTGGAGGAGGACCGCTACGACCGCACGATCCACGTCACCGACGGGGGTCGCTCCGTGCGCTTCACGCACGGGCCGGGGGACTCCTCGCCGCGGTGGTCCCCGGATGGTGCGTGGCTCGCCTTCCTGCGGAAGGGCACCGAGCCGGACGACCGCGCGCAGCTGATGGTCATGCCCGCCGACGGGGGCGAGCCGGCGCGTCGCACCGATCTGCCTCTCGGGGTGTCGGAGCTGGAGTGGTCGCCGGATTCCTCGAGCCTGGTCATCGTCGCGGCCCAGCTGATCCCCGAACTCGCCGACCTCGACGAGGACGAGCGCAAGCGCGTGCCGAAGCGCATCACCCGCCTGCCGTACCGCAGCGACGGCGACGGCTGGATCAACCACCGCCGGACACACCTGTGGTTGCTCGAGCCGACCGGTGACGGCGAGCCGCGTTGCCTGACACCAGGCGACGAGGACCAGTGGGGCCCCTCCTGGCGACCCGATGGAGGCGCGATCGGCTACCTGACCCGGCCCGCGGACCGCGACGAGACCGACCCTGCGACCGCCGTCATGGAGATCGACCTCGGGACCGAGGCATCCCGCACCCTGACCGCGCCCGGGATGTGGACCTCGGTCGATCACGCCCCCGACGGACAGGTCTACCTCACCGGGCTCACCGACCCCTTCGATTGGCCGGCACCGCAGCAGATCTGGCGTCTCGACGGCGACACGCCGGTCTCGCTCACGGGCCACCTCGACCGCAGCGTGTTGCCGAACGCGCCAGGATGCGCGACCACGGGCCCGCGGTTCGTCAAGGGCGGGTTCCTCACGATCCTGGAGGACCGCGGGACCACCCGCGTGATCCGGGTGGAGGACGAGGGCGGCCACGAGCCGACCGTCACCGACATCGTCGCAGGTGAGCGGTGCGTGACCGGCTACGCCGCCCGTCCCGACGGCACGGCCATCGCCGTGACGGTCACCGACCCGAGCTCGCCCGGCGAGCTCGCCTGGATCGAGGACGGCCAGGAACGTCCGCTCACCGATCTCACGTCGCGCTTCCACGACCAGGTGGTCGTCCATCCGACGGAGCGGTTCACCTTCGAGCGCTACGGCGTCGACCTGGACGTCTGGGCGGTGTTGCCCGAGGGCTTCGAGGACGCGGAGGACCGCAGCGTCCCGATCCTGTTCAACATCCACGGCGGGCCGACATCGCAGTACGGCGACTTCTTCTTCGACGAGTTCCAGGTCGGGGCCGGCGCCGGCTACCTGGTGCTCGGCTCCAACCCCCGTGGCTCCTCGGGCCGCGGCAGGGGGTTCTGTCGGGAGGTGGTCGGCGCCTGGATGGAGGAGGGCAGCATCGACACCCTCGACCTCGAGGCGGTCGTGCACTCCGCCCTCATGCGCTACCCGCAGGCCGACCCTCGACGGATCGGGATCATGGGGGGGTCCTACGGCGGGTACGCCACCGCGCGTCTGCTCGCCCGGACCGACCGGTACGGGTCGGCGATCGTGGAGCGGGGCCTGTTGCAGTGGGAGTCGTTCACGGGCACCTCGGATATCGGCCCGCACTTCGACCGGATGTTCCTGGACGTCTCCCTCGACGACGACCCCGAGGCGCACCGTCTCGCCAGTCCGCTCAGCAACGCCTCCCGCATCGTGACCCCGACGCTGGTGCTGCACAGCGACGCGGACTGGCGCTGCCCTCCCGAGCAGGGGGAGCAGTTCTTCGCGGCGTTGAAGCGCGCCGGGACCCCCACCGAGATGGTCCGCTTCCCCGACGAGGGCCACGAACTGTCGCGTTCGGGCACCCCCAAGCACCGGGTCGAGCGGTTCGACATCGTGCTCGAGTGGCACGAGCGGTGGCTCGGGCACTACGACTACCCGGTCAGCGACGTCGAGGCGGAGTGACCTCGTCCGCCAGGTCAGGTCGAGGCGCTGCACCTCTCATGGCAGTTCGGTTCGATGGCTGATCCACCCTGATGACCAACGAGGAGCACCACATGATCGTTCGAAGCCTCTCCGACATCGAAGGGACCGACCGCGAGACCCGCGGCGAGACCTTCCTCGCCCGCCGCCTGCTGCTCTCCCGCGACGGGCTGGGCTACTCGTTCCACGACACGACGCTGTACACCGGCACGCAGACGGACATGCACTACAAGAACCACCAGGAGACCGTGTACTGCATCGAGGGCAGGGCCACGCTGACCGACCACACCAACGGTGAGGTCTACGACATCGAGCCGGGCACGGTGTACGTCCTCGACGGCCACGAGAAGCACACCCTCGACATCGTGGAGACCGTGCGGATGATCTGCGTGTTCACCCCGGCGCTCGTCGGCCAGGAGATCCACGACGAGGAGGGCGCCTACCCCCTGCTGGAGCCCGGTGAGCTGAAGGTGGAGTGAGCACCGCTCGGCGGAAGGGTCACCGCAGCAGCGCGAGTTCCTCCACCGTGCAGTCCAGCAGGTCCTCGGTGGCCTCGACCAGTGCACGCGCGACACGGATCGTGCGGTCCAGCGAGACCGATTCGTTGGGCGCGTGGGCATGGGCGATGTCGCCGGGGCCGTACAGGACGGTGGGGACGTTGGCCAGCCGGACCCACCCCGCCATGTCGCAGCCGTACGGAGCGGCAGCGATCTGCGGTTCACGCTCGAAGGCTCGACCGCCCGCTCGGTGCAGGATCGTGACCAACGGATGGTCGCTCGGGACCCGTGCCGAGCCGAAGCCGGCAGCCTCGCGCTTGACCGTCGGCGGGTGTTCACGCAGCCACGGGTTGTCGTTGCCGGCTTCGAGCACAGCGCGGCGGAAGCGATCCTCCGCCTGCTGGACGGTCTCGTTCAGGGGCACCCCGATGCGCACCTGCGCTTCGAGGTGGTCCATGACCGTCGAGGACCATTCGCCGCCCCTGGCGATGCCGACGTTGGTCGAGTAGGGCAGCCCGAGCTCCAACATCAGCGGGTCGGTCTCGGCCGCGTTGACCGCTGCCTCGTCGCGCCGCATGGCCTCGTAGATGTCGAGGAAGTGGGTCAGGGCGCTCTCGCCCTCCTGCCGGATGCTGGCGTGCACCGACAGGCCCGTCACGCTGACGGTGAGCGAGATGGCGCCCGCGTGGGCCACCAGGATGCGGGGGGCGCCCTCCTGCACCGTCGGCTCGGGGAGGATCGCGACGTCGGCGGTCCAGCCGCGGCGGATGGCCGCGAGCGTCCCCAGGCCGCTGTCCTCCTCCGCGGGGACGGCGAGGAAGATCACGCGGCCCGCGAAGTCCCTCGGACCCTCGACGAAGGCCTCGAAGGCCTCGAGCGCGCCGACGAGCCCGGACTTCATGTCCGCGGTGCCGCGTCCGATCACGCGATCGCCGTCGACCAGGCCCGAGAAGGGGTCGTCCGACCACTGCGCGTAGTCGCCTGGCGGGACCACGTCGATGTGGCCGGTCAGCAGCACGGTCGGACCGGGTCGTTCGCCGCGGACCATCCCCGCCACGACGGGGACCCAGGCACGGTCGACCTCGTGTCCGCTGTACCGCGGGTCGCGCAACAGCGAGGACATCCCGTCGTACCAGTAGTCGACCTCGGCGTCGGCGTCCTGCAGCCAGCTGGCGATGCGGTGGATCGCCGGGTCCTCCTCGCCGGTGATCGACGGGATCCGGATCAGCGCGACGAGTCGCTCGCGGATCCGGTCGGCGTCCACCCCCGTCACGCGTTTCGGCATGTCCGTCCCCTCTCAGCAGCTCGCGGTTGGGCGGAGACCCGTCATCGTGGGCTCCCGGGTCATACGTACCTCCGGGGGATCCGATGGTCCCAGGTCCGTCGGAACACCTCGGTGTCCGCCTCGAGGGCGACGAGCGATGCCTCGAGGACGAACTCCGAAGCCGTGCAGCTCAGCACCGTCTCCGTCTCCGTGCGCACGTCCCAGCCGGGGCGGCGGAACCCGAGCTCCCAGCGCACCTTCCCTCGGACCGAGGTGACGTCGTCGCCCTGCGCCGTGTAGAGCTCCCAGCCGTTGAGCTCGACCCGCGTGCCGGTCTCCTCGATCACGTAGACGCCGTGCGCATCATCGACCTCGAGCGCGAACTGCTCCGTGCCGAGGTCGCGGGACAGCCGCCACGCGCGACGTTCGGGCTCGACGGTGTGTCGTGTCACCTCCGCCGCACCTTCGGGGTCCGGCAGGGTGCGCAGCGTGCCGTCCTCGTCGCGGGGTTGACGCACGGGGAGTCGCAGTCGACTGGACGCGGGCCACACCGTCGCGGTCGTCGGCTCGGGTGGTGGCCAGGCCAGCGGCCAGTAGGACGTCGAGATCGCCAGGCGGATGCGCCGGCCCGGCTGGAAGCTGTGGGCGACGTCGTTGAGGGGGATCGTGACGCGCTCGCGCCGACCCGGTTCGAGCAGGACCGGGTGCTCGTGGCTCGCGCGGTGGGTGAGGTTGAGCAGGCCGTAGGTGACCCGGGTGCTCGCCCCCAGTTCGTCCACGTCGCACAACCGCACGGCCAGCATGGCGACCGGTCGGTCCACGGCGACCTCGAGGTCGACGACGGGAGCGCCGAGGATCTCGATCCGCGTGTCCAAGGGTGGCGTGTCGAAGGTGAGCGAGTTCGCGTCGTCCTCACGCTGGTCGCCGGGCAGGTCCGGTCCGGCGGCGTAGGAGCACCACTTGCCGGCCAGCAGCCCGGTGCGCAGGGGGGAGCGCAGCGCGGTCGCGCCTGGATCGCTCGAGGTCCCTTCGAGGAGCAGCTCTCCACCGAGGTCGAGCCCGAGCGGCAACGTCGTGATCGTGTCGGACGGCCACCTCGGCTCCGCGACCCACCGGCCCGGCCGTGCGTCGTAACGCGTCGCCGGGTGGAGCGCTTCCTGCATCCAGACCCGGAGTGGCGGCTCGTCCATCACGCCGGTGGGCATCCCCTTGAGCCAGTGGTCCCACCAGCGCAGCGACTCCTGGAGGAACCCGATGCGCGGCTCGGTGCGGGCCAGGTGCGGGTAGCGGTGGCTCCAGGGCCCGATCAGCCCCTTGCAGGGGACCTCGAGGTTCGCCAGCAGCCGGAAGACGGCGTTGGAGTAGCCGTCGGCCCACCCACTGACGGCGAACACGGGACACCGGATCGCCGCGTAGTCCTCGCAGACCGAGCCGTGCCTCCAGTAGTCGTCACGTTCCTGGTGCTGCAGCCAGGTGTCCAGCCACAGCCCGCTGTCCTCGAGCCGTTGGTGCCACATCTCCCGCCACCGCTCACCGACCAGCTCCGGGTCGGGCGGGCACGAGTTGTTCGCGAACATGATCGCCGACCATGACAGGTTGTCCGCGAGCAGGCAGCCGCCCATGTAGTGCACGTCGTCGGCGTAGCGGTCGTCGGTGGAGGCGACGGTGATCACCGCCTTGAGCTGCGGGGGCTGCAGCGCTGCCAGCTGCAGGCCGTTGAAACCTCCCCAGGAGATGCCGAGCATGCCGATCGCGCCGTCGCACCAGGGCTGCGCCGCGATCCACTCCAGGACCTCGAGGCCGTCGTCCCACTCCTGACGCAGGTACTCGTCGGTCAGCACCCCGTCCGAATCGCCACTGCCGCGCAGGTCGACCCGGACGACGGCGTAGCCGTGCCCGGCGACGTAGGGGTGGCTGACCGAGTCCTCAGGGGTGCGCAGATCCCGCTTGCGGTAGGGGATGTACTCGAGGATCGCGGGGACCGGCTCGGTGTCCGCGTCGAGCGGCATCCAGATCCTGGCCGCGAGGCGGGACCCGTCGGACAGGGGGATGAAGACGTGCTCGAACTCCCGGATGGGGTAGGGGAACGTCTCGATCGTCCTCATGTACGCCCCTGCCTCATGTACGCCCCTGGACGGGCTCGAGGGTGAAGTGCAGCCGCTCCCGGCAGGCCTCGTAGCGGTCGAGCAGCTCGGCCTCGTCCCGTGCGCCCAGGTAGACGATCCCGAGCTCGTAGCTGTAGCTGTCCTGGTCGACGAGCTCGGAGAGGCGCTGCCCAGGCTGCACGTGGAGCTGGACCTCGAGCCCAGGGATGGCCGCCGCGAGCTCCGCGATCTCCTCCTCCGACGGCACCGCGGTGACCAGCGCATCCTCCGTGTGGCGCATGAAGAACACCGCCGCGCACCCGAAGGGGCCCTGCCCGTGGGGCATCCGCGGTCGGCGGCCGAGGTTGACCTCGAGCATCACCTGGTGGTTGGAGGCGCCATCGACCTTCTCGAACAGGTCACTGTGGTGCTGCGCGATGCGGGTGTTGACCTCCAGCAGCCAGAGGTGGTCGCGCTCCTCGTCCCAGAAGAACTCGATGTTGAACGCGGCGCCGTCGAACCCCACGTGTTCGAGCACCTCCTGGGTGATGCGCGACATCTCGTCGAGCTTCGCCTGAGGGAGCCTGGACGGGTACTGGTAGCGCTCGAAGCTCGTGCTGCCTGGCAGGCGTACCGAGTCCACCACGCCGTGCACATCGAAGTGCCCGCCGACCACCGAACCCTCCAGCGTGCACTGCCACCCACCGATGATCGCCTCGGCGAGGCAGTAGCTACCGTCCACCGAGGCGACCTCGGGCGGCAGCTCCACCGTGTCGAGCAGCTCGTTGAACGGGTCGGCGAAGCGGCCGATGTGCTCGCGGATCACGGCGACGGCGTGGTCGAGGTCCGCCTGGTTCCCGACGTAGAAGCCGAGCCAGGAGCCCGCCGACTTGACCGGCTTGACCCAGTACGGCGGCTCGAGGCCGATCTGCCCGGCCGGATCCGGGCCGAAGGGATCGAAGGCCACGAACTCGGGAACGTGCGCGCCCACCACCTCGCGCTGCATCAGCCGGCTCCAGTACTTGTGCTCGCACTTGAGCAGGCTCGTCATCGTCAGGCCCGGCAGGCCGAACGGGGCCTTCAGCAGCGGCAACATCGTGCTGACCGGGAAGTCCATGTAGCCCACGACCGCATCGACCGTCCCGGGGAACGCGTGCATCTGGGCCGTGGCTCGCTCCACCATGCTGGAGATGGGGAACTCCTCGGCGTCGAGGATCTCCTCGGGGGTGAGCAGGCCGTGGAAGTCGCACGGTTCGCCGATGTCGAGCGAGCGCAGTTTGGCCAGGTTGAACCCGTCGAGGCCGAGCACGAACACGTTCCTCGTCACCTGCGGCTCCTGTCCAGGTCGGCGTCCGTCGCGTCCCTTCTCCCGGGTCCCTCCTCCCGGGTCCCTCCTCCCGGGTCCCTTCTCCCTGGGACCGACGATAGTGCTCATCCGGCGGTCGGGCCGCGGGCCGCCTCTGGATCCGCCAGCGCGCCTCCCTGCACGAGCTGCCGCGGAGCGCGGGGGAACCCGGAGCCGAGGACGGGATTCGAACCCGTGACCTACCGCTTACAAGGCGGTTGCTCTAGCCAGCTGAGCTACCTCGGCGTGACCTCCGAGGCTACTACGCAGCGACGGGTGCTCGCCCTGCACGACGGGCGTTCGGCTCCGCTACGGTCGCGGCACGATGCTGGTACCACGTGCGCAGTTGAAGGTGTTCTCGCCCCTGGAGTCGTTCCCTCCACGGGAGCGCGAACGCTGGGCGGCGTACGTCGACGCGGCGGGCGGGCTGACCCGCAGCGAACACGCCGACGCCGAGCAGGCGGCCGCGACGCGCCTGCTGATGGGGCGCACCCTGTTCGGGCAGGACGCCGCGCTGGTCCGCCGGGCGGGCAAGCAGGTGCTCGTCTGCCCGCTCGATCTCGAGCTGCGCGCCGCTGTCGCGATGGAGACCTTCCGCCGGCGCATCCCCGACACGGTCGTCGCAGCGTTCGTTCCCGATGGCCGGGTCCGCGGCCAGCTCGAGTCGCTGTCGTCGACCGGTCAGGTGCCGCACGTGCTGGACGAGCCCTGGTCGGTGCCGCTGCACTGGTTCGTCGCCTTCGACCCCTCCGAACGGCGCATCCGCGAGCACCCAGAGGGGCACGGCGCGCGCCTGGTCTACGTGACCACCTGCGACCAGGCCATGGAACGGCTGGAGCGGGCCATCGAGGTCGTCGAGGAGACCCTGGAGGACGGGGAGGACGTGCTCGCCGCGCTGGCCTCGGTGACCGCCTGGATCGACACCTTCGATCCGGCGTCGCTGCTGGAGCTCGACTACGCGCAGGTCGCCGGGCTGTTCACCGGCGGCGAGCTGCGTGAGGACCGCAGCTGCGAGGAGATCTGGCAGGCGATCACCGCCCTCGAGGCGGGCGACCTGCTCACCGCCGCCGCCACCTACGGGGTCGTCCGCGCCCGCTGGAGCGACCGCTGGTCCCTCGAGCACGCCAACTGACCGTTCGCGCGCGTGGTCACCACAGCAGCGGGGTGTCCGCCGTCACGATCGCGGCCAGCTGCTCGGGCGCGATGTTGCCGCCCGAGAGCACGACCCCGACCTTGCCCCCGCTGACCTGCACCGCGCCGGTGAGCAGCGCCGCCAGCGCGCTCGCACCCGACGGCTCGACCACCTGCTTGGCGCGGATCGCCAGGGTGCGCACGGTCGCGAGCACGTCATCGTCGTCGACGCCGACCACCCGTTCCGCCAGCCGCTGGAGGATCGCCAGGGGGAGGTGGCCGATCTCCGGGGTCTGCTGTCCGTCGAGGACGGTTCGGGGCACGGGGACCGTCACGACCTCGCCGGCGTCCAGGGCACGGCGTGCAGCGTCCCGGCCCGCGGGCTCGACGCCGACGATCCGCAGGCCGGGGGTGCTCGCCGCTGCCGCCACGGCACATCCGGAGATGAGGCCGCCGCCGCCGACCGGCACGACCAGCACGTCGAGGTCCGCGACCTCCTCGACGAGCTCGAGCGCCGTCGTGCCCTGCCCCGCGATCACCTGTGGATGGTCGTAGGGCGGGATGATCGTGGCACCGCGTTCCCCGGCGATGCGCTCGCCGATCGCGCGCCGGTCCTCGCTGTAGCGGTCGTAGCTGACCACCTCGGCGCCGTAGCCTCGGGTCGCGGCGAGCTTCACGTCCGGAGCGTCGCTCGGCATCACGAGCGTCGCGGGCACCTCGAGCAACCTCGCCGCGCAGGCGATGGCCTGTGCGTGGTTGCCGGAGGAGAACGCCACCACCCCCCGACGCCGGACGGCCGGCTCCAGGCTGGCGATCGCGTTGTAGGCCCCGCGGAACTTGAACGCTCCGACCCGCTGGAGGTGCTCGCCCTTGAGGAACACCTCGGCCCCCACGGCAGCATCGAGGTGGCGTGACCGCAGGACGGGCGTACGGTGCGCGATGCCGTCCAAGCGGGCCGCGGCCGCACGGACGTCATCGACCGTGACGGGTGAACGCGTCGGTACCTCCGACGAGGTCACGGCTCGTCCACCTCGTCGCGCAAGGTGTCGGCGAGGTCGGCGGACGCGAGCGATTGCACGGTCCGCAGCCGGTACCGGCGCTCGCCCTCCTCGGCCGGCAGGACCCAGTCGCGAGCCGCCGACTCGATGTCGCGGTCGGCGACCGCGACGAGGTCGCTGCGGTCGATGTAGCGCGCGAGGTCACGCAGGTCGGCCAACTCCAGCAGCCGTGCCTCGCCCCCTGGCTCGGACCGGTAGGCCTCGACCAGCAGGTCGGGCTCGGACGGGTCCTCCTCGAGGCACTGCTGGGCCGCGAGCATCGCCAGGTTGAGCTGACGATCCGCATGCGCGGCACGGGCCAGGGTGGCGAGCTCTGCGGCGCGAGCGGGGCTCGGGTCCTGTTTCTGCAGCGCACGGAACTCACGTTGCAGGTCGCGGCTCCTCTGGTCCGGGGTGACCGGTTTGCGGTTCGCTGCCACGTCTCGCCTCGATAGGTCGTGCCGGCGGGCGTGCGCCGGGCCGGTCAGGGTCGCTTCACATCGGGTCGCACAGCTCACGCGTGCGCTCGTGCAGGGTCCGTGCCGCCTCCTGGAGCTCCGGGTCGCGCAGCCCCTCGGCGCCCTCTCCCTCGACCGCCCGGATCGCGTCAGCGAGGGCGCGGACGTCGTCCAGCAGCTCGTCCGGAGCCTGGGTCACCGCCTCCTCGATCGCGTCACGCGCGGTGCCCGGCGAGGCCGACTCGATCGCCGTGACGGCCCGGGCGAGGGACAGGCAGAACCGACCGCGTTCACCCATCTGCTCGATCGCGTCGACCGCACCCTCCCGTTGCTCGCGCACGTCGGTGCAGCCGATCGCGCCGACGAGCACGAGGGCGAACAGCAGCGCCAGGGGGGACCGCTCGCAGGTCATGTGGCAACGGTAGCCGTGTGATGGTTCTGGGGCATGGCGCAACCGTAGTGGTGGGGTGCGACGTGGGGACCGCCGACAGCGCTGCGCACGTCGCATGGTCAGGGCAGGCGCGGACCGGCGCCACGGGTTACCGTGGGTCATCCCCATATCGCGACGACAGCTGCTCGTGGAGGATCCCTCGTGGCCGAGATGCGCGAACAGCAGCACTTCGCCGAGCACCCCATCATCACCGACGGGTTCCCCGCTCAGTACCCCGATGTCGACGAGGTCGAGACCGAGGAGTGGATCGAGTCCTTCGACGCGGTGGTCGAACGGATCGGCAAGTCCCGAGGGCGCTTCCTGCTGCTCAAGCTCCTCGAGCGGGCACGCCAGAGCAACATCGGGATCCCCTCGCTGACCACGACCGACTACATCAACACGATCCCGCCGGAGCGTGAGCCGAGGTTCCCCGGGGACGAGGAGATCGAGCGCCGGATCCGCCAGCAGATCCGCTGGAACGCGGCGGTGATGGTGCACCGGACGAACGTGGAGCGCGGGACCGGGGGCCACATCGGCAGCTACGCGTCCGCAGCCTCGCTCTACGAGGTCGGCTTCAACCACTTCTTCCGGGGCAAGGACCACCCGGGTGGTGGCGACCAGCTCTACTTCCAGGGCCACGCTTCCCCGGGCATCTACGCCCGCGCCTTCGTCGAGGGTCGTCTCGAGGAGTCCCAGCTCGACCGCTTCCGCTCCGAGGTCGAGCCCGGCGGCCTGTCCTCGTACCCGCACCCCCGTCTGATGCCGCGGTTCTGGGAGTTCCCGACGGTGTCGATGGGGCTCGGACCGATCAACGCGATCTACCAGGCCCGCTTCAACCGCTACCTGCACAACCGCGGGCTCAAGGACACCTCCGATCAGCACGTCTGGTTCTTCGGTGGCGACGGCGAGACCGCTGAGCCCGAGACCCTGGGCGCGTTGCCCGTGGCCAGCCGCGAGGGGCTCGACAACCTCACCTTCGTGATCAACTGCAACCTGCAGCAGCTCGACGGCCCCGTGCGGGGCAACGGCAAGATCATCCAGGAGCTGGAGGGGATCTTCCGCGGTGCAGGCTGGAACGTCATCAAGGTGGTCTGGGGACGCGAGTGGGATCCGCTGTTGGCCAGCGACGTCGACGGGGCGCTGGTCAAACGGATGAACGAGGTCCCCGACGGGCAGATGCAGACCTACATCGCCAAGGGGGTCGAGTTCGTCCGGGAGGACTTCTTCAACGCCGACCCGCGGCTGAAGAAGCTGGGCGACACCCTGAGCGACGAGGACATCGGCAGGCTCACCCGCGGTGGTCACGACTACCGCAAGGTCTACGCCGCCTTCGAAGCCGCGACCTCCACCTCGGGCGCGCCGACCGTGATCCTCGCCCAGACCGTCAAGGGGTGGACCCTCGGCCCGGACTTCGAGGCCCGCAACGCCGTCCACCAGATGAAGAAGCTCTCGTCGGACGCGCTCAAGACCTTCCGTGACCGGCTCGCGATCGACGTCTCGGACGACGAACTCGAGGGCGATCTGCCGCCGTACGTGCGCCCCGAGGAGGACTCCGAGGAGACCGCGTACCTGCACGAGCGTCGTCGCGAGCTGGGCGGGTACGTCCCGGATCGCAGGGTCGCCTTCACCGTGCCCGAGCTTCCCGACCGCGACCTGTTCCAGCCGTTGAAGGAGGGCTCGGGCAACCAGGAGGTCGCCACCACGATGGCGCTGGTCCGCCTCTTCAAGGACCTGCTGCGCTCCGAGGACCTCGGCAAGCGCATCGTGCCCATCATCCCCGACGAGGCGCGCACCTTCGGGATGGACTCGTGGTTCCCGACCGCCAAGATCTACGACCACCTCGGCCAGACCTACGAGCCCGTCGACCAGGACCTGCTGCTGTCGTACAAGCAGGCCAAGGACGGCCAGATCATCCACGAGGGGATCACCGAGGCCGGCTCGGTCGGCACCTTCCACGCGGCCGGGACGAGCTACGCCACCCACGGTGAGCCGATGATCCCCCTCTACATCTTCTACTCGATGTTCGGCTTCCAGCGCACCGCCGACTCGATCTGGTCGGCCTCCGACCAGCGCGCCCGTGGCTTCATGATCGGTGCCACCGCCGGCGGGACGACGCTCAACGGCGAGGGGCTGCAGCACCAGGACCGCCACTCGCTGCTGATGGCCCAGTCCAACCCCGGCGTCGAGGCCTACGACCCCTCCTTCGCCTACGAGCTGGCCGTGCTCGTCGAGCACGGGCTCGACCGCATGTACCCACGCGACGCGGGCGGCGAGGAGGACAGCGACGCCGGCGAGGACGTGATCTTCTACCTCACCGTCTACAACGAGCCGGTCGTCCAGCCTCCGATGCCCGATCACGTCGAGGATCACCACATCATCGAGGGGCTCTACCGCTACCAGGAGGGGCCGGGCGGCGAGCTCGAGGCGCACATCCTCTCCTCGGGAACGATCATCAACGAGGCGCTCCGCGCGCAGGAGCTGCTCGCCGAGGACTGGAACGTCTCCGCGGACGTCTGGTCCGCGCCGGGCTGGAACCGCCTGCTCCGTGACGGTGCCGCCGTCGAGTCCTGGAACCGCACCAACCCGGAGTCCGAGCCGCGCGTGCCGCTGGTCACCCGCATCCTCGAGGACACCGAGGGCCCCTACGTCGCGGTCAGCGACTGGATGCGCGCGACGCCGTTCCAGATCGCCGACTGGATGCCCGGCCCCTTCGCGGTGCTCGGCACCGATGGGTTCGGCAGGTCGGATACCCGTGAGGCACTGCGCAGGTTCCACCGCATCGACGCAGAGTCGGTGGTCTACTGCGTGCTCGCGGAGCTCGAGAAGCTCGGCAAGGTGGACAAGGAGGCCCTCTCGAAGGCGATGGAGCGCTACTCCCTCGACTTCGAACGGATCGCCTTCTTCGGTCAGCCAGGAGACGTCGACGACATCACTCGGTAGGACGCGTCGCCCTGACGGGGCGACCACCGGGCAGGCTGTCGGATCGAGCCGAGGACGTCGGGATGAGCGAGCCGGAGCGGCCTTCGACGGCGGAGGGGTGGCCGCACTCGCCCGTGGCCGAGCCCTGGGACGATCGTGCACGCCTCGGGTACGAGGCGTACATGAGCACGCCCAACATGGTGATCGTGTTGGACGAGCGACGCCACATCGGTGCCATCAACCCGGCGGGCGAGACGCTCACCGGCCTCGCCTACGAGGAGGTGGCGGGACGCCACCTCTCGGTCCTGCTCGCCCCAGGGACGGTCGACACCGGGCTCGCGCAGATCGAGCGTGCCGCGGCTGGTGACGTCCACGAGACCGACGTCGCGTTCGTGTCCCCGTGGACGCGTGACGAGGACCCGGGACGGGTCGTCGTCGGGATCGGCGCCGCTCCGCTGTTCCTCGACGGCGAGCCGGCCGGTCTGGTGCTGAGCGGTCGGGACATCGAGGACCGCCACCGCCTCGAGCACGAGCTCGATGAGCTCGCGTCGAGCTTCAGGACCCTGGCCGAGGCCAGCGAGACCGGCATCTACCGGTTCGGCTTCGAGCCCGAGTTCCACGTCGAGCACGTCAACCGGGCCTTCGCCGACACGGTCGGCATCGAGCCCGACGAGCTGCGCCGTGACCCGAGTCCCCTCAACGACAACCTCGACCCCCACGTCCGCCAGCGGTTCATCGAGAACCGCTTCGGACCCGGACCCGCGATCTGGCCGATCGAGTTCTCGTGGCCCCGCCCCGACGGTGAGGTGGTCGTCCTCTCCGTCGAGGAGGTCTGCGTGCGCGACCGTCAGGGGCGGGTCCTCGCGGCGCTCGGCATCGGACGTGACGTCACGCAGGAGCGGCGCCGCGAAGCCTCCATGGTCCGGGCACTCCAGCACGAACGGCAGGCGGCGGAGGGGCTACGTCACGTCGATCAGCTCCGGCGGCTGTTCCTGCAGGCGGTGTCCCACGAGCTGCGCACGCCACTGACCACCGTGCTCGGCTTCGCCTCCACGTTGGCGAGCCACTCGGGCGAGCTCGCACCGGATCAGGTCGCGCATCTGGCACAGCGGATGGTGCGCCAGGCCGAGCGCATCGAGCAGCTCCTCGACGACCTGCTGGACGTGGAGCGACTGTCCCGTGGGGTGCTCAACCTCCAGCGTGAGGATCACGACCTCGCGGAGGTCGTCACCGACGTCCTCGCCGACCTCGATGAGCCCGACGTCGAGGTGACCGCCGTCCGATCGCCCATCGCGATCGACCGCGGCAAGATCGAGCGGGTGATCGTCAACCTGGTCACCAACGCGCGGCGTCACGCTGGCCAGGACGCCCACATCCGCATCGACGTCGCTCCTTCGGGTGAGGGGGCCGTGCTGACCGTCGAGGACGACGGCCCCGGCGTGCCCGACGACCTCAAGGACGTCGTCTTCGAGCCCTTCGCCCAGGGGCCCTCCTCCCGGGCCTACGCGTCGCCCGGGACCGGGATCGGGCTCACGCTCGTGGCCGAGTTCGTGCGGTTGCACGGTGGTTCGGCCCGGATCGAGGACGCGGAGGGCGGAGGTGCCCGCTTCGTGATCGCCCTCCCGTCGGCGCCCGAGCATCCGCCCCCCGAGCCGGCTGCGCCCTGAGCCGGTTGTGCCCTGAGCCGGGTGCGCCCTCAGCCGGCTGCGCCCGAGCCGCCCGCCCTGCGCGGCGCCGCCCTGCGCGGCCCGCGCCGTGAGCCGGTCGCGGATGCGCGGAACATGGGGCTTCCTGCGGTAGAACACCACCCCAGGTCAGCGGAGCTCACCGAGGTCCCCGGATCCTGAGCACGATCGAGCGAGGAGCGCAGAGTGGCGGAGTTGGTCTTCTTCTACGGGACGATGAACTGCGGGAAGTCGACCTTGGCGCTGCAGATCCACCACAACGCCGTTGCGGCCGGGAAGCACTGCCTGCTCCTCACCAAGCACGACCGCGGGGGCGGCACCATCTCGTCGCGTATCGGGCTGGCTCAGCCCGCGACCGTCGTCGACGATGGGTTCGACATCGTGGCCTTCGTCCGGCACGAGATCACCCAGGGGCGTCCCATCGACACCGTGATCTGCGATGAGGTGCAGTTCTACTCGCCTCGACAGGTCGAGGGGTTGGCCGAAGTCGTCGACGAGCTCGACATCGATGTCCAGGCGTTCGGTCTGCTCACCGACTTCACAACACAGCTGTTCCCGGGTTCCCGGCGGATGCTCGAACTCGCCGACCGTCGTCAGGAACTGCAGGTGGAGGCCCGGTGCTGGTGCGGGGAGCGAGGCAACCTCAACGCCCGCACCGTGGACGGCCGGATCCAGCGCGAAGGTGAGCAGGTCGTCGTCGGCGACGTCGGTGATGCGGTCATCGCCTACGAGGTGCTCTGTCGCCGCCACCACCGCGAGGGCATCACCTCGGCGCGCGCGGACCGGGACCCGGAGCAGCCGGCCGCGCTCCACGCCGTCGCCGATGCCGGCATGGCAGACCGAGGTATCGCCGACACCGCGTGATCCTCCTCGCTCGTCGAGGAGCTACGTGGATCGTGTGCCGGCCACCGCGATGCTCCACCCTTGGGCCGCGCAGGTGCCGGTGGTCCCACGATCTCGATCTCGGTGAGTGCGGGGTCCTGAGTGTTGCGCGCACGCGCGTCCGGCTCGCCTCCGGGTGGGATGGCGAGCTGGACGTGGTGGAGTCGGAAGTGGGGCATGGGTGTCGGCCTGCGGGGAAGGGTCAGCCGATCCTACGCAGGGTGCCGAGCTGGGCCATGCCGGTGAAGCGCCGCGAGGTCACACGCCGCGCCGGGCGGCGGTAGGGGCGGTGGCTGCGGTGGTGCCGTCGCGGCTGTCGGTGGCAGGTCGGGGCCGTCGCGGCATGCGGCGGCGGGGCGATGGGCTGCTGGGGGATCTCGGGGTGGTCGACGGTCGGGGTCCCGGGTGGGGTGGTGTTGCGGGGTGAGGTCGGGTGGCCCCCTACCGGGGTCCCAGGTGGGGCGGTGTTCGCGGGCCAGATCATAGGGTCGTTCGGCGTCCCAGGACGGTGGTGGGCCGTGGTGGGTTCCGCGGGATGCGAGGTCTTGGGGTGGGGGGCGGGGTGGTTGCCAGGTGGCGGGTCGGGTGGTGGTGGTCAGTCCGGTGGCGGGGTGGTGCCAGGTGCGACTGCCGTCGGCGGTCTGGGTGACCTGCC
>CAYVJT010000020.1:0-5001 GCA_964451855.1 uncultured Actinomycetota bacterium
TTCGGCGAGTTCCTCTACGTCTCGCAGTGGTTCACCAACGACCCCGACACCTTCTGTGCTGACGAGCCGGTCGCCGAGACCTACGAGTCGGACGGTGAGGAGTACACGCTGTTGTTCTGCAACGGTGTGAACGAGCTGGAGACCTCGGAGGACGGCCCGATCGGGACCGAGTTCCTCGAGGAAGCCGGTGACGTCACCATCTCGTTCGTCTCGCCGGGCTCCGCGTCCGGTGAGGTGTTCCCGGCCTTCGGTCTGATCGAGATGGGCTACGAGCTCGACGAGCTGGACACGATCTACGCCGGTGGTCACCCCGAGTCGGCCCTCGCGGTCTACAACGGTGAAGCCACGATCGGTGTCTCGTACAACGACGTGCGTGAGGACCTCGTCGACGAGGTCGCCGACATCGGTGAGCAGGTCGTCGTCTTCGCGTGGTCGGCGCCGATCCCCAACGACGGCTTCGTGATCCGTGGTGACCTGCCGCAGAGCCTGAAGGACGCCGTCACCGAGGCCCTGCTCGAGATCGCGCAGGACGAGGTCGACGGTGAGGTCCTGTTGGACCTGTACAACATCGACGGGTTCCGCCCGGCTGACCCGGCGGACTTCGAGAACGCCCGTCAGGTCGACCAGCAGCTCGGCGAGCTCCTCGGCTGATCTGTAGGCCCTAGGCTCCATCGGGCCGCGCAAGTAGCGCGGCCCGATGGGCCGTTCGACCTTCCCTCTTCCTTCGCGAAGGGCGTAGCATCGCGGCCTGTAGAGGTCGTACGGGAGCGCCTCGTGATCACCTTCGAGAACGCGTCGGTCACCTACCCGGGTGGGGTCCAGGCGCTCAAGGACGTCTCCGTCGAGATGACCGACGGCGAGTTCGTCGTCATCGTCGGTCTGTCGGGAGCGGGCAAGTCCACGCTGATCCGCGCGGTGAACGGTCTCGTGCCGTTGACCGGAGGGACCTGCAAGGTGGACGGTCGGCTCGTCGACCCGAAGGACAAGCGCGGGATCCGTGACCTGCGCGCCGAGGTCGGGATGATCTTCCAGACCCACAACCTGGTGAAGCGCACCACGGTCCTCAACAACGTGCTGATGGGTCGTCTGCACCGCACCGCCACCTGGCGCACCCTGCTCGGCATGTACACCAAGGACGACGTCGAGCTCGCGATGCAGGCGCTCGAGCGCGTGGAGATCGTCGAGAAGGCGTACGTGCGGGCGTCGAACATCTCCGGCGGGCAGCAGCAGCGTGTCGGCATCGCGCGGGCCCTGGCCCAGGAACCCAAGGTCGTGCTCGCCGACGAGCCGACGGCGTCGTTGGACCCACCCACCAGTCACGTCGTGATGCGCGACCTGAAGAACATCTGCCGCGAGTTGAACATCACCATGTTGGTCAACCTGCACTTCCTCGACCTCGCGCGGACCTACGCCGATCGGATCATCGGGCTGCGCGCGGGGGAGTTGGTCTACGACGGTCCGGGGGCCCAGGCGGACGAGACCGTGTTCCGCGACATCTACGGCAGGAGCCTCACCGCGGACGACGTCCTCGAGAAGCAGGGCACCCTGTGAGTTCCGCTGCGGCCTCCACCGCTTCGGCGGGGCCTCGGTCCCAGCGGCCCCGCAAACCCCCGCCGCCGGCCTTCGCGGTCTGGGGGACGCTCGGCTTCATCGTGGTCACCGTGCTGTTCGCCCTGGATTGGGAGTACGGCATCGGTTTCTCGATCGCCTCGATCATCGAGGGGCTCGGCCGCCAGAACCCGATCCTCGAAGGCGCCCGGACCCTGGACTGGGCGACCCTCCGTAGCCCGACCGTGATCCAGGGCTTCGTCGAGACCTTCCAGATGGCGACGATCGCCACGATCCTCGGCGGCATCGTGGCGCTGCCGCTCGCCCTGTTCAACTCACTCACGGGTGCGCCGAACAAGGTCGTCTACGTCCTGGTGAAGAACTTCAACAGCTTCATCCGGGCGATCCCCGACCTGATCTACGCGGTCTTCTTCGTCGCCGCGATCGGTCGTGGGGCGCTGCCGGGGGTGCTGGCGCTGTTCTTCCTGTCCGTCGCGGTCATCGCGAAGCTGACCAGCGACATCGTGGACGGCATCGACCAGGGACCGATCGAGTCCGCCCGTGCCTCCGGCGCGTCGCACCTGCAGATGCTCAAGACCGCCGTGCTGCCGCAGATCCTCCCCGGCTACACCTCCTTCGCGCTGTACACCTTCGAGATCAACCTGCGTGGTTCCGCCGTGCTGGGCTTCGTCGGCGCGGGCGGTATCGGGCAGGTCTTCAGCAACTACTACCAGCGGGGCTGGTACGACCGCCTGGCGGCGGTGGTGATCGGGTTCTTCGTCGTCGTGTTCGTGGTCGACCGCATCTCGATCGCTGTACGGAAGCACCTGCTGTGACCACACCGATGACCGACGCCGAGGCCAAGCGACGCTCAGAGGAGCTCGTCCGCCCGGAGAAGCCGTTCAACTGGTTCCGATGGGTCGTCAGCGGCACGCTGGTGCTGCTCTTCCTCGCGACCACCGGCACCGTGGACGTGCAACTCGGGCAGATCACCGCGTTGCCCGAACGCACGGCGCAGTACCTCGGGTTGATGTACCTCCCGCCCGATCTCGGCGAGATCCCACGGGCGACCAGGGCGATGATCGAATCGCTCGGGATGGCCTGGATCGGCACGATGATCGGGGCGATGCTGTCGTTCCCGCTCGCCTTCCTCGCCGCGACGAACCTGTTCTCCAAGCCGGTCGTCTTCGCGACCCGGCAGGTCCTCAACTTCTTCCGGGCCGTGCCCGAGATCGTCTTCCTGATCGCGCTGCTCCCAGTGACCGGGCTGACGCCGGTGACGGTCGCGCTGGCGCTCGGCATCAGCTCGATCGGGACGCTCGGGAAGCTCTCCGCCGAGGTGATCGAGGGCATCGATCACGGTCCCGTCGAGGCGGCCTCCGCCGCTGGAGGTGGCCGGCTCCAGCGGATCCGCTGGTCGGTGATCCCCCAGGTGATCCCCGAGATCGTCGCCCTGTGGCTCTACCGGTTCGAGATCAACATCAGGAACTCGGCGGTCGCCGGCGCGGTCGGCGCCGGAGGCATCGGCACGCTGTTGGTGCGGCAGATCGGCCAGCTTCGCGATTGGGCCGCGGCCGGGACCGCCCTCGCGGTCATGGTGATCATCACGCTGATCGTCGACACCATCAGCGGGAGGGTGCGCCGTCGGATCATCCGTGGTCCGCAGCGTGCGGTCGACATCGGTGCCGACCCTGGCCAGGCTCCCGAGGGGACGGTTGACGGCGACGACGATGGCCCTGCCGGTGAGCCACGCGCTGTCATGCCCGTCTGAGCCGGACGAGCCACACCCCTGCCGCACCCCGTACGGACCGATCGGTACCTCGATGTCCCCCACCTCGACGTTGCAGCACCGCACCCGCGAGGTGCGTGAGGCGCTGGAGTGCGACCACCTCAGCCCCCTCGCTACCAAGGCCGCCGAGGCGCGTCCCCGCGACGTCGAGGAAGCGGAGGACCCCTACCGGACCGCGTTCGAGCGCGATCGGGACCGGATCCTGCACAGCAAGGCCTTCCGGCGGCTCAAGCACAAGACCCAGGTGTTCTTGAACCCGGAGGGCGACCACTTCGTCACGCGGTTGACCCACACCTTGCAGGTCGCGCAGGTCGGTCGTTCGATCGCTGTCGCGCTCGGCCTCAACGAGCCGCTCACCGAAGCCATCTGCCTCGGCCACGACATCGGGCACGCACCCTTCGGCCACACCGGCGAGGACGCGCTCACCCCGTACGTGGAGGGGGAGTGGCAGCACGCGATCCACGGGGTCCGGGTCGTCGAGAAGCTCGAACCACTCAACCTCACCCCCGAGGTGCGCGACGGCATCAGCCAGTCGTCGTGGAAGAACGATCCACCGCCGTTCACCCCGGAGGGGACGATCTGCCGCTACGCGGACCGCATCGCCTACCTCGCCCACGACGTCCAGGACGCGATCCGCGCCGGTGTGCTGACCCCGGAGACGCTCCCGGCCCGGTTCACCGACGCGTTCGGCGAGCCAGGGCGTGCCTGGATCGCGTCGATGGTCACCACCGTGATCGCCTCGTCGGTCGAGGCCGGCGAGGTCACGATGGAGCCCGAGAAGCTCCAGACGATGCAGGACCTGCGGACCTGGATGTTCGACAACGTCTACCTGCGTCCGGAGGCGCGCGCCCAGGCTGCCCGGGCCGTCCGGGTGATCCAGGACCTGGTCGAGTGGTTCGCTGAGCGCCCGGAGCTGATCCCCGAGGCCTACCGCCTGCCGGACAGCTCCTCGCTGCAGGCGGCGGTCGACTACGTGGCGGGGATGAGCGACAAGTTCGCGATGCACCTGCATGACGAACGGTTCCGGCCGTCCGGGCTGTACTGACCGAGACCGATCGAGCAGGTGTCGGCGCCGAGCCCGCCGCATGACACCCCGGACCGTCGCAGTACCGTGGGCGAGGTGAGTGCCGTCACCGTCCGCGATGCCACGCCGGCAGATCTGCCGGCCGTTGCTGCTATCTACACGCACTACGTCCTGCGGACGACGATGACGTTCAACACGCAGGTGCGGACCCCGAGGGAGTGGACCGAGCGCTTCGACGCCGAGATCGCCACGAAGCGCTACCACCTGCTGGTCGCGGAGCTCGATGGCACGGTCGCCGGCTACACCGAGACCCAGCGCTTCCGCCCGAAGCCCGCCTACGACCGTTCGGTCGAGCTGTCGATCTACGCCGCTCCGGATGCGACCGGTGCTGGGCTCGGCGGTGCGCTCTACGGTGAGCTGCTGGCACGGTTGGAGGCCGATGAGCGCTTCCACCGGGCCTACTCGATCATCGCCCTGCCCAACGAGCCCTCCATCGCCTTCCACGAGCGGTGGGGCTTCGTGCACCGTGGCACCCTGACGGAGGCCGGTTACAAGTTCGGCTCCTACCTCGATGTCGCCTACTACGAGCGAGCGCTGTGAGCGAACACGACCCGATGGCCCACGACCCGATGGCCCACGA
>CAYVJT010000020.1:5101-15498 GCA_964451855.1 uncultured Actinomycetota bacterium
CCGATGGCCCACGACCCTGGGGCTGACGACCCGACGGGGCCGGGCACCCGATCGCTCCACCCCCACGAGGTGCACGACCTCGTGGGTGGCTGGCCCGCCTTCGAGGCACTCGTGGAGGCCTTCTACGCCCGGGTGGAGCGTGACGAGGTCCTGCGGCCCGCCTACCCCGAGGATCTCGAGCCAGGCAAACGTCGGCTGGCGCTGTTCCTGGCCCAGTACTGGGGTGGTGGCGATGTCTACTCGCGGCACTACGGCCACCCGCGGCTGCGGATGCGCCACGCCTCCTTCGACGTCACGCCCGAGCGTGCCGAGCGCTGGGCGCAGCTGATGAGCGAGGCGATCCGGGAGCAGGGCTTCCCGGAGGAGGCCGAGGCCCTGCTGCTCGCCTACGTCGAGGCCGCCACGCCGACGATGATCAACCGCTTCCCGGAGGTGCCGGACGGGTTGCCCGTCCACCCAAGCTGAGCGGACGGGCGGGTCGACGGCTCACATGACCTGCGCACCGTTGGTGGCGCGTGCGCGGGTGATGGCGATGTCCCCGCTGACGGAGCGTGCCCGCAGGGAGAGGTCGACGGTCCCTCGGCCCTCGTCGCCAGCGCCGAGGTCGCTCCTGAGGTCACCCGAGACGCTGGAGACGTCGAGGTGGATCTGTAGACCGACGGCGACGCGCAGGTGCAGGTCCCCCGAGGTGGAGGCGATGTCGACGTCGCCCCCACGCAGCTCGCGGACGTCGACGTCGCCGGAGACCGAGCGCAGGCGGGCGCCCTCGCCCAACCGGCCGACCGTGACGTCGCCTGAGGCGGTGCGCACCGACGCGTGCCCACCGACGTCCCCGGTGCGGATGTCGCCAGACGCGGTCGCCGCGTTGAGCTCGCCACCGATGTCGCCGACCTGCAGGTCGCCGGAGGCGGAGTGGACGCTGGCAGAGCCGGTCACGTCACCGAGTCGCACGTCTCCGGAGGCCGTGCGGATCTCGGCGGAGCGCAGGGTGAGCGGCGCGTCGAGGTCGGCGGCGGCGATGCCGGCATCCAACGCCACGTGCTCCGGGACCGTGATGCGCACGTGGATGCTGCCGGACCGCACCGTCCGGAACAGGCCGAGGCCGCGTCCACCCCGGTCGGGGACGTGCACGATCAGTCGCTCGCCGAGGAGCTCGACGCGGCTCTCCTCGACCAGCTCGTCGCCGAGGCCGCCGGAGCCGGTCAGCTCGACCGTCGCCTGGCCCGGCTGGCCGGCGACGAGCTCGGCGTGGCCGACGGGCAGCTTGAGGTCGATGGTCAGGTCGTCGGGGACGTCGAAGGTGGTCATGGGGTCCTCCTCGCGGGGCAGGTCGGTGTCGGAACGACGGGGATCGGGGTCGGGCCGCTCGGTCAGCTGCTCGCACGGCCCTGGAGCCGCCGCCCGGTGGGGCGGGGGCCGGGCCGCTCGGTGCGGCGTTGCAGCGTCTGGACGACCCAGGCGTTGACGGACAGCCCGTCGAGCTCTGCGCGCTCGACGATCCGGTCCTTGAGCTCCGGGGGGAGCCTGAGGGTGAGGCGTGCGCTGTGGTCCTCGCTCGGCGCCGAAGTGGGCGCTGCGTCGTGGACCACGACCATCGGTGGATCGGCGCCGATGCGGACCTCGACGTGGGCGTCGTCGAGCTGTGCGGACAGCTCGGTGGCGAGGCCGGCGAGCAGGTCGAGCAGGGCGACCCGCAGGCTGTCCTCCAGGGCGGCCCCGATGCGCGCACCGGCGTCGGCGACGTCGTCGCCACCCAGGGCGACGAGCTCGTCCAGCCGGCGACGCACCGCTGCGATCGTCACGTCCAGCACGGCCACCCTCCTCCGGTCGACGGCGTTCCGCTCGTCGAGGCGACAACGGCCACGACACCACGTAGCTGCCTTTGTAGCTGTCTGTACCGCTGTCTGCCTGATGTCAAGATGATGTCATCATGGCACGATCCTGTGGGGGTGTCAAGTCGGTCAGGTCGGTGAGGTGGTGAGGTCGGCGCATCCGGGGCGTCGGGCGGCCCGGGCGGACCCCGTGGACGTCCCGTTCGCACCCCCGGGGTTCGAGGCGGTCGCCCCGTGGCCCTACGCTCGGTGGTCCCATCGCACGCAGGGCGCTCGTCCCGCGCGCCCCAACAGCCGGAGAACCACCGTGAGGATCCTCGTCGCCGACCCGATCGCCGACGCTGGCGTGGACGCGCTCGCCCAGCACCACGACGTCGACGTCAAGACGGGTCTGTCCAAGGAGGACCTGCTCGCGATCGTCGGCCGGTACGACGCGGTGGTGGTCCGATCGCAGACGACGATCGACGCGGCCGTGTTCGACGCGGCGAGCAACCTGAAGGTCGTCGCGCGTGCGGGTGTCGGGCTCGACAACGTCGATATCGATGCCGCGACGCGGCAGGGGGTGATCGTCTGCAACGCACCCCAGTCGAACGTCATCTCGGCGGCCGAGCACACGCTCGCCCTGCTCCTCGCCCTGGCGCGCAACATCCCGCAGGCCGATGCCGCGCTCCGGGCGGGACGTTGGGAACGTTCGACGTGGACCGGCACCGAGCTCCAGGACAAGGTCCTCGGGGTCCTCGGCCTCGGTCGGATCGGCACGCTCGTCGCGCAGCGCGCGCACGCCTTCGGGATGCGGCTCGTCGCCTACGACCCGTTCCTGGCTCCCGACCGCGCCGCGCGGCTCGGGGTCGAACTCCTGCCGACCGTGGAGGACGTCCTCCGCCGGGCGGACTTCGTCACGGTCCACCTGCCGAAGACGCCCGACACCGTCGGCATGCTCGATGCCGAGCGCCTCGCCCAGATGAAGCCCACCGCCCGGGTGCTCAACGTTGCGCGTGGCGGCATCGTGGTCGAGGAGGATCTCGCCGCAGCGGTCAGGACCGGGGTGATCGCCGGTGCGGCGGTCGACGTCTTCGAGTCGGAGCCGACGACCGAGAGCCCGCTGTTCGACCTGCGCAACGTCATCGTCACCCCCCACCTCGGGGCGTCGACCGAGGAGGCGCAGGACAAGGCCGGGACGCAGGTGGCTGAGTACGTCAACCTGGCGTTGGCCGGCGAGTTCGTCCCCAGCGCGGTCAACGTGCAGGGTGGGGCCATCGACGACGTCGTCCGCCCGTACCTCTCGCTCGGCGAGAAGCTCGGGCGGATGCTCACCGGGCTGGCTGCGGACGGGATCAGCGGCGAGGTGACCGTCGAGTACCTCGGCGACCTGGCTGCCGCCGACGGACGGCTCATCGCCCTGTCGGTGCTCCGGGGACTGCTCAGTCCGGTCTGCAGCGAGCCGGTGACCTTCGTCAACGCTCCGCTGCTCGCCTCGGAGCGCGGGTTGCACGTCCGCGAGGTGTCCGACCCGCACAGCGAGGACTTCGTATCGGTGCTCCGGGTCTCGGGCGTCGGCCGTGACGGTCACCCGATCCGCGTCGCGGGCACGCTGCTCCACCCCGGAGAGCGGGAGCGGGTCATCGAGGTGTGGGACACCCCGGTGGACGTCCAGCCCTCCGACCACATGGCCTTCTTCCGCTACGCCGATCGACCGGGGGTCATCGGCACGATCGGCAACGTCTTCGGGGAGGTCGGCATCAACATCGCCGCCGCCCAGGTCGGTCAACTGCAGGACAGCAACGAGGCGATCATGGCGCTGTCGCTGGACGAGGTCGTCCCCCGTGAGGTGATCGAGGACATCGTCGCGCGCATCGGTGCGAGCGAGGGCCGTGGCGTCAGCCTGGTGTGACGCGGACTGGCCCACGGCAGGCGGTCGCCGCCGGACACCGTTGCCCTGACCTGCGGCGGACTTGCACCTAGACTCGCTCCACGCCTTCCCACCTGATGCGACGCTGTGGCGTCGCTGCTGACGCCGACCTGGAGCTGCACGTGGGCATCGCGATCGTCTTCCCCGGACAGGGCTCGCATCGCGCGGGTGCTCTGGAGCCATGGCAGGGTCACGCTGCCCGCGGGGTCCTCGACGAGGTCAGCGAGGGGCTCGGCCGCGACGTCCTCCCGCTCACCGAGGATCCCGGAACGGGTGCGCGTACCGCCGACGCGCAGCCGGCCATCCTCGCGGTCTCCCTGGTCGTGGCACGTGCCCTGGCGGATGCGGGCGTGACGCCGAGCGTCGTCGCGGGCCACAGTCTGGGTGAGTTCACCGCCGCGATCCACGCGGATTGCTTCTCCGTGCGTGACGGTGCTGCGCTCGTCGCCGCCCGGGGGGCGGCGATGGGCGAGGCCTGCCGGACGAACCCCGGGACGATGGCCGCGGTCGTCAAGCTCGACCCCGACGCGGTCGAGGTGCTCGTCGACGGCATCGACGACCTGGTGCTGGCCAACGACAACGCCCCGGGCCAGGTCGTCGTCGCGGGTACGCCGGAGGCGATCGAGCAGGTGAAGGAGCGGGCGCGTGACGCGGGAGGACGTGCCCTGCCGTTGGACGTCGAGGGTGCGTTCCACTCGCCGGCGATGGCCCCGGCCGTCGACGCGGTGGCCGCTGCCGTGCAGGGGCTGGAGGTCGCCGACCCCCGGTGCACCTTCGTGAGCGGGTCGACCGCCGCTGCCGTCGCAGACGCGGCCGCGGTGTCGAGGGCGCTGGTGGATGGCATCCTCGCCCCGGTACGGTGGCGCGAGGTCCAGGTGCGCCTGGCCGCCCTCGGCGTGACCGACGTGGTCGAGGCTGGACCGGGAGGGGTCCTCGCCGGCCTCGCCAAGCGGACGATCCCGGACGTGGCGGTCCACAAGGTCGAGACCCCTGAGGACCTCGAGGGAGCCCTCGGTGCCCTGGGGGCCGACGCGACCACGGGCGGCTGAACGTCCGTTGCACCACCTGCCTCAGCGATGTGGGGCAGGACCGAACCAGGAGGTAGGCCGATGTCGTGCCAGACACCGCAGGACGGTGATCGCTCATGACGCTGCCCGTCGCGATCACCGGGCTCGGCACCTATCTGCCGTCCAAGGTGGTCACCAACGATGATCTCGCGGAGGTCCTCGACACCTCGGACGAGTGGATCCGGACCCGGACCGGGATCCGGCAGCGGCACGTGCTCGCTGAGGACCAGGCGACCTCCGACCTGGCCGTCGAGGCGGGGAAGGCCGCGCTCGCCGATGCCGGGCTGGGCGTCGAGGACATCTCGGCCCTGATCGTCGCCACCACGACGCCCGACCACCCGGTCCCCGGCACGGCACCGATCGTCGCCAGCGCGCTGGGGACCGAGGTCGCCGCCTTCGACCTCAACGCCGCCTGCACGGGGTTCATCTACGGGCTGCGGGTCGGCGGTGCCATGGCCGCGACCGGCGACCAGGCCGTCCTGGTGATCGGCGCGGAATCGCTCACCCGGATCGTCGATCCCGAGGACCGCTCGACCCGCGTGCTGTTCGGCGACGGTGCGGGGGCGGCGGTGCTGGTCCCGGACGGGTCGGCCGCGCTCGGCCCCTTCGCCCTCGGCGCCGACGGGACCGACCCCTCGATGCTGTGGACCGCCGCCGGCGGGACGCGCACCCCGACCTCGTCCCAGGTCCTCGATGAGCGCGCGAACTACCTCTCGATGCGCGGCGGCGACGTCTACCGCAACGCGGTCGTGCGCATGGCGGCTGCAGCCACCTCGGTGCTCGAACGGTCGAGCCTGTCGGTCGCCGATGTCGACCTCTTCGTCGGGCACCAGGCCAACATCCGCATCATCGAGGCGGTGGGCAAGCGGCTCGGCATGCCCGGAGAGCGCACCCACATCACCGTCGACAAGCATGCCAACACCTCGGCCGCATCGGTGCCGCTGGCGCTCGCCGATGCGCGTGATGCCGGTCGGCTCAAGCCCGGGGACACGGTGCTGCTGGCCGGCTTCGGCGCCGGGCTGACCTTCGGTGCCTGCCTGTTCAGCTGGAGCCCGAGCCGTGGAGGGACCGGATGAGCCGGGTCGCCGTGGTGACCGGAGGGAGCGGCGGGATCGGCGCGGCGACGTGCCGTGCCCTGGCCGCCGACGGTTACCACGTGCTCGTCGGCTACGGCGGCAACGCCGCGGCCGCCAAGGAGGTCGCTGCGGACTGCGATGGCGACGCTGAGGCGTTGCATGTCGACGTCACCGACGAGGACAGCGTCACCGCCGCCATCGCGCACGCGACCGAGGTCGGCACGCTGGGTGCCCTCGTCAACAACGCGGGCATCGCCGACGACGACCTGCTGATGCGACTCGACCCCGAACGCTTCGACCGGACGATCGAGGTGAACCTGCGGGGTGCCTACCTCATGTCGCGGGCTGCGCTACGCCCGATGCTGCGCGCCCGTCACGGCCGCATCATCAGCGTCGCCTCCGTCGTCGCCCTGCGCGGCAACGCTGGTCAGACCGCCTACGCGGCGTCCAAGGCGGGGCTGATCGGCTTCACCAAGTCGCTCGCCCGCGAGGTGGCCCGCAAGGGCATCACCGCCAACGTCGTCGCACCCGGTTTCGTGACCACCGCGATGACCGACGAGTTGTCCGAGGACGCCCGTGCGGCGCTCATCGGCCAGGCACCGAGCGGCCGCGCGGTCGAGGTCGACGAGGTCGCTGCGGCGATCCGCTACCTCGCCTCCGATGCGGCCGGCTCGGTGACCGGGACCGTGCTCCCGGTCGACGGGGGAGCCGGCATCTGACGTAGGTTGCACCGCCTGGTGTCGCGTCGACCTCGTGTCACGCCACCTTCGACCACCCGACCCGACCGGCCGCACCCGCGGCCGTCAGCCACAGGAGAGATCCGTGAGCCAGGAACTGCTCGCCACCATCACCGAGGTACTCACCGAGGACTTCGGCGTCCCCGAGGACGACGTCGCACCCGACGCGACCTTCGAGGCCCTCGGGCTCGACTCGCTCGACGTGGTCGAGTTGACGCTCGTCCTCGAGGAGAAGACCGGTGTCAAGCTCGAGGACGAGGAGCTCGAGGACATCCGGACCCTCCAGCAGGCCGTCGACAAGATCGCGGAGAAGCAGGGCTGACGGGCGGCCACCGTGGCGGTCGGTGGTCGCCGGGGCGATCCGCGACCATCGCCGCACGGACGATCGTCACGGTGCGGACCGATGACCGCGGTTCGGGATCGCCGGCCCCAGCTCCCGGCGGGGACGTCACACTGCACCCACCACCCGCACGCACCGATCGTGGAGGAGCCGGAACATGAGCTCGCCGTCCGAACGTCCAGAGATCGTGGTGACCGGCATGGGGATCCTGTCCCCGTCCGGTCGTGGGCTCAAGGACGCGTGGGGGGGCGTGCTCACGGGACAGACCGCGGCCGCGACCGACGATCTGCTCGTCGACGAGGGCACCGCGGTCACGATCTCGTGCCGGGTCCCCGACTTCGACCCGGATGAGGAGCTCGGCCGTGGTGCCAAGCGGCGCCTCGACCGGTTCACCCACCTGGCCCTGATCGCTGCGCGTGAGGCCGTCGGCCATGCCCAGCTCACCGAGGACGACGACGGGTTCACCCTCTCCGGGGTCGAGCCCGACCGTGTCGGTGTCGCCCTCGGGTCCGGTATCGGTGGCGCCGAGACCTGGGCCGAGGAGTACCCGCGCTACATCGGCAAGGGGCCCGGCCGCGTCAGCCCCATGTTCGTCCCGAAGATGCTGTCGAACACCGGTGCGGGGACGGTCGCGATCCGCACCGGTGCGCGCGGCCCGAACATGACCGTCAACACGGCCTGTGCCGCGGGAGCGTCCGCGCTGCACATGGGCCGTGACTGGCTCGTGGCGGGCTCGGCCGACGTGGTGCTCGCTGGCGGCGTCGAAGCCGGCATCACCGGCCTCTCCGTCGCCGCCTTCGCGCAGATGGGCGCCCTGTCACGCAACACCGATCCTGGCGCGGCCTCCCGCCCGTTCGACGTCGATCGTGACGGCTTCGTGATCGGCGAGGGCGCGGCCGTGCTCGTGCTGGAGACGCGTGAGCACGCGGAGGCGCGAGGCGTGACCCCGCTCGCGGTGCTGGCCGGTGTCGGTGGCTCCGCAGACGCCTTCCACGCCACCGCGCCGCCCGAGGACGGAGGTGGCGCGATCCTCGCCATGCGGCGCGCCGTCGAGGACGCCGGTCTCGACCCGACGCGGATCGGTCACCTCAACGCCCACGGCACCTCGACGCCGCTCAACGATGTCGCCGAGGCCAGGGCCCTGCGTGCCGTGTTCGGTGACCACACCGATCGGATCGTGGTCACCTCGACGAAGGGGGTGACCGGTCACACGCTCGGTGCGGCCGGAGCCCTCGAGGCCGTGTTCGCGATCGAGTCGATGCGCGAGAGCGTGATCCCGCCGACGGCCAACCTCACCGAACAGGATCCCGACATCCACCTCGACGTCGTCAAGGATGCCCCTCGGGAGGTCGAGGTCGACGCGGTGCTGAGCACCTCGATGGGCTTCGGAGGACAGAACGCCGCCCTCGTGTTCACCCGCGCGTGACCGGGACGAGCCCGCGGTGAGCGCCGAACCCAGCCCCCCCGAGCCCGCCCCCGACGGGGCGGAACCGGTGCCGTTCACCCCGATGGTGCCGGGGGAGCGGTCGGTGCTGCGGTTCATGCTGCAGCCGACGCTGCGCACCTGGCTGCGGTTGCGCAGCGAGGGCGCGGATCACGTCCCCCCCGAGGGGGCCGTGCTGGTCGCCTCGACCCATCGCTCGCACGCGGATTCGGTCGCGCTCGGTGCGGCGATCGATCGCCCGGTCCACTTCCTCGGGGACCTGAAGATGACCTCGTTGCCTCTGGTCGGCAGGCAGCTCACCAAGCTCGGCATGGTGCCCCTGCGGCGCGGCGAGGCCGACGCGTCGGCCATGGACGTGCTGAGCATCCTGCTCGACGACGGTGCCTGCGTCGTCGTGTACCCCGAGGGCTCACGCAGCCGTGACGGCAAGGTCCACCGGCTGCGCAGCGGCGTGGCCCGGCTCGCGGCCAAGCACCAGGTGCCGGTCGTCCCCGCGGCGGTGCGTGGGATCGAGCAGCGCTGGCCGATCGGGCAGCGTCCACGGGCCTGGGGTGGACCGGTCACGGTGCGCTTCGGACCGGCGCTCGACCCCCCGGACGCCACCCCGCGCTCCCGGCGCCTCTTCAACGACCACCTGCAACAGGTCCTCGCCGAGTTGGCCGAGACGACCAAGGCCGACGACTTCTCCCCGTTCCACGGTGGCGACGAAGGGGCTGGGCCATGAGCGCCTTGCGGATCGCGGCGGGGTGCGACGTGGTCGAGGTCGCTCGCGTGTCTGCGGCGATCGACCGGCGGGAGGGGCTGCTCGCCCGGCTGTTCACCCACCGTGAGATCGCCGACGCCCGGCGCGGAGGAGCCACCCCAGGCTCCGAGGTCGAACGTGCCCGGCTCGCCGCCCGTTTCGCCGCCAAGGAGGCCACCCGCAAGGCCGTCGGCGACCTGCGTCTGCCCTTCCACGACGTCGAGGTACGCACAGATCCGGATGGCGCTCCCATCCTGTGGCTGCGCGGCGAACGCAGCACGTTGACCTGTTCGCTCTCCCACGACGCCGGTGTCGCGATGGCCCTGGTCGTCGGCCCGATGGACGCGACCGTCCCGGCAGCACCTGCCTGACCGTCGCCGACCCGCCTGCCCTGCACGAGACCCAAGATCCCGCCTGCCCTGCACGATCGCGACCCGGAGGACGACCATGCTGCTCGACGGAAAGCGCCTGCTGATCACCGGGGTCCTGGACCCGCGCTCGATCGCCTTCTCGGTCGCCAGGATCGCGCAGGAGCAGGGTGCCGAGATCGTGCTCACCGGGTTCGGTCGCGGCAAGCGGCTCACCGAGCGGTCAGCGGGCCGGCTCGACCCGGCTCCGGACGTGCTCGAGCTCGATGCCACCAAGGACGAGGACATCGCCGCGGTGGCCGGCGACCTCCGGGAACGCTGGGGACGCCTCGACGGGGTCCTCCACGCGATCGGGTTCGCGCCGGAGTCCTGCCTCGGAGGCGGCTTCCTCGACGCGCCCTGGGAGGATGTCGGCACGGCCCTGCACATCTCCACCTACTCGTACGTGGCGCTGGGGCGCGGGTTCGCCGACCTGCTCGCGCAGGGCGAGGACCCCGCGATCGTCGGGTTGAACTTCGACGCGCAGGTGGCGTGGCCCGGCTACGACTGGATGGGGGTCGCGAAGGCGGGGTTGGAATCCGCGAACCGCTACCTCGCTCGTGACCTGGGGCCGCGAGGCATCCGGGCGAACCTGATCTCCGCGGGTCCGCTCAACACGATGGCGGCGCGCTCGATCGACGGCTTCGGCGACTTCGAGGGCGTCTGGCAGGAGCGCGCGCCCATCGGTTGGGACCTCAACGACCCGACACCGGTGGCCCGGACCGTCTGCACCCTGCTGTCGGGATGGACCTCCGGGGTCACCGGCGAGATCGTCCACGTCGACGGCGGCGTCCATGCGATCGGCGCCGGAGGCCGGCGCGAGGAGGCGTGACCACGCGTGCA
>CAYVJT010000020.1:15598-26291 GCA_964451855.1 uncultured Actinomycetota bacterium
GCGTCCATGCGATCGGCGCCGGAGGCCGGCGCGAGGAGGCGTGACCACGCGTGCAAGCAACGCAGGGCAGCGGTTGGGTACACGCTGAGGCACCGCGCGTCGTCGCGCCCAGGGACGCGCCACCTCGACCCGGGAGCCGAGGTGGTGGACGTACCGGACGGTGGAGGCCGCCGTCCGATCGCGTCACTCGTCCGCGCTGGCCTTGACGGCGAGGACGGCGCAGTCCGCGTGGAGCAGGATGTCCTGGGCGTTGGAGCCGAGGATCAGCTTGCCGACCGGGGTGCGGCGACGGATGCCGATGACGATCATGTCGGCGTCCTCGTCCTCGGCAGCCTGCAGCAGGTCCTCCGACGGGGCGTTGCCGCGGGCGTACTCGACCAACCGGTAGGAGATGTCCTCCTCCGCGAGCTGCTTC
The DNA here is from genome assembly GCA_964451855.1 of uncultured Actinomycetota bacterium. Taxonomy (GTDB): domain Bacteria; phylum Actinomycetota; class Nitriliruptoria; order Nitriliruptorales; family Nitriliruptoraceae; genus CSSed11-175R1. Next base: position 16,014 of record CAYVJT010000020.1, read on the forward strand.
TCGAGCTGCTCGAACTCCTCGCGGTAGGTGAGCACGTTCTCGAGTTCGTCGCGCTCACCACCCCGCATGGAGTGGACGACGAGCAGTTCGCCGTCCCGCAGGCGTGCCTCGGCGATCGCGCGCTGGAGCGCGGCTCGCCCTTCGGGTGAACGTAGGAACCCGGCCACGATACGCATGGTCTGCCTCCTCGAAGGCGTGTCGTCGCTGTGGATGCTAACCGGGACCGGCGTCCGAGGGAGGGGACCTCACGCCCTTCCTGTCCGCCGGAGGTCCCGATCGCGCCGGGCCAATCGCCGATCGGCGCGGCTACGCCGCCGTGCAGCACGGGCGCGGACATCGGACGCGACGCTCCGCGCGGTCGCCACGGTGACTAGGGTCGCGCCTGCTGGACCACCGGGTGGTCCAGCCGTCGACCCCGACCGCGGCGATCCCGTCGTCGGGGCCGCCGCAGATGCGAGGTCGCTGGGAGGGTCGATCAGGAGGCTGCAGGGCCACCGGTACACCGACCCCGGACCATGGCCGAACGTCACCGACCACGGGTCCGCACGGTCACCCCGGACGGACCCCCGACAGGGAGCCCGACGTGAACCCCAACGTGTCCGAGGCCAACGAGCTGTTGCCTCCGGACGAGCCGGTCCACCTGCTCGACCCGGACGGCACCTTCCACGAGGATCCCGAGCATCCCCTGGAGCTCGACGACGACCAGCTGCGCGAGCTCTACCGGCTGATGGTCGTCACGCGCAAGGTCGACCGCGAGGCCATCAACCTGCAGCGGCAGGGTCAGCTGGGGGTCTACGCCTCGTGCATGGGACAGGAGGCCGCGCAGGTCGCGTCCGCGTACGCGTTGCGCTCCGAGGACTGGATCTTCCCCTCGTACCGCGAGCTGGGAGCGGCACTGGTCCGCCACGTCGATGCGGTCGGGCTGCTCCAGCTGTACCGGGGCACGTGGCTGTCGGACCACGACCCCTACGAGCACAACTTCGCGTTGATGGCGATCCCCATCGGTACCCAGGCGCTGCACGCGGCGGGCTTCGCGATGGGGGCGGCGTTCGAGGACAACCCGATCGTCTCGATGGTGTACTTCGGTGACGGCGGCACGTCGGAGGGCGACCCGCACGAGGCGATGACCTTCGCGGGGGTGTTCAAGGCGCCGGTGATCTTCTTCGTCCAGAACAACCAGTACGCGATCTCCGTGCCGCTCGACCGGCAGACCGCCGCGCCGACGCTGGCGCACAAGGCGATCGGGTACGGACTGCCCGGCTACCGCTGCGACGGCAACGACGTGCTGGCCACGTACGCGGTCACGCGCAAGGCGGTCGAGCGCGCCCGGTCGGGGCAGGGGCCCGCGTTCATCGAGGCCCTGACCTACCGGATGGAGGCGCACACCACCTCGGACGACCCCACGCGGTACCGCACCCAGGAGGAGCTCGACGAGGCGGCGAAGACCGACCCGATCGCCCGGATGCGCAACTACCTCACGCAGCGTGACCTCTACGACGACGAGCTCGAGACCGAGATCGAGGAGCAGGCCAAGGACACCGCCACCACCGTGCGGGCCGGCATCTACGACGCTCCGCACGGTGATCCGATGGAGCTGTTCGAGCACGTCTACGTCGATCCGACCGGGTTCTTCGAGGAGCATCGCGAGTTGCTGCGTTCCGAGCTCGCCGAAGGGGGTGAGGCCTGATGGCGGTCACGATGGGTCAAGCGATCAACGCGGCGCTCTCCGATGCCATGGAGGCCGATCCGAAGGTGCTGATGTTCGGAGAGGACGTCGGCCGTCTCGGTGGCGTGTTCCGCGTGACCGACGGGCTGCAGGAGCGGTTCGGGGACAAGCGTTGCTTCGACACGCCTCTGGCGGAGTCGGGCATCGTCGGGACGGCGATCGGGCTGGCGATGTACGGCTGGCGGCCGATCGCGGAGATGCAGTTCGACGGGTTCAGCTACCCGGCGTTCGAGCAGATCGTCAGCCACCTCGCCAAGATGCCCAACCGCTCCCGGGGCACGGTCAAGCTGCCCGTGACGATCCGCATCCCCTACGGCGGCGGCATCGGCGCGGTGGAGCACCACTCGGAGTCCCCGGAGGCGTACTGGGCGCACACCGCGGGCTTGAAGGTCATGACCCCAGGGACCCCGGAGGACGGCTACTCGCTGATGCGGGCGGCGATCGCCTCCGATGATCCGGTGATCTTCCTCGAGCCGAAGCGTCGTTACTGGATGAAGAGCGACGCCGAACTGCCGGTCGAGACCGAGCCGCCGCACCAGGCGGTCGTGCGCAGGGCGGGCAGCGACGTCACCCTGGTCGCCTACGGGCCGATGGTGCGCACGGCCCTGGACGCGGCGGAGGCTGCCGAGGACGAGGGTTGGTCGGTCGAGGTCCTCGACCTGCGGTCGCTGGCGCCGCTGGACACCGCGGCGCTGGTGGAGAGCCTGCAGCGCACCGGCCGCGTGATCGTGATCCACGAGGCCGCGATGACGCTGGGGATGGGCGCCGAGGTGGCCGCTCGGCTCCAGGAGCGCGCCTTCTACCACCTCGAAGCGCCCGTGCTGCGTGTGACGGGCTTCGACACCCCCTACCCGCCGGCCAAGCTCGAGGAGTACTGGCTGCCCGACGTCGACCGCGTGCTCGACGCCGTCGAGCGGTCGCTCGACTACTGAGCGTCGGCCGGCGAGCGAGCCCTCGGGGCGAGCCGTCGGCCTCGGATGAGAAGGACCGACACGCGGGAGGGTGCACCAGATGGCGGACATCAAGGACTTCAAGCTTCCGGACCTCGGCGAGGGCCTGGAGGAGGGCGACATCGTCGAGTGGCACGTCTCCGTCGGGGACGTGATCGAACTCAACCAGACCGTGGCGGACATCGAGACGGCCAAGGCGGTCGTCGCCGTCCCGTCGCCCTACGCCGGCAAGGTCGTGGAGTTGATCGGTGAGGTCGGCGAGACGATCGAGGTCGGCAGCGTCTTCATCCGGATCGACGTCGATGTCGAAGGCGGCGAGGTCGCCGATGTCGCGGGTGGCGAGGTCGCCGACGACGCGGGCGGAGCCGGTGCCGCCGAGGCGGCCGCCGAGGAGGCCGCCCCGGCGCGCTCGTCGGAGTGGGACGCCGAGGAGGAGCCCCAGCCGTTGGTCGGCTACGGGCAGGGCAAGGCCGGCGGTGCGCGCCGACGTCGTCGCCGTGGCGGCACGGGCGACGGCGACGCCGCCCCCGCCGCGGCGGGCCCGGCGCAGGTGCTGGCCAAGCCGCCCGTGCGCAAGCTCGCCAAGGACCTCGGCGTCGAACTGGCCGCGATCGCGCCGGGCTCGGGTCCCGACGGGATCATCACCCGCGACGACGTGCAGGCCGCAGCCGAGGGAGCCCCTGCAGCGGCGCCCAGCGCGCCGTCGCCCGAAGCAGCGGCCCCCGCAGCGCCCGCACCCTCGGCGGAGCCCGCCGCGCCACCGGAGGGCGCCGGCGCCCGTCCCGGCGAGGTGGCGCTCGGCTTCCGTGGCCGGCGACCCGGCGAGGTGGAGCCGATCAGGGGCATCCGCAAGCGCATCGTCGAGAAGATGGAGCGCTCACGCCGCGAGATCCCCGCGGCGTCGTGCACCCGAGAGGTCGACGTCACGGCCCTGTGGACCCTGGCCCGCGACCTGACCGCGCAGGCCAACGAGCAGGGCTACGACGTCAAGATCACCCCCTTCGCGATCGTGCTGCGTGCCGCGATCCTCGGGCTGCGTCGGTTCCCGACGTTGAACGCCCGGATCGTCGGACGCGAGGGTGGCGAGCCCGGCGAGATCCACCTGCTGGAGCCGATCCACCTCGGCTTCGCCGCGGACACCGACCGTGGGCTCGTGGTGCCCAACATCAAGGATGCGCACACCAAGAGCCTGCTGGACCTCGCGGCCGAGCTGGCCGAGCTCGCCGGACAGGCCCGTGACGGCTCCATCGGTCCGGGCGCGCTGACCGGCGGCACCTTCACCGTCAACAACTACGGCGCCTTCGGCAACGACGACGGCGAGCCGATCCTCAACCACCCGGAGGTGGGCATCCTCGGCATCGGTGCGATGCGCGAGCGTCCCTGGGTCGTCGACGGCGAGCTGACCGTCCGGCGCGTCGCGACCTTGCGCCTGGCCTTCGACCACCGGGCCTGCGACGGCGGCGAGGCCGGCCGGTTCGTCACCTACGTCGCCGATCTGTGCGAGGACCCGTCGCGGATCCTGCTGCACGCCTGACACGGGCCCACGGGCGAGGAGGCTCCCATGCACGACATCGTCGTACTCGGTGGCGGTCCAGGCGGCTACGCGGTCGCCTTCCGTGCGGCTGCGCGCGGGCTGGACGTCGCCCTGGTCGAACAGGACAAGGTCGGGGGGACCTGCCTGCACCGGGGCTGCATCCCGTCGAAGGCGATCCTGTACGTCGCGGAGGTGCTCGAGGAGGTCAACCGTGCGGAGGTGATGGGCCTCAAGGTGACCTACGACGGCCTCGATGGCGACGGGCTGTCCGCCTTCCGCGACGGTGTGATCTCCCGGCTGCACAAGGGCCTGGACCTCCTCGCGAGCCAGCGGGCGACCGTCCATCAGGGTCGGGGCCGGCTGGTGACCGGTGACGACGGCAGGCCCGCCGTCGACGTGACCGGCGAGGACGGCGAGGTGTCCCGCGTCACGGGGCGCAACGTCGTGATCGCCACGGGCTCCTTCGCCCGTTCGCTGCCCGGCGTGGAGATCGACGGCGAGGTGGTCCAGACCTCGGACCAGGCCCTGTGGTTCACGGATCCACCGCGGCGCGTCGTGATCATCGGTGCCGGCGCGATCGGCATGGAGTTCGCGTCGATGTGGCGGCCGATGGGCTCGGAGGTCACCGTCGTCGAAGCGCTCGACCGCGTCCTGCCCCTCGAGGACGCCGACGCCTCCGCTGCGGTCGCCAAGGCGTTCAAGCGCCGCGGCATCGAGGTCATGACCTCGGCGAAGGTCCAGGGCGTCACCGTCGACGGGAGCACGGCAACGGTCGATGTCGAGGTGGACGGTGACACCAGGAGCCTGGAGACGGACCTGGTGCTGGTCGCCGTCGGTCGGGGCGCGAACACCGCCGACATCGGGGCGCAGGAGCTCGGCGTCCTCGACGACCGCGGGTTCGTGAAGGCCGACGCCTACGGTGCCACCGAGGTCGAGGGACTGTGGGCCGTCGGTGACGTGCTGCCGACGCTGGCCCTGGCGCATGCCGGCTTCGCCGAGGGCCAGGTCGTCGCCGACCGCATCGCGGCGGTCGAGCACGTCCGGCCGGTCGACCACACCCACACCCCGCGGGTCACCTACTGCCACCCGGAGGTGGCCTCGGTCGGGTTGACCGAGGACGAGGCGCGCGAGCGCCACGGCGACGACGTGGTGGTCTCCACCTCGTCGATGAAGGCCAACGCCAAGGGCATCCTCGCGGGCTCGGACGGCTTCGTGAAGGTGATCTCGCTCGGCGGGAGGGCGCCCGTCGGCGCGACCGGAGACGGCGGCCCGGTGCTCGGTGTCCACGTCGTCGGCCCACACGCGACCGACGTGATCGGCGAGGCCACCCTCGCGACGTCCTGGGAGGCGATCCCCGCCGAGCTCGCGGCGATCACCCACGCCCACCCGACCCTCTACGAGGCGATGGGCGAGGCCTTCCAGTCGGCGGCCGGTCTGCCCTTCCACGGGCACTGACCCACTGACCCCAGGCCCCGCTCTCGCCCGCAGCTGCCGGCATGGCTGCGATGGACGGTGGTCGTCGGCCAGGAAGAGCGGCGCGTGCATGGCGGTGCGGCCGGACGGCACCAGCGGAGCGGCACGTGCAGGGTGGTGCGACCGGGCGGCGCCAGCGGAACGGCGGGAAGGAGCTGGGTGGCAGATGCCGGTCCCTGGACACCGCCCGGCCGGGTCAGGGCGAGGGCCCGACCCGGGCCGCGACGGGTGGCCCGATGGGGCCGTCGCGGATCGGGAGGCGCCGGGTGGCTGGGACGGTGTCGATCGTCAGGCCGGTTCGTCGGTGGATCCACCGGTGGATCCCGCCACGGTCCCCATCGGGGAAGCCGTAGACGTGCCATCCGTCGCGATCCTTGGCTCCGTGATCGGTGCGGCAGATGTGGGCGAGGTTGACGATGTCGGTCGGACCACCGATGGCGTGACCGCCGTCGTCGTCGCCGGCGGTGCGCAGGTGAGCGGTCCAGGGATCGGCATGGTCGAGGTCGCAGAGACGAGCGGCCGTCCGGCAGTGCGGGGCGCGGCAGGTCTCGTCACGGACCAGCGCGGCATCACGCAGCCAGCCTGGAGGGCGGTAGGAGCGACGCCCGACCCCGAGGACCTGTCCGGTCTCCTCCAGCACGATGGTCCGCAGGTGAGCGCCGGCCTCGTCGACCAGGCGGCGCGCCGTATCGGCGGCGACCTTCATCCGGCCTCCGGTGAGCGTGGTCAGCAGCCCCGCAGGGTCGTCGGAGAGCCCGACGAGCGTCTCGTAGGACATCGTGAGCAGCAGCTTGGGCGCGGTGATCCCGGCCCCGTCGGGCATGCCGAGGTGATCGGTGGCGGGCCCTGCGTTGGCCCCAGGGTCGGATGCTGGGTCGGATGCTGGGTCGGACCCCGGGTCGGACCCTGATGCGCCGGGTCCGGTCGACGAGGTGCCGTGTCCGTGCGCCACCGCTCGGCCGGGCTGAGCGCCGGAGAACAGCGAGGTCTCGGCCATCGCGATCAGTGCGTCCATGCGCCGGCGACCCTGCTGCAGGGTGCGGCGTGCGCGTCGGACCTCGTCGGTGGCGTGGTCACCGACGTGGTCGCGGAGCCGACCGTTCGGCGGTGGGGTCCCAGCATCCAGGGCCTCGGTCAGCACCGCGAGTCCGTAGGCATCTGCCTCGCCGTAGAGGCTGCCCCCGGAACCGTCGAGCCGTGGCTGGATCGCGAGGAAGCGTTCCCGGACCTCCGCCGCAGCGTCCGTGGCGTCGGGGCCGGGCTCGAGGGAGCTGACCGCACGGGACACCACGTGGACCAGGGCATCGGGCTCCGCATCGGCGAGCGACTCGATCTCCGTCGCGAGCGCATCGTCCACGGCGCTGAGCAACTGGCTCGGCAGCTTCGCGCAGGCGCAGACGACGGCACGGACCTGTGCCCAGGACACCCTGCCCGTATCGAAGGCATCCGCCAGGGACGGCAGCTTGGCCCGGAGCTCCGCGGTCGTGGTGAGCATCCGCCGGTCGGACCGGGTCCGGCGCCCGGCGCCGGAGAGCCACACCTCCACGGGCAGCCCCGTCTGCTCCTCGACCTCACCGGTGAGCTGTGCCCGTTCGAGCAGCTCGGTGGCCTTCGCGGTCAGGCGATCGATCGAACGGAGGGTGTCGACCATCTCGACCAGCAGCTCGCACGAGGCAGCGGGCCCTTCGACGAGCGGGTCGGGGAGCCGTCCCGAGCGTCCGCGCACGGGTTGTGGCCCGGCGCCGATGGTGGCCGGTGAGGTGGGAACGGGTGTCTGGGTCATGAGGCAAGTGTGGCATGGGGGTGCGACACGCAACGGGTGGATCTGGGAGCTGTGGACAACGTCGGCCGAGGCCGCTCCCGCCCTCAGGCAGCACCGGGTGAGGCGGGGCGAGATGCCATCTGGACCTGACGCAGCCCCGATGAGCGTGACGCCGCCGGCCGTCCACAGCATCGCGGCAGTAGGCTCCGACGGGTACACGCGGACGCAGACGGGGACGAGGTGGCCGGAGCGGTCGAGCTTGAGATCGACGGGCGCACGGTGCGCATCTCGTCGCCCGACAAGCCCTACTTCCCGCAGGCCGGGCTGACCAAGCTCGACGTCGTCGACCACCACCTCGAGGTCGCCGAGCAGTTGCTTCCCCACTGCCTCGGCCGGCCCTGCAACCTCGAGCGTTTCCCGGACGGGGTCGAAGGCAAGAGCTTCATGCAGAAGCGCGTCCCGTCGTCGCGGCCCGACTGGCTGCGGACGGCGGAGGTCACCTTCGGATCGGGGAACACGGCGGAGGAGCTGTGCCCGGCATCGCTCGCCGATGTGCTGTGGTCGATCAACCTCGGGGCCATCACGGTGCACCCGTGGTCGCTCAGGCTGTGGGATCTCGAGGGGCAGCGGACCCCCGACGAACCGGACGAGCTGCGCATCGACCTGGACCCGATGCCCGACGCGGGGTGGGGCCGCGTCGTCGAGGTCACGTCGACGGTCCGCGAGGTGCTCGAGGAGCACGGCCTCCGGGGGTTCGCGAAGACCTCGGGATCGACCGGCATGCACGTGGTGGTGCGGATCCAGCGGCGGCCCTACGTGCAGGTCCGCGCGGCTGCGGTCGCGCTGTCACGTGAGGTCGAGCGTCGCTTGCCCGAAGGGGCGACCACCTCGTGGTGGAAGGAGGAGCGCGGCGAGGGGACCGTCTTCCTGGACTACAACCAGAACCTCTGGGACCGGACCATGGCGTGTGCGTACGCGGTGCGTCCGACCCCGGACGCGCGGGTCTCGCTGCCGATCACCTGGGAGGAACTCGACGACGTCGACCCGGCGGATGCGACCGTCGCGACGGTGCCTGGGCTGCTCGCCGACCGTGGCGACCCCATGGCGACCCTCGACGACGTCGCCCACGACCTCGACCCGTTGCTGGAGATGGCCGAGCGGGACCGGGCGGCGGGCCTCCCCGATCTGCCACTGCCCCCGCACTACCCGAAGTTCCCGGACGAGCCGCTCCGCGTGCCGCCGTCCCGGGCGGCGGACCGTCAGCGCTGATCCTCGGTCGTGTCCGCGTCGCTGCCGTCCTCCGGGCCTGCGCTGGATCCGCGTGCGATGTCGGGCGCGTCGTCGCCTGCGTCGCGCGGGTCCCCGTCGAGGTCGGCACCCTCGTCGCTCCGGTCGTCCGCTTCCGCGGCTGCCTCGTCGTCCGGGATGGCTTCACCACCGGGCTCGCGCAACAGCACGCCGGTGCCTCGCTTCTCCCACCAGATGAGTCCGGCGACGCCGACCAGCACGGCCAGGATCGCGAGCCAGTTGTTGCGTGAGAGGCCGAGGTAGCGCTCGACGGTGTCGATGCGCAGCGCCTCGACCCAGCCCCGGCCGATCCCGTACCCGACCAGGTAGACGAAGAACAGCGAGCCACGCCGGCGCAACCACCCCATGCGATCGATCAGGAGCAGCAGTGCGAAGAGGCCGAGGTTCCACAGCGACTCGTACAGGAAGGTCGGGTGGAAGGTCGTGGCACCGGGGAAGCGCTCAGCGACGCGTGTCGAGACCGGGTCGACCTGCAGCGCCCAGGGCAGGTCCGTCGGCCGGCCGAACAGTTCCTGGTTGAAGTAGTTACCCCACCGGCCGATCGCGTGGGCGAGCGGCATGGTGGGGGCGAACGCGTCGAGGAAGGCCGGGATGTCCGCGCGGCGCCAGCGCAGGTAGATGAGTACGGCGATCGCCCCGCCGACGAGGCCGCCGAAGAAGACCAGTCCGCCCTGCCAGATCGCGAGGATGTCCTGCGGACGGTTGATGAACGCCTCGCCGTGGGGCCCGTCCTGGAGGAAGCGCGGGATCACGTACCCGATCCGCGCGCCGAGGAGCCCGCCCGCGAGGGCGAGCAGCCCGGAATGCTCGGCGATCTGCGGGTCGCCGCCGCGCTCCTCGTAGCGTCGGACGAGCAGCATGATCGCCAGCAGCGCGCCGATGGCGATCACCAGCCCGTACATGCGGACGTTCAGCGGTCCGAGTTCGAACCCCGAGAAGGGTGGGGGAGGGATCTGGGCCAGCATGGGATCACCTGGTCGGGGCGGAGGGGAAGGTCAAGGTAACCGCCACCGACGGGCGGGTGTTCCACGCCGGTGTGGGCCCACAGCATGACGTGACCCGTCCGGACCGATCGGTGGCTGCGAAGGGACGGTGGGTGCGGAGGAGGTCCGCGCCCGCACCTACCCCCAAGGAGCATCCCATGAGACGCCTGCTCGTCGGGGTCGTCGCCGCCAGCCTCATGCTGGTCGGCATCGCCGGCCCCGCCACCGCCCGCGCACCCCAGGCGGCCCCCGCCCCGGGTGACGCCACCATCGCCGAGATCGCCGACGCCGCCGGGTTCGACCTGCTGCTCGCCGCGGTCGGCTACATCGCCGAGACGAACCCGGACAGCGCCCTGATCGAGGGCCTGCTGAACGACGACCAGTACACGGTCTTCGCGCCGACCGACGAGGCCTTCCTCGCCCTGGTGGGCGCGGTCGCGCCGTTGCTCGATCCGGACGTGCTGGCTGCGGACGGACCCTTCGCGGCCATCGACGACCTCCTCGGTGAGGGCACCGTCGAAGCGGTCGTCAGCTACCACGTG
>CAYVJT010000021.1:0-13051 GCA_964451855.1 uncultured Actinomycetota bacterium
CCGATGTCCGGGTACGTGGCGTAGGTCTCCGCGATGCTGCCGACGGCGAAGGGTCGAGGGTCGACGAAGCTGGCGGCACCCGCGTTACGTGCCGCCACCGTTCCCGCCCCGTAGGGCATCCCACCGTGGGTGATCGTCGGACCGTCCTCGATCACCAGGACGCGCGCACCCTCGAGCGAGGGGCCAGGCGCGAGCGTCACCGGGGAGGCCGCCTGCACGATCGTCGCGGTGGGGTTCAGCGCCTCGATGCTGGCCAGGAGCTCGGTGACCGCGGACGGCTCGGCGGAGTCGACCTTGTTGATGACCACGATGTCAGCCATCCGCAGGTTGGTCTCGCCGGGGTGGTAGCGGCGTTCGTGACCCGGGCGGAGCGGATCGGTCACCGTGATCAGCACGTCGGGACGGACGAAGGCCAGGTCGTTGTTACCACCGTCCCAGATGATCACGTCCGCCTCGGTCTCAGCCTGCTCCAGGATCCGGGCGTAGTCGACGCCGGCGTACAGGACCATGCCCATCGTCACCGGGGTCTCGTACTCCTCGCGCTCCTCGATCGTCGGGTCCGACGCGTCGATGTCCGCGAGGCTCGCGAACCGCTGGACCCGCATCCGTTCCAGGTCGCCGTAGGGCATGGGGTGGCGGATCAGTACGGGCCTGAGGCCGACCTCGAGCAGCAGGCTGGCGACCCGACGGCTGGTCTGACTCTTCCCACAACCGGTCCGGACGGCGCAGATGGCGACGACCGGCTTCGAGCTGTGCAGCATCGAGGCGTTCGGGCCGCTGAGCCGGAAATCCGCGCCGGTGGCCAGCACCCGCGAGGCGACGTGCATCACGTCCTCGTGCGAGAGGTCCGAGTAGGCGAGGATCACCTCGTCGACATCGTGCTGGCGGACGAGGTCCTCCAGCTCCGCCTCGGGCCGGATCGGGATCCCCTCCGGGTAGTGTTCCCCGCTCAGCGACACGGGGTAGGCGCGGTCCGCGATCCCCGGGATCTGGGCCGCGGTGAACGCCACCACCTCGCTGTCGGGATCGTCGCGGTACACGGTGTTGAAGACGTGGAAGTCGCGGCCCGCCGCGCCCATGATCACGATCCGCTTGCGCATGGCTGCTCCATCATCCGACGGGTTCCACCACAGCCAGTCTGTCCGGGCACTGCGGGCCGACCAAGGGCCGTCAGGCTCGGGCTCGCGGGACCATCGCCGACCCGGTGGCCGACCGTGACCTGACCGGCAGGTACCTGGGAACGGCGTCGGCGTAGACCCCGAAGGCTCGGCCGAACCGCCGGCGGAGCCGCCGCTCCTCCCGCAGGATCTCGCGGTGGATGGCGAGCGCTGCGGCCGGGTAGGCGGCCAGGACCCAACCAGAGCCGCTGGCCATCCCGACGCCCACGTGGATCAGCGCCCAGCCGACGTACATCGGGTTGCGGGTCCAGGCGTACGGGCCGTCGGTGACGAGCAGGTCGTCGCGCTCCACGTCGTCGTCTCCGATCTGCGCCACCGCGCTGACGATGACCCCCACCCCGGCAAGGACGAGCGGCAACGCGAGCACCGCGCGGGTGCCTCGGCGGCCGGGGAGCCTCCACGGACGTCGTCGATGCGCGAGCGCGCCTACGGCCATCGCGGCCAGGTGGGGCTCCGGGAGCGGCACGTTGGACCACCGCCACCGATCGGAGCTGCAGTGTGGGCTCACAACAGGTCGGCGAGCAGCCTGGCGGCGCGTGCGGCGCCGTCGGTGGCGACGGGGCGGTAGTCGGTCTCGCGCCCGATCTCGGTGGCGATCGCGTCGGCGATCACCTCGGGACCCGAGGTGGTGAAGTCCATCCTGCGCCCCGCCCGGTAACGATCGAGACGGTGAGCGACATGGAAGGTCTGCTCGAAGTGATGCTGTAGCGGGAAGTACAGGAAGGGCCGTCCGGTGGCGGTCAGCTCCATGCAGGTCGTCAGCCCACCTTGCACGACCGCGAGGTCGCACGCGGCGAGGTGGCGATACAGCCCCGGGACGTAGGCGTGGACCTCGAGGTCGTCGTGGCTCGGCAGCATGTCCGGATCGATCCGCGGGCCTGCCACCACGACCATCCGCAACGCGGGGACGCGACGCTTGGCTTCGGGATAGGCGGCGATCACCCGGCGGAGCAGGTGCCCCCCGACCCCGGATCCGCCCACCGTGACGACGCAGACCTGCTCGTCGGGGTGGTAGCCGAGGTCGTGCCGCAACGCGTCGCGGTCGGCCAACGGGGCCGGGTCGAACCCGGTGACGTAGCCGGCGAAGTCGAAGTGCGCTTGCGTCCACTGACGGATCGTCGGGAGGCCGTCGCCGAAGCGTTCCGGGACGATGTCCTCCGGATCGCCGACGAAGACCGACCGATCGCGCAGCCGCGGGTACCGCGCGATGTGCTCGATCATCTCGGCGTTGTAGTCGGAGGTCAGCGCCGCCTCGTCCGCTCCGCCTTCGGGCATCGGCAACCAGCCGACGAAGTCGGTGAACCAGGCGAACGCCGAGCGCTTGAGCTCCGGGTTCTCGTGCAGGAAGTGGTCCACCTCCCACGACTCGTCTCCCACCACCAGGTCGTAGTCGCGCTCACACACCACGTCGTGGAAGACCATGTAGTTGGCGACGAGGATCTCGTCCATGTCACGGATCGCCTGGAACGCGTGCAGGTCGTGCTCCCCGGCAGCCTCCTCGATGTGGGACGACTCGTTGGCCAGGTGGCGGCTCGCGGGATGGACCCCTTCACCCGCTGCCTCGAGCACCCGGGTCACGGGATCCTGAGCGAGCCACTCGACCTCGACGTCCGGGGCCAGCTTGCGCAGCTCGTCGGCCACCGCGAGGTCGCGGCGCGCGTGGCCGAGCCCGATCGGCGACGACAGGTACAGCACGCGTGGCGTCCGCGAACGGCCACGGGTCCAGCGCACGACCTTCGGCTCGAACGGGCGAAACCGAGACACGAACCCACGCAAGGCGAGGTTGACGGCCACGGGGTCGCGGCCGTGGGGCTGGTGTCCCGATCCCTCCATGCGGAGCAGTTCCCCACCGGTCAGTTCGGCGACCCGCTCCCCCCGCGCGACCGGTTGGCAGATGTCCTCGGTGCCGTGGATGACCAGCACCGGGACCTCCAGGTCACGGCACATCCGCTCCGCGGTCTCGGGGTCGTTCGGGATGATGCCCTCGATGCCGACGTCCTTGCAGGCGAGCATCACCTCGACCGAGGTCTCCATCGCCCACGCGACGGTGTCCTCGATCTGCTTCGTCGAGTGCGGCTCGGGCAACTGGGCCGAGAAGAAGAACTGCTCCCACTCGCGCCGGCCGCCATCGAGCCAGTGGTGCCGGTTGCACAGCCGCCAGCCTTCGTACCGCTCCGCTGGGACCTCGAAGTGCTCGTGCACGTCGACCCAGTGCGCGTGCGGCGGCGACATGAAGGGGACCCCTGGGGCGATGGCGGCGATCGCCGCCACGCGGTCCGGCTGCTCGTTCGCGAGGGTGAACCCCCAACGAGCGCTGTGGCAGTGGGTGACCAGCACCGCCCGGTCGACCTGTGCCGCGTCCATCACGGCGAGCAGATCGTCGACGTTGTTCCGGTCGGTGTGGGCCTCAGGGTCGGTCGGATGGTCGGAGCGGCCGTTGCCCCGCCCGTCGTACGTGACCACTCGCGTGAAGCGGGCGAGGTCTGGCACCTGGGCCTTCCACTCCCGAGAGTGGGTGATGGGCGACGCCGGGACGAAGACCACCGTCGGCTCACCCTCACCGAACACCTCGAAGTGCAGCTTCACGCCGCCCTGCTCGGCGTAGCCGTCGTGATCGGGCTCACGTGAGCGCACGGTGTCCTCCCTTCCCGGGTGGTTGCGGATCGCTCGACGGCATCCTCACAGCAGGGTCCTCACAACAGGTCGGCGAGCAGGTCGGCAGCCCTGGCTGCGCCGTCGGACGCGACCGGGAGGTAGTCCACCTCGCGCCCGATCTGCTCTGCGATCAGGACCGCGAGGTGGTCGGGGTCGGCCTCGTCGTAGTCGAGCCGACGTCCTGCCCCGTAGCGGTCCAGCCGGTGCGCGACGTGGAGGTTCTGTTCGAAGTGGTGGCGCAGGGGGATGTAGATGAAGGGGCGCTGCGTCGCCGTCAGTTCCATGCAGCTCGTCAACCCACCCTGCACGACCGCGAGGTCGCAGGCGGCGAGGTGGCGGTAGAGCCCGGGCACGAAGGCGTGCACCTCCAGCCCCTCGAAGCTCGGCATCGCCGAGGGATCGATGCGAGGACCTGCGACGACCACCATCCGCAGTCCGGCCACACGCCGCTTGGCCTCGGGGAAGGCGGCGATCACTCGACGCAGCAGGTCGCCACCGACCCCGGAGCCGCCGACGGTGACCACGCACACCTGCTCGCCGGGGCGGTAGCCGAGCTCGGCCCGGAGCGCCTCGCGATCGGTGAGCGGTGACGGGTCGAAACCGGTCACGTAGCCCGCGAAGTCGTAGTGGGCCTCCGTCCACTCGCGGATCACCGGCAGGTCCGGACCGAACCGGGCGGGGACGATGTCGTCCGGGTCGCCGACGAAGATCGCCCGGTCCCGTACGTACGGGAAGCGCTCGATGTGCTCGATCATCTCCGCGTTGACCTCCGCGGCCACGATCGCCTCACGTTCGTCGGGGTCGATCCCGGAGCCGGCGAACGGACCCCGGCGGCTGCCCGTCATCGGCAGCATGCCGACGAAGTCGGTCAGCCAGGCGTAGGCCGAGCACTTGAGCTCCGGGTTCTCGTGCAGGAAGTGGTCCACCTCCCACGCCTCGTCCCCGACGACGAGGTCGTACGACTCGCTGGTCACCACGTCGTGGAAGAGCATGAAGTTGGCGACCAGGATCTCGTCCATCTTCCGCAGCGCCTGGAAGCAGTGCAGGTCGTGCTCCCCGGACTCCGCTTCGATGTGGGACGACTCGTTGGCGAGGTGGGTGCTCGCCGGATGGATGTGCTCGCCCGCGGCTTCGAGGACCTTTGTCACCGGATGCTGGGCCAGCCAGTCGATCTGCACGTCAGGGTGGAGCGCCCGCAGCTCCTGCGCGATGGCGAGGTCGCGGCGGGCGTGCCCGAGCCCGATCGGGGAGGACAGGTACAGCAGCTTCCTGCGACGGCTGCGCCCTCGGGTCCAGGTCACCCGTTCGGGCGGGGGCTGCGGCCCGATCCGCTCAACGAAACGACGGATCGCGAGGTTGACCGGCACCGGGTCCCTTGACAAGGGGATGTGTCCCGCCGCTTCCAGGACGAGCAGGTCGCCACCGGTGAGCTCGGCCAGCCGCTCGGCGCGACGCAGGGGAGAGATCCGGTCGTCGTCCCCGTGGATCACCAGCGTGGGACTGTCGAGGCGGCGGCACCACGCCTCGAGCGTGGCGCGATCCGGGGGCTGCTCACCCTGCTTCTCGGTGACGAGCACCTCGGGTGAGGTGTCGAGCCCCCACCGGACGCAGTCCTCGACCGGCTTGGTCGAGTACGGCTCGGGGAAGCACTGCCCGAAGAAGAACCACAGGAAGTCCTCGTGGTCCCGCCGGATGTACTCGACGGTGGCCTTCGTCCAGTGCTCCGGCGGGTCCTGCCTGGCCATCGGCACGCTCGAGGGGGGCGGTTCGACGCTCGCCGCGTAGACGGGGTCCTGGTAGGTGGCCCGGTCGGGGTGCTGCTCGGCGAGCGGCAGCCCGGAGCCGATGTACACGCTGCCGAGCACGCGACCAGGATGGTTGGCGGCCAGCCCGAGCGTCCAGTACGAGCCCTGGGAGAGCGAGACGAGGACCGCACGTTCGGTGCACGTCGAGTCGAGGACCGCCAGCGCGTACTCCACCTGGCGCTCGTGGTGGTAGACCTCCGGGTCGAGGGGTGCGTCGGAGCGGCCGTTGCCCGGCCCGTCGTAGGTGACGACCCGGAAGTGGCGCGCCAGGTAGGCGAGTTGCGCCTTCCAGAAGCGCTTGTGGATGATGGTCCACGTGGGTAGGAGCAGGACCGTGGGGTCGTGGTCGTCCCCGTGCACCTCGTAGTGAAGCTTGACCCCGCCGATCTCGACGAAGCCCTCCCAGTCCGGTTCACAGGCCCGCATCCCGCTCCCTCCCGCGACGATCCTGCTCGGCTCAGCGGTCGACGTCCACCGCGGCGCGCGCCTGCCCGCGTTGGCCGCGCAGCCGTGGCACGAACCGCGGCACCTCGGCCTCGTAGCGGGCGTAGTCCTCCCCGAGGTGCTCGCGCAGGTCGTGTTCCTCGAACCGCACACCGACCAGGATGTAGCCCGTACCCAGAAGCGCGAACAGCAACCGTCCCTGGCTCATGTCCGGCGTCGCCCAGAAGGCGATCAGGAAGCCGACCATGATCGGGTGGCGCACGAACCGGTAGAGCAACGTCAGCCGGAAGCTCGGCGGCACGTGGGCGCGATCCGTCGCACGCGCCACCACCTGGCTCAGCCCGAACAGGTCGAAGTGGTCGATCATGAACGTGCTGCCGACGACCATGAGCCATCCGAAGAGGTAGATCACCCACAGCACGACGCGGAGCCACCCCGTCTCCACCGTCCAGACGGTCTCGGGCATCGGCTGCCACAGCCACACCACCGCGACCAGCACGAGGCTGGCGGCGAGCACGAAGGTGCTGCGCTCGATCGACGCCGGGACCGAACGCGTCAGCCAGCGCTTGAACGCTGGCCGTGCCATCACCGTGTGCTGGACGGCGAAGGCGCCGAGCAACCCGGCGTTGGCCAGTGCCGCGATCCACAGCGGACCGACCGCGCCGTCGTCGATGCCCCGAGGCACCACGGCGTTGGCCAGGAACCCGATCGTGTAGACGAACACCCCCAGGAACAGCAGGTAGGCGGTCAGGCCGTAGCCGATCACCAGGATCCGTCGAACCATCTCGATCACTCCTCACGTCTCGAGCCGAGCCCGCTGGAGCGGGCTGGTGCATCACGGGTGGGGTCAGCCCGACCGGCTGGGCTGACGGACGCTCACGTCGATCGCGACGCCCGGCGTCAACGTGTCCGCGATCGGCGAGGTGCGGACCGCAGCGGTCACGAGCTCCTCGACGACCTCGCCGGAGGTGGCGCAGTCCACCTCGAAGCCGAGTCGGATGTGGCTGATCCCCGGTCGGACCCCCGCGATGCCGACCGCACCACGCAGATCCAGTTCGGCTTCGGCCGCCACCCGCAGCCCGCGGACGATCACACCGTGCACCGCGGCCTCCTCGACGAACGCCTGCGTGACACACGCGCCGAGAGCCGACAGGAGCAGCTCGCCCGGAGCAGCTCCCCGATCCTGCCCTCCGAGCGCCTGAGGCAGGTCGACGGCCAACGTGTGCTCACGCGGGAACGACTCGCCGCCAACGGCGACCCCAGCCATGTCGGCGCGGACCGTGTAGCCGTACGTCCAGTCCGTTCGCACCTCGACCGACAGGGCGCCGGCTTCAGGGGTGGTGTGCAGCAGCTCACCGAAGGCCACGAGCTGTTCGGTGTCGATGCCGTTGCAGGACATGTCGTTGACCTCCTGTCGAGGAACGTCTTCAGCTCCGGGCGATCGCGGTGTCGTAGCTGTCGAGGACCGCACGGAGCTGATCCACCGCTTCGGGTGGGAGTTGGCCGTCGCCGCTCGTGGTCGCCCACCGCGCCGCGGAGATCAGGGCGGCCAGCTCGAGCGGGTGCAACGTCACCCGCCAGGCGGTCGGTCGCGTCCGCTCGAGCTTCATCGGGCCACCTCGTCGTCTCAGGAGCTGAGGTGCTCGCCGATCTGGGCGAGCTCCTCACCGAAGCGGGCTTCATCCTCGCGGAGCCCGTTGAGGTAGGTGCTCCAGCCCACCGTGTGCTTGGCGAGGTGGACCGCCTCCTGGATCTCCTCGTCGGTCGCACCGAAGAGCTTGGCGGCCTCGGTGTGGAAGAGGGTGCAGTAGCGGCAGTGCGTCTGTGCGTGCACCGCCAGCATCAGCAGCTCCTTGTACTTGTTGGGGATCAACGTCTCCCCGAGCTCCATCCGGGCGAACAGCTGCCATTCGTGGTCGAGGCTGTCCTCGGGGATCCGATCGAAGAAGCTCGGGACCAGCCCGAGGGTCTCCTTGATCTCGCTCTCGACCTCGGCGCGGTCACGGACGGTGGTGGTCATGGTGAACTCCTCGTCGGTGTTGAGGTGTACGCACCCTGACGAGGTCCGTTGCAGTGCCGTTGCAGCGTCGCTGCAGCGCCCATGATCGAGGGCGGCCAGTCAGACGCCGAGGCCGCCCAGACGCCGAGGCTCAGACGCCGAGGTAGCGCGCACGCAGGTCGGGCTCGACGATCGAGGCGGCGATCGTGTCGCGATGCGCCGTCGCCACCCGTCGATACCAGGACGCCGCGTCGCCGTCACCGAGCAGCTCGGCGACACCGGCCAGCTCAGCGTGCGCTTCGTGAGCGAGCGGGACGAGCCCGGCGCGATCGGCGATGGACGCGGCCTCGTCCAACGAGCTGCGGGCCGCCTCGAGATCATCGCTCATCACCCGGCATCGTCCGCGGAGCAGCCGGTCGGTGGCCATCACCTCGCACCACCCCGCAGCCTCCGCGGGGACACGGAGCGGTTCGAGCAGGTCCTCGGCACGGTCGAGATCGCCCCGCTCCACGCGCACACGTGCGACCGCGGCCACGGCGTGCGCACCATGGAGGAAGGCGCGGCCCTCAGGCGTGGTGACACCGTCGAGGAGACGTTCGGCACGGACGAGGTGCTCGGCCGCCGCCGAGCGGTCCCCGTGCCGCCAGTGCGCGAGCGCCAGGTGGCCGACGCACCGCACCAGGTAGGTCTCCATCCCATCGCGCTCGGCGGACGCGACCCCACGTTCGAGGCAGCCGATCGCCGCTTCCTGGGCACCGAGGTCGCTGAGCACCCAGCCGAGCATCGCGTTCGCGAACGAGACCCACCAGGGATGGCCCGCCGCGGTGTCGGTCCGCCCGGCGGTGCGTGCATCGTCGACCGCCGCGCCGTAGTTGCCACGGGCGCGGTGCATCCATGAGCGGTGGGCGATGAACAGCGCTCCCCAGGAGTAACCGGTCCGCCGGTTGAGCGCGAGCGCACGGTCGAGCACCGCGGCGCTCGCGTCCCACTGCGCCCGGGCCAGTGGCGGGATGACCGACTCGAACACCGCCCATTGGAGCAGAGCGAGGTCACCGGAGTCACGGAGGAGGCGCTCGAGCTCGGGGAGCACCGTCTCCAGCCTTCGGATGTCACCCATGTAGGCGCTGACGTTCTTGACCGCGTCCAGCGCCAGCGCCACCGCGCGCGGATCGTCCAGCTCACGGGCGCGGTCGAGGGCTCGGTCGGCGTCTCGCGAGGCGAGGTCGAACCGCGTCCGGTTGGTCCACACGACCGCGAGCCGACCCAGCAGGTCGACCTCCAGCTGCCCGAGCTGCGCCGACTGCGCCACGTGCAAGCCTGCCTCGAGGTACGGCAGGCAGTCGGTCGAGGGACGACCGAGGCCAACGATCACGTCGCCGCCCAGCGCGCAGAGCGCGGCGGCCTCCAGGTCGGGCCGTGCGCTCGACCTGGCCAGCTCCGCTGCTGCCTCGAGGTCCTCGAGCGCTTCCGGGTAGGTCGCGAGCGCCTCCCGGACGTTGCCGCGGGCCAGCCTCGCTCGGGCCACGCCGGCCGGATCCCCTGCCGCCTCGCCCGCGTCGATCGCCCGCTGCAGCAGCTCCTCGGCGTCCCGGTTGGCGTAGCGATCCGTCGCCTGCTCGGCGGCAGCCAGCCAGGCCTCCAGGGCTCGTGGCCACTCCCCTGCGGCGCTGGCGTGCGTCGCGACCACCTCGGGTTGCCCTTCCAGGAGGGTGGCCGCTCGCCGGTGCCGTGCCACACGCACAGGTTGGGGGGTGGTCTGGTAGACGATCTCACGGATCAGGTCGTTGCTGAACGCCAGCGCCGCGCCGTCCTCGACGAGCAGGCGCGCTCCGACCCCCTGTCCGGCGCGGCGAAGCACGTCCTCGATACCGAGATCGAGCAGGTCGGCGACGGTCGCGGGTTCGAACGTGGAGCCGAGGATCGCCGCGCCGCGGAGGAGCTCCTCGACCTCCGGTCCGGCGCGCTGCAGGCGCTGGAGCACCGCGACCTTGAGCGACTCGGGCACGGGCGGCTCGTCGAGGTCTGCGTCGGCCTCGGTGATCGCCTGTAACGTCTCGACGACCGACAGGGTGTGGCCACGGGTCGATGCCAGGATGCGTTCGGCGACGTCACTCGCGCCAGCCCGGTCCGCCAACGCGGTGACAGCCTCGTCCGGGAGTGGACCCAGCTCGACGCGTTCGGCGACATCGGCGAGGTCATACAGCGCCGCAGCACCTTCCTCGATCCGGATCGTGGCCACCACCAGCAGACGGCCGCCAGTGACGTGCCGGAGCAGGTAGTGGAGCAGCTCGATCGTCGACGACCCGGCGTTGTGCAGGTCGTCGAGGAGGATCAGCAGCGGCTGGTGTCGGGACAGGGCGCGCAACGACGACGAGATCGCCTCGAAGGTGCGTCGGCGCTCGATCCGCGGCGCCGCAGGCTCGTAGCCGGACGTGCCGAGGACCGGCGCCGCCTCCGGGACGAGCTCGGCGAGGGTGCCCTCCCAGGGATGGGCGGCCTCCCGGAACCGCCCCGGCGCCGTCGTCCGGGCCAGGGAAGCGAGTACCTCGACGAGCGGGCCGAGGAACAGCGACCGCTCGGCCTCGTAGCAGCGTGCCACCATGGCGATGCCGCCGACGTCGCAGGCGGCCGACGCCACCTCCTCGGCGAGACGGGTCTTGCCGATCCCTGCCTCTCCGGCGATGACCACGAGCCCGGAGCGGCCCTCGGTCGCGGCGGCCCACCGTTCGTGCAGCCGTCGGAGCTCGCGGTCCCGGCCGACGAGCGTCGTCGCGATCGGCGACCTGAACGACGCCCCGTCCGTCGACGTGGTCGGCACAGGGTCCGGGCCGGTCGCGCCACCCTCGACCGGTTCCTCGCGCAGGAGCGCGAGGTGCAGCTCCTGCGTACGACCGGACGGCGCGACCCCCAGCTCGTCGGCCAGGGTCTCCCGCAAGGCGTCGTAGGCCAACAAGCCGTCCGCGATCTCGCCGCGGAGCTGACTGGCGTGCATGACGGCACGGCACGCCTCCTCGTCCAGGGGGTCCGCACGGAGCGCTGCCTCGGCCAGCCCTCGGGCGCCTTCGCCGTCCGACAACGCGAGTGCGGCCTCCCACCCCTGGCGCCGGAGGTCATGGCGAAACACCTCCAGCGCGACCCTGGCATCGTCGGCCCAGCCACTGTCGGGATCGCCTTCGAGCAGATCGCGATCCCCAACGAGCTCGAGCGCGCGCACGACGGCCGTCCACGCCAGCGACGGCGCCCCCGCGCTGGCATCGGTCCGGGCTTGGCTGGCCAGCCGCTCCGCCTCGCGAAGATCCACCTCGAGGCCGGGGCCGGTCCGCAGACGATAGGTGCCCCCACCGCCATCGATCGCGTCCGTCCCCAGGAACGACCGGAGGCGGCTGATCAAGCTGGCGAGGTTGCGTGCTGCTCGGCTGGGATCCGCATCCGGCCACAGGATCGCGAGGAGGTGGTCGCGGGTCACCGCTTCGTCCGCAGACAGCAGCAGCGCCTTCAACAACGTGCGCCCCTTGCGGCTGCCGACATCGCGATCCTCGATGCGCTGCCCATCGCGCCACACCGCGAACGTCCCGATCAGCCGGAACCGCAAGTGAGAGGTCGCTTCCCCTCCGGCTCCCGCGGGAACGCCCCCACCGCGTCCCAAGGCACCGTCTCCCTCTGGTCCTGGTTCCCCTCGGCTGGTGTGCCCGGCCGGGACCGACACGAGCCGGGCAGACGCCCGTCAGCATCGCAGATGAACGCTGCGGGTGGTAGGACGCCGAACCCGTGGCGTCAGGCACCGTCAGCGATCGAACGGCCGCGGCCGAGGAGCGCACGGGACGACCGCCGACTGGGACTCTGGGCCGGGACACGGTTCACTGTCTCCACCTGAGGCGTGCCACACGCCCCGCCCGGTTGGAACCGGTTCGCCGGAACGACACGGAGACCCTCCATGCGACGCACGATGATGAAGTCCAAGCTGCACCGCGCCACGGTCACCCAGGCCGACCTGCACTACGTGGGATCGCTGACCCTGGACCGCGACCTGATGGACGCCGCCGACCTGCTCCCGAACGAGAAGGTCCAGGTCGTCGACATCGACAACGGTTCCCGGCTGGAGACCTACGTGATCCCCGGCGACCGTGGCAGCGGGGTCGTGTGCATGAACGGCGCAGCTGCCCGCCTGGTCCAGCCCGGCGACGTCGTGATCATCATCAGCTACGCCGAGGTGGAGGACGAGGAGGCGCGGCGCTTCGAGCCCCTCGCCGTGCTCGTCGACGAGCACAACCGGGTGGACCGCACGATGATCGAGGCCCACGGCGAGGTGGCCTGACACCACCTCGCTCGATGGTCTACTCCACGATGAGCGGATCCTGGCCGTCGGGGGTCTCGACCTTGACCCTGGTCACCACGTAGGTGCCGCTGCCGTCGTCGTCGAGCTCGAGGTTCAGCCGGCCCGGCCTCAGGTCCATGGTGACCATGAAGTCCTCGTCACCGCGGCGTACGACGCGCACCATCCCGGACTCCTCGATCTCGTCCTCCGGGACGTCGAGGTAGGACTCCGCGAGCTCCCGGGACCCGTCGCGATCGAAGTCCGCGAAGGGGTCGTCGGTCTCCTCCGGCGCCTCCGGCGCAGCAGGCGCCTCACGCGCCTCCTGCTCCTCAGCCGGATCCGGACTGGCCGACGGTTCGAGGGTGCCGCCGCACCCCAGCAACAACAGCGCCAGGACCGACCCGGCGACCAACGACGTCCGGCTCACGATCGTGCTCCTTCTGCGGGCTTGTCACCGGTGAGACGTCGCCGCGTCCCGGACGGTTCCACCGCCCGGGACGGCGGCGCCGGCGCGCCCGCGCAGCACGACGAGCGACCTGCGCGAGGTGACGTTCCGACGCCAGCGCCGCCACCTCCTCGGCGCGGGCGTGGGCCAGATCCAGCAGCTGCGGCGAGTACATCGGTCGACCTTCCATCGCGAGGTCGGGTGCCAGCT
>CAYVJT010000021.1:13151-24459 GCA_964451855.1 uncultured Actinomycetota bacterium
AGCAGCTGCGGCGAGTACATCGGTCGACCTTCCATCGCGAGGTCGGGTGCCAGCTCCCGACACCACCCATGGTCCGCCGATCGAGGACGGATGCTGTCCGCATCTGCTGCGATACTGCTCCCATGGATCCGACGAGCCGCCTCCTTCGCCTGATGTCGCTGCTGCAGCAGCGCCAGGACTGGCCGAGCCGGGAACTCGCCGACCGGCTCGGCGTCACCTCGCGCACGATCCGCAGGGACGTGTCCCGCCTCCGCGAGCTCGGCTACGCGGTCGATGCTGCCCCCGGACCCGACGGCGGCTACCGGCTGCGGGCCGGATCCGTACTCCCACCCCTCGTCCTGAGCGACGACGAGGCAGTGGTCCTCGTCGTGGGGCTGCGGGTCGCCGCGCTCAGCGGCGTGTCGGGCTCGACCGACTCGGCCGTCTCCGCCCTCGCCAAGCTCGAGGGCCTGCTGCCGAGCCGGCTCCGGGCCCGGGTCGGCGCGCTCGCGGCCGACGTGGTCAGCCTCACCCCGCCCCAGGAAGCGGGCACGGACCCGGAGGTGCTGGCGACGCTCGCCCTGGCCTGTCGACGGCAGGAGCACCTCGCGCTGGGCTACACCGACGCCCGTGGCAACACCAGCCGCCGTGACGTCGGCCCGTACCGGGTCGTCCATGCGGATCGACGCTGGTACCTCGTGGCCAAGGACCTGCGCCGGGAGGTCTGGCGCACCTTCCGGATCGATCGCATCAGCGACGCGCAACCCCTCGGGGGCCGGGTGCGGTTCACCGATCCTCCGGACGCCGCCAGCCTCGTCGCCGAGTCCGTGACCACCGCCGTCTACCCCTGGCACGCCACGATCCGCCTCGCCGTCCCCCTCGCCACCGCCGGCCGGCTGGTCCGCCCCACGGTCGGTCAGCTCACCGAAGAGTCGCCGACGACGACCCTGCTGCGTATCGGTGCGCACGACCTGCAGTGGCTCGCGCGCTTCCTCGTGGGCCTCGACTGCGACCTCGAGGTGGTCGAGCCACCCGAGCTGGTCGCTGCGCTGCGCGAGCTCGGACATCGACTGAGCACGACCGGGCCGCACCTCACCACCTCGTAGCACCGAACGCCGCATCCCGCAGCTCCACCTGCTGGCGTCATACCGCCGTCGTCTCACGTCGGGTGACCGGCTCGCTGGCGTACGATGCGGGGCTGCTCAGTCCTCCTCGAGGAGGTGGCGCGGCCCGGGTCCATGCGTGGCAAGTTCGTCGTCGGGGTTCAGGAGCTGGCAGACCCGCAACGACAGGCACCCGCAGCCGATGCAGCCATCGAGACGGTCCCGCAGGCGTTCGAGCAGCCCGATCTGCGCGTCGATCCGGGGCCGCCACGACGCCGAGAGCTCCTGCCAGTCCTTCTCGGTGGGCGTGCGCTTGTCCGGCAGCGAATCCAGGGCGGTACGGATCTCGTCGAGGGTGAGGCCGACCTGTTGTGCGACGCGGATGAACGAGACCCGACGCAGTGTCTCCCGCGCGAACCTGCGCTGCCCTCCTTCGGACCGCGTCGACTCGATCAGCCCCTGCGACTCGTAGTAGCGCAGCGCGGATGCGGCGACCCCGGACCGCTCCGCGAGCTCCCCGATCGACAGCTTCGCCATGGTCGCTCCTCCCGCCGACGGTCGCGGCTCGTGCGGACGGGGCCGTTCCCCCCGGCCATCGTCCGTCAGGCTGACAGGAGTTCGACCTAACGTCAACTTCAGCTTCTGCTCGGCGCCCCCCGGGACCGCCCCCGCTCTGACCCCGACCAGGATCGTCCGGGGTGCGGCCACCGACCGACGACGGCGCCGCCCAGCGTCACGCGACCTACCGTGTCCGTCGACGCGGGCCGATTCGTCGATCCGCGTCACCCGGTCCCCGTCACGAGGAGGCACGATGAGCCTGTCCGGTACCCGCGTCGTGGTGCTCGCCGCGAACCTGTTCGAGGACACCGAGCTGCTGTACCCGGTGCTGCGCCTCGAGGAGGAGCAGGCCGAGGTCACCCTCGCCAGCGTCGACGGCCAGCCGGTCACCGGCAAGAAGGGACACGGCCCCGTGCCGGTGGCTACGTCCGTCGACGAGGTGGATGCCACGGACTTCGACGGGGTGGTGATCCCCGGCGGGTTCGCCCCAGACGCGCTGCGCCGCTCCGAGGCCGTCCTCGAGTTGGTGCGCGCCTTCGATGGGGCGCAGAAGCCGATCGCGTTCATCTGCCACGCCGGCTGGGTCCCGATCTCCGCCAGGATCATCGACGGACGTCGCGCGACCAGCGTCGCCACGATCAAGGACGACATGGTCAACGCCGGCTGCGACTGGGAGGACGCCGAGGTGGTGGTCGACGGCAACCTGATCTCGTCGCGACACCCGGGCGACCTCGGCCCGTGGCTACGGACGATCATCACCGCACTCGGTGGCAGGACGAGCTGATCTGACCGGCCGTCGTGTGCTCGCGCGCACGCCGGACCGGGGCGCTTGACAGCCAACGACACCCGACGTGACAGTGCCGCTGATGGCAGGCACGTTCGGTGGACGGTGACGACGATGGGAGAAGGCATGACCGACCTTCGGGGAGCCTCCGAGGCAGCACTCAAGACGGTCGGGGTCGACCTCGATCCCACGGCCGCCACACGGACGGTCGCCAGTCCCCTGACCGAGGAGGAGCTGGCCGCGACACCACCCGCCGACCGCGTCGGCGTCGAGGCCGCGATCGATCGGGCGAGTGCGGCCTTCCCCGCCTGGGCCGAGACCCCGGCGCCGGCGCGAGGGGCCGTCGTCCGGCGGTTCGGTGACCTGCTGCGCGAGCACAAGGACACGCTCGCCGACCTCATCACCCTGGAGGTCGGCAAGATCGCCAGCGAGGCTCGCGGCGAGGTCCAGGAGATGATCGACGTCTGCGACCTCGCGGTCGGCCTGTCACGGCAGCTCGGCGGCCACACGCTGCCCTCCGAACGGCCGGGCCACCAGCTGCAGGAGGGCTGGCAGCCCCTCGGACCGATCGCGGTCATCTCGGCGTTCAACTTCCCGGCCGCGGTGTGGTCGTGGAACACGGCCATCGCCCTGGTCTGTGGCGACACGATCGTCTGGAAGCCCTCCGAACGCACCCCGCTGATCTCGCTCGCGAGCGCGACGCTGCTCGATCGCGCTCTGGACGAGGCCGGCCACCCCGACGTCCACCAGCTGGTGCTGACCGTCGATCCCGACGATGCCGCTCCCCTGCTCGACGACGAGCGCGTCCGCCTGGTCAGCGCGACCGGAAGCACCCGCATGGGTGCGAGCGTCGGGCCACGCGTCCAGAGCCGCTTCGGTCGTGTGCTGCTCGAGCTGGGCGGGAACAACGCGGCGATCGTCACCCCGTCCGCCGACCTCGACCTGGCCGTCCGAGGGCTGGTCTTCGCCGCGGCCGGGACCGCCGGTCAGCGCTGCACCACCCTGCGTCGGGTGATCGCCCACGGGTCGATCGCCGATGAGCTGACCGACCGGATGCGCGCCGCCTACGAGCAGCTCACGGTCGACAACCCGTGGCGTCGCGACGACGTGCATGTCGGCCCGCTCATCGACGGGTCCGCCTTCGACGCCATGCGCGCCGCCCTGGACCGGTCGGCGCAGGAGGGTGGACAGCGGGTGACCGGTGGTGACCGCGTGCCGGTCGGCTCCGGGGGCTGCTACGTCACGCCCGCGATCGTCACCATGCCGGAGCAGACCGACCTGGTGCGCGAGGAGACCTTCGCCCCGCTGCTCTGGGTGATGCGCTATGACGACCTCGACGAGGCCATCGCGATCCACAACGACGTCCCGCAGGGGCTGGCCTCCTCGATCTTCACCCGTGACGTGCGTGACGCGGGGCGGTTCACGGGCCCGCTGGGCTCGGACTGTGGCATCGTCAACGTCAACGTCGGCCCCTCGGGCGCCGAGGTCGGTGGCGCCTTCGGTGGCGAGAAGGCCACGGGCGGCGGCCGCGAGACCGGCTCGGACGCGTGGAAGGCCTACATGCGACGGTTGACCACCACCATCAACCACTCCGACGAGCTCCCGCTCGCCCAGGGTGTCGAGTTCTGACCCGCACAGGGCTCGGCTTCGGGTTCGGCGACGCGGCGTGCAGGAGCGTGGTCGGTTCCGCGACCCACCTGGCCCCGACGTGGTGGTGGGGCCAGGACCGTGCGGCGCCAGCACACGGGACCTTCGCACCCATCGAGGACGTGACCGGCGCCCTACCGTGCCGCCCACCGAAGGGATCCCCATGACCACACACCTGGACCCGAGCTCCCCGCAGATCAGTGAGCTCGAGCGCCACGTAGCGTCGAACTACCACCCGCTACCCGTCGTCCTGGCAGAAGGCGAGGGAGCCTGGGTCACCGACGTGGACGGCATCCGCTACCTCGACGCGCTCGCGGGGTACTCGGCCCTGAACTTCGGGCACCGCCATCCAGCACTGGTCGAAGCGGCCGTCGCACAACTGCAGCGGGTCACGTTGACGAGCCGGGCGTTCCACCACGATCAACTGGGCCCCTTCTGCGACGATCTCGCCCGGTTGACGGGGCTCGACACCGTCCTGCCGATGAACACCGGCGCGGAAGGCGTCGAGACGGCCATCAAGCTGGCACGTCGCTGGGGGTACCGGGTCAAGGGCATCCCCGAGGACCAGGCCACGATCGTGGTGGCGGCCGACAACTTCCACGGCCGCACCACGACGATCGTCGGGTTCTCCAACGAGCCCGATGCCAGGGACGGGTTCGGTCCGTTCACCCCGGGCTTCCGCTCGGTCCCCTTCGGCGATGCTGCCGCGTTGGAGGCTGCGATCGACGAGACCACCGCCGCGGTGATGCTCGAGCCGATCCAGGGTGAGGCCGGCGTCATCATCCCGCCGGACGGCTTCCTGCGCGAGGTGCGCCGGATCACCGAGGACCACGGCGTGCTGTTCATCGCCGACGAGGTCCAATCGGCGCTGGGGCGCGTCGGCGAGACCTTCGCGTGCGACCTCGAGGAGGTCCGGCCCGACGCGATGATCCTGGGCAAGGCGCTCGGTGGGGGCCTCGTCCCGCTCTCAGCGGTCGTCGCCGATCGCGCGGTCATGGACGTGTTCACACCCGGATCCCACGGCAGCACCTTCGGAGGGAACCCGCTCGCCTGCGCGGTCGGCCGGGCGGTCATCGCGCTGCTCGAGACCGGTGAGTACCAGGCGCGGAGCCGGACCCTCGGCACACGGTTGGCCGCCGGGTTGCGGGGCCTCCGGTCGGAGCTGATCCGCGAGGTCCGGTCCATCGGCCTGTGGGCGGGCGTGGAGCTCGGTCCGGAGATCCCCGCACGTCGGGTGTGCGAACGGCTCCTCGAGCTCGGCGTGCTGTCGAAGGATGCGCACGGCACCATCCGGCTATCCCCGCCGTTGGTGATCACCGAGGCCGAGGTCGACCTCCTCATCGAACGCCTCGGTGAAGCGCTGGACACCCTCTGACGGGCCACCCCGGTCCCGCCTCGGGCGGACCGGCCGCAGCTGGGACCCGGTCGGCACACGCCTGCGAGGACGTCAGGGGCGTGGGAGCGGTGAGCGCACCCTCGCGCCGCATGCCCTGCCCAGGGACGCCTTCCCCCTAGAATCACGCCGCCGGGCCGGGGGGAACGGACCCCGTGCCTGCCACTGTCGGTCGGCCGTTGAGGTCCGGGCAGCGGGTCGCCGCGCCAGGACGTGGCCACGAACGGGGAGCGAGCCTTGCATGACTCCGGGCACGGCGTGGGCGACCGGCAACGACGCGTACGACCGAACCATGCATCGCACTTCGAGCAGGCCAAGCTCGCGCTCGAGGCGTTGGCACAACAGCGGGCTGCCGCGGGCATGATCCGGTTGCCGGCCGAGGACCGGCTCGCGGAGGAGACCGGGTTCAGCCGGCCAACGATCCGCTCCGCGCTCCTCGCGCTGCAGAAGGAGGGCAAGGTCCTGCGCCAGCACGGGGTCGGCACCTTCATCAACCGGCATGCGCTGGGGATCCGCGCGAACCTCGCCGAGGATCAGCCGTTCCTGTCGGTGATCGAGCAGTTGGGCTACGAGCCCTACCTCGACATCGTCCGGATCGCGGACGAGCAACTGCCCGACCACATCACCGAGCAGGCGGCGGTCGGTCCCGGTTCGTCCGGCATCGTGATCGACCGCCTGTTCCGCGCGTCGGACGAGCCTGCGGTCCTCAGCCGGGACCACATCCCGACCGTCCACCTCGCCGTCGAGGTGGACGAGGTCTCGGCCGAGCGCTCCACCTTCGCGTTCGTCCGCAGATGGACGCCCCACGAGGTGCGCTACTCGGTCGCGTCGATCTACGCGACGGAGGCCGCCGGCCACGTCGCGGAGCACCTGGACATCCCAGCCGGCACCGCCGTCCTCGCGATGGAGCACGTCCACATCGACGAGCGCGACGAGGTCATCGGCATCACCGAGGCCTTCGTGCGCAACGACCTGATCCGCTTCTCCATCGTGCGGACCAGCACCGACCTCTGACCCACCGCTGCGTCCCACGGCTGGACGAGCCCGGTCAGGCCACGGCGGCGAGCCCGAACGCGTGCGCGACCAGCTCGAAGGAACGTAGCCGCGCGGCCTCTCCGTCGGCAGCGGAGGCGAGTATCAGCTCGTCCGCCTGCGCGTGCTCGGCGAACCGGTGGAGCTGATCGACCACCTCTGGCGGCGTACCGACGGCGGAGTAGCGCAGCATCTCCAGCGCTGGCGCACCCTGGGGTGAGGCGAGGATCGCGTCCGCCTGCTCATCCGAGAGGGGCTGTCCGCGCCGCCCGAACAGCAGCTTGGCACGTCGACGCTTCGCCTGGCGGAACTGTCGGGCCGCGTCGTCGGTGTCGTCGGTTGCGATGACGTTGACGCCAGCGATGACGTGTGGTTCAGCGAGCTGTTCCGAGGGCTCGAAGTTGCGGCGGTAGGAGGCGACCGCCTGCTCGAGGGCCGCAGGGGCGAAGTGGGAGGCGAAGCCGTAGGGCAGGCCGAGCTTGGCGGCCAGCTGCGCGCCGAAGAGCGAGGAGCCCAGGATGTAGAGCGGGACGTGGGTACCGCGACCGGGGATCGCCTCGACCCCTGGCACGCGGGTGGCGTCAGCGAGGAAGCCCTGCAGTTCGAGCACGTCGGCAGGGAAGTGCTCGGCGGCCGCGGGGGTGCGCCGCAGGGCCTGCAGGGTCCGCTGATCGGTCCCCGGCGCCCGCCCGAGCCCGAGGTCGATGCGTCCGGGATGGAGCTCAGCGAGCGTGCCGTACTGCTCGGCGATGACGAGCGGCGAGTGGTTCGGCAGCATCACGCCACCCGCCCCGAGCCGGATCGTCGAGGTGTGCGCGGCGACGTGGGCGATGAGCACACTGGTGGCTGCGGAGGCGATGCGCGGGATGTTGTGGTGCTCGGCGTACCAGATCCGCGTGTAGCCCAGGGACTCCGCGCGGACCGCGAGGTCCACCGACGCCTGCAGCGCATCGCTGACCGACCCTCCGCGATCCACCTCGGCGAGGTCGAGGATCGACAGTGCGAACACCACGGGCCACTCCTTCGTCGCGTCGACGGATCAGCGCCGACGTCCGCGGGCAGGCTACGCCGCCACCAGCATGGTCAGGCCACCCGACGGACACGAGGCGCCCACCAACCGATGGGGCGACGGAGAGCTCACCTCACACGGAGCGGCTCCCTCCACCGCATCGTGCCGGGCATCTACCGGCTGCGCCGCTTCCCGCGCAGCGCTTCGAGGACGTGATCGTCGCGTGCCCGTGGGTCGGCGAGGACGGCGCCCTTGACGCGGGCGCAGCGCCCGCGTCAGGGTCGGTGGCGGCCGAGGGAAGGACTCACCCATCAGTGAACGGACCCGAAGAGAGATCGAGGACATCAACCAGGAGTACTCGGATCGCTTCGCGCGCGGGGATCACGAAGGCGTCAGCGCCCTGTACACCGAGGATGCCCTGTTCCTCCCCGCAGGGATGCCCATGGCGCGGGGCCGGGAAGAGATCCGACGGGCCATCGCTGCGCACGCCGACGCAGGGATCACGGACCTACGGTTCGAGACACTCGAGGTCGAGGACCGGGGCGACACCGTCCTCGAGTTGGCCCGAAGCACCGCCTACAAGGGCTCAGAACGGGTGGGAGGGACCTACTACGTCATCGTCTGGCACCGTGATGCAGACGGCGACCTGCGGTTGCACTGGGACGTGGTCAGCACGAGCCACGAGCGCTGAGCTGCTGGTCTCGGCGCCTGGGGGCCATGCGCGTCCGGGGAGTTGGGACGGGCGCGGATCTTCACGCGATGGGAGCATCGGGTCAGCTGGTGTGCGCAGCGACCTCGCGGTCGAGTCGGTCGCCGAGCCGGTCGGCTTCGACGTCGAGGTCGTACTGGGCCTGGAGGTTGAGCCAGAACCTCGGCGTCGTTGCGAAGTAGCGGGCGCGGCGCAGGGCGGTATCGACGGTCACGGCCCGCTTGCCGTGCACGATCTCGACGTCGTAGGCGTTGTCGCTCGCCCATCGGAAGCCGATCCGCCACTGGTCGTTCATGCAGATGGAGTGCCGACCTTGCCGGTCGCCCTTGGGCCGTTCGAGCCGGTTGCCGGGTGGGAGCCGCAGGTCCGTGAGTTCCTCCGCTGCGTCGAGCATCCGCAGCTTGCGCAGAGCAGCCTTGCGCCGTCGGGGGGACCACCGCTTGCCCCGCTGCCGCGCAGCGAGGCGTTCGGTATCACGGTCGCGGAAGCTGCAGATCACCACCTGCAGTGGTAACGCGTTGCGTTGTGCTCGGCGATGGCGGTAGGTGGAACTACGTGTGGGCGGGCTCGACGTCGAACCCGCACATGATCGCGGCGACGGTCAGTGTGCGCCAGACGAGCTGGCCACCAACGCTGCCGCCATCCCCATCCTCCTGGGTGGCCGTAGGGAACTCCTTCGTGAGCGATCACGACATCCCCTGGACCGACCTCAACGCGGCGGGTCAGGCACTCGAAGCATCCTGGCGACGCCTACTCGTCGGCGATCAGGGATCCGACAACGTCGGCTGGGACCCCGAAGCCTGGGCCTGGCCAGCACCCGGATAGGACTCGAACCTCGATTCGCGGGTGACCGGCCAGATCAGTCAGGGCGCATCGGGCGTCCGCACTCGACGCGGGCCACGGAGAGCGGCGACTGGTCGACGTTCCACATGGTCATCATCGACCAGGCGTCGGTGTCTGCCCTCTGCAACTTCGAGGTGATCGGCGCTGTTCGCCGCGTCGCTGCATGAGGGCGTTGCCGTGCGCATTCTGTGACGAGCGGGGTGGGTACGTGCTGGTGCTTCGGGGGTGGCGGACCGAGGGGGATGAGGCTGCGGCCGAGGCAGCACGGTCCCCTGGCCGCACCGCCGATCCATCGAACACGGGGGTTCAGGCTCTGATTCGGTGATCATCGATGACTGACCGACCGGCCCCGCCCGCCTCCCAACGCCACAGCCAGATCACAGCGGCCACGGTCGCGGCAACGATCACCGCGAACATCGCGACGACACCCCACTCGCCGCGGTCGGCATACCAGCCAGGGCTGTTGATCGCACTGTAGCCAAGCGCCCCGAGTGCCAGAGAGGTGAGTACCCGGCCACGGCGAGACCCACTGAGCAGTGACAGCCCAGCCCCCAGAAGAAGCCCGGCGAGGGCGAACTCCGCGACAAGGTGGAACCAGATCCCGCGCATCCCCGCATCGAGCTCGGGCACTTGACCCGTAGCCAGCAGCACCACCCACAACCCTGCGACGCTGGCCCCGACGATGATCTGGAACCATGCCACGAGCCTCATGATCAGCTCCTCCCGCGGCACATCCCTAGCCGCGGCTACGATCGAGTCTCACCCGTCCTCGATGTGGGCACCAGGGTCGGATTCCCCCGGCTCGCGTTCAGCGGTGCGCCACCTCCGATGCTCCGCGACGTCTCGATAGCCGCGCCGTTGAGCGCTATGGGCTGTCGAGCGTGCTGGAACGTGCGCCCCTCACCACGGATCCGGCGCGGGCAGCACAACGGGCGTGTTCTACAGCTTGATCAGCCGCGGACCCTTCGGGTGGTATGCCGCCGTGGGTGGGTGTGGGCGTCAGGAACGATCAACGATCTGGATGAGGTTGCCGCAGGTGTCGTCGAACACGGCCATCACGACGTCGCCGAGGTCGGTCGGGGGTTGGGTGAACACGACACCTCGCTGCGTGAGCCGTTCGTACTCGGCCTGGACGTCGTCCACGAAGAACTGTGCCAGCGGGATGTCGTGGTGCACGTTGAAGCCGAGGACGTTCGTGTAGAAGTCGAGTGCGGCGCGCTGGTCGTCGACGTAGACGCTTGTGAGGTGGATCTTCATGGGGTGTCCTTCCTGGGGTTCAGCCACCGCTGGGTGATGTCTTCGAGGGGTTCGTGGTTGAAGTAGTGGAGCTTGGAGCGTCCCTGCCATCGCACCGTGACCAGACCCGCCGATTCGAGCACCGCGAGGTGCTGCGAGATCGCCTGACGGCTGGAGTCGACGCCGTGCTGCATCAGCAGCAGTGAGCACAGCTCGAACAGGCTCTGCCCGTCCCGCCGTGCCAGCTCGTCGAGGATCAGACGGCGGGTCGGGTCGGCCAGGGCTTTGAACACGTCAGCCATGTCAGGATCATGCAACTAGTCACTTGCATGTCAACGGCCTCCGCGGGGAGGTACTGCGGCTGGCCGCTGCCCACGACGCACGATCGCGACGCCCTGACGGCTGGTGCGCGCCGAACCGTGATGTAGCAGCCCCGTTCTCCCACGTCCCCAGGTGGAGATGACCGCCTCATGCGGGTGGCGACTACGGGTGCGAGTCGGTGGCACAGGCCCGCTCAGCACCTCACCGCTCGCGCCCAAGATGTGCGCTCAGACGTCTCGACTCGGTGATGGTCGGGGCTGGCCGAGAGTGACCAGAACCCCGAGCAGCTGGCGGAGGTCGCTGATGACCTGGTCGGCACGAGAGGGATACGCGGGTCGCTGACCTGCCCGATGGATCAGCACGCAACGGCAACCGGCTGCCGCGGTCCCCTCGATGTCGGCTCGCCCGTCGCCGCCATGCACGAGCTCGTCGATCGGGCAACCACGGCCTCTGCCGCGATGCGAAAGAGGCGCGACTCGGGCTTTGCGGCGCCGTGATCGTGGGCGAACACGGTGAACCCGAACCTGCCATCGAGACCGCAGCGATCCGGAGAGCTGTTGCCGCTGGGAAGCAGTCCGACCGGGTAGCGGCCCTCGAGCTCGTCGAGGCACGCGTGCACGTCCTCGAAGAGCTCGATGTCCTCGAACCAGCAAGCTTGGGCGCCGGTGTTGAGGACGACGCCGGTGAGCAACGC
>CAYVJT010000021.1:24559-25769 GCA_964451855.1 uncultured Actinomycetota bacterium
CCTCGAACCAGCAAGCTTGGGCGCCGGTGTTGAGGACGACGCCGGTGAGCAACGCACTGCCCAGCACGTCGCGTATCGTTGCTCCGGCTGGGCTGCAACGCGGTGACGCTACACGCGTGCGCGTCAGCCTCGGAAGCGGTCCGGCTCCGCCACCATCATCAGCTCCGGACGCACGACGGCAGGGAGGGACGCGACCACGGACCAGCCCGCGACGTGGTTGTCCGACACCTCCATGCGGACCCGTCGACCCAGACGTGCGGCAGTGCGGAGACAGGCAGCGTAGGTCATCCGCACCAGCGTGATCTCGTCTCGCTCCGGCTCACCGGTCCCGGCGAAGGCCAGGTGGGCGATCCCAGGATCGCCGGCGAACGGATCCGCGAAGAGCGTCCCGGCAGCCACCATCCGCTGCCCGCGGCGGATGGCCACCACGGCCCCGTCGAGGGCCGGATCGACGAACCTCCGACGGGCCTCATCGACCGAGAACGGCGGCAACGGCGCATAGGGGTGGGTGCGCCGATACCACCGTCCCAGGACGGCGGCCACGTCGTCCAGCGACGGCGCGTCGACCTCGATCATGTGGGCGCCCGCCTCGGTTCGCAGAGGTGTGGCGGCGATCCATCGCGCCACCCAGGGGGCCGCAGGGTCGAGCTCGACCGAGATCGCGTGCTCGACCACCTCCAGGCCACGGGCACGCGAGAACCCGTGGGAGGCCACGTCCCACGGACGCAGCCGACCGATCAGCGGCGCTCCCGCCGACCGCCGCCGCAGCTCATCCAGAAGTGCCGTACCGATGCCGTTGCGCCGCACCGGCGCAGCCACATGTACGCGGAACGAACGAAAGGACGAGCTCGTCGGCGGGCCCAGCGTGGCGACACCGATCAGCTCGTCGCTCCCACGGAACGCCCCGACCACGGTGCCGGCACGCCCCTCGACGATGGCGTCGGCGTGGTTGAAGACCTCGTCGTGCTGACAGATCGAGCGGACCAGAGCAGCCGCGGACACCAGCTCCTCGCCCCGCAGGGGGCGAACTCGCAGGCCGGGCCCAGAGGGCTGCCCGCCTGCCGTCACTATCACCACCGCTTCGCCATCGCCACGATCCCCTTCAGCTCCAGGATCCCGCCAACGTTGCACACATCCGGATCGATGATGTCTGCGGCCCGCTCCTCGACGACATCCCTGAACACGAACCTGTGTAGAGCTCCTCCCCGGT
>CAYVJT010000022.1:0-22978 GCA_964451855.1 uncultured Actinomycetota bacterium
ACGCCCACGTGCTCAACGTCCACGTCCCGACGAACTCCTGCAACGGGATATGCAGAACCTGCCACCTCGGTGGCGGGTCGCCAGTCGGCACGGTCGTCGTAGCCAGACCATTGACTATCGTTCCTAATTGCGTACTATCATCAATGGTCTTTGACGATCATCAACGGAAACGGGATGTTGCTCCACCGTCCGTTCGAAGCCGTCACTCCAACACTCGACGGGCCGGTTCTTCAGGTGTTGGCGGGAGCCGACAGCCGGTTCTCCGTCTCGCAGGTGACGGCTCTGGTCGGCGATGCCTCGTCGGCCGGGGTGCGCAAGGCGCTCAACCGGCTGGTGGGCCAGGGGCTGGTGGTGCGCGAGCAGGCCGGCGTCGCCTACCTGTACCAGCTCAACCGGGAGCACCTGCTCGCCGGGCCCGTGCTCGAGATCGCGCGGGTCTGGGAGAACCTGTGTGCTCGGGTTGCCGAGCACGCCAGCACGTGGGTCGTGCCACCACGACTGCTGGCGCTGTTCGGGTCGGCGGCCCGCGGTCGGATGCACCCGGACAGCGATCTCGACGTGCTCGCCGTGGGGGATGAACCAGACGACCGGTGGCTCGACGATCTCGGCCGGTTGTGCGAGGCGATGACGGAGTGGACGGGCAACGACGCCCGCCCGCTGGTGCTCACCCCGGACGAGCTCGCCTCAGACCACGAGCCGGTCGTCGTGGAGATCGGACGTGACGCACGGGTGCTCTTCGGTGACGCGACACTCCTGCGCCACGCGCGGCAGTTGACCCTCAGGGCAGGTGCCACATGAGTCCCACGACGCAGTGCGGCCTCGGACGCGCCGAGGGGCGGCAACGCAAGATGGAGGTCTTCGTCGCTGCTATCGACGCCCTGTTGTTGCTGGATGCCCCCGATGACCCCGACGTTGCGGACGCACTCGTCTCGTTGCGGGTCACAGCCGGGATCGCGGCGGCAGACGTGATCTGCTGCGCCCGGCTGGGCCGCCACGCGATCGGCAGCGATCATCATGACGCGGTCTCCCTCCTGAAGCAGGTCGACCGCTCCCTTTCGAACCACCTCCGACGTCTCCTTGAGATGAAGCCGAAGGCACAGTACGGGTCGTTCGCGGTGTCGCAGCGCGAGTTGACGACCAGCGCGCGAGCGGCCGACGCCCTCGTCGCTGCCGCGCGCGAAGCCTGACGCCCGGTGATCAGGGAGCAGCCTCCCAGGTCGTGTCCGTCTGTGCCGTTGCAACACTGCCGCGGAGGCCGTCGGTCGGGACGGTGGGTCGGGCCGTGTCGGCAGCTGCGGTCAACACCAGCCAGACCGGGACCCGCCTGGCGCACCTCTCCCGTGCCAGGCGCCAACCCCGCTCCTGAGCGCAGGTGGCAGGTCTTGCATGCTCCGTTTCCTGTAGAGCCTGTGGGAGCTGTCGCGCTATGGCGCCTGGCCGGTGAAGTCGTCTTCGTGGACGAGTTCGACCTGCCGCACCACACCGACGCCGCAGGTGCTGGGCGGCCGCTTCGCCCCCTTCGTGTCCGGAGAGGTCCCCGCCGGGACCGTGCGGACAACCGCCGCACGGCGGCTTGGGGGACGCCCCGACACCCCGGCGACGTGCCGGGTTGCCGGCATCCTGTGAGCCCGGACGGTGCATGAACAACGAGCGCGACACCCCGTTCGGGACGCATCCCGGGATCTCGAGCTGGAGAGGGGACTCGAACCCCTGACCTATCGCTTACGAGGCGATTGCTCTACCGAACTGAGCTACTCCAGCGTGGCGGGCGAAGGGTAGCGGGACCATCGGGCCATCGACCACGCGGCGAGGGCCGCCCGCCTCCAGCGCTCCGAGCGACCGGTCCCTCAGCGCGCCGCCGACGCCGCCTGCGCGTACAGCGGCAGAGCCAGGGCGAGGAACAACCGCTCGAGCTGCAGGTCGGGGTTGCCGTTGCGGTCGAGCGCGTCCCGACAACGCTGTACGGCGGCGAGGGTGTCGACCACCACCCGGGCGGGGAGCCGATCCGCGTCGCGCGTCAGCTCGTCGGTGTGGTCGATGTTGATGACCGCCTCACCGGAACCGCCACTCTGGACGACCAACAGGTCGCGCAGGTAGGTGGCGAGGTGGTCGAGCAGCAGGTCGAGGGCACGGCGCTGCTCACCGCGCTCGAGGCGTTCGTGACGCCGCTGCAGCTGACGCTTCAACCCCGGCGGCCAGCCCTGGCCCCGGGCATCGACCCCGAGGTCCTCCTCGTAGCGGGCCAGCTCCTCGGCATGCCGCTGCTTGAGCGGTTCGACGCGGCCCTTGGCCCAGCGGGTGAGCTCCTTGGCGGTCGGCACGACCTGCCCTGGTCCGCCCGTCGCCAACCGATCGAGCAGGGCGAGGTGCTCGTCCCTGGCCTCGAGCATGCCTTCCGCCGCCAGGGCCGCGACCCGTTCCGGCGACCCGAGCGACACCCGCGCCACCGCCTCGATGCGGTCCGGTGGCACCCCGAGCTCCTCGGCGTACGACCGCAACGACGCCAGCCCCCACGGCACGACCGTCAGACGGCGGCACCGCGACACGACGGTGTCCAGCAGCGCCGACTCGTCCTCGACCTCCAGCAGCCACACCACCGACGGTGGCGGCTCCTCCAGGACCTTGAGGAAGGCGTTCTGTGCGGCGTCGTTCATCCGGTCGGCACCAGCGATGCGCATCACCCGTCGTCTGCCGTCCGTGATGCTGCGGCTCGCCGGGCGGATCCACCCATCACGGACGTCGTCCACCACGTAGGCGGCACCGGTCGGCTCACGCTCCTCCAGCAGCTCATGGGTGCCACGGCCGATCCGTGCGCAGCGGTCGCAGGTTCCACAGGGTTGGTCCGGAGCGACGAGCTCCTCGCAGTTCAGGGCCATCGTGAGCGCGCGGGCGAGATCCTCCTGGCCGACGCTCGGCGGTCCGACGACGAGCCACGCGTGGCTGACCTCGTCGGCCGTCAGGGCACGACGCAGCGCCCGCACCGCGGCCGGCTGCTCCCGGGCGCCTCCGTCCCAGACCGTCACGTGTCTTCGCCCTCCTGCCACGACCCGTCCGCATCGTCCGACGAGCCACCAGGCCCCGCCAGCCGGGCCAGGACCGCACCGCGGATCTCCTCGTGGAGCTCCTCGACCGGGCGGCTCGCATCGAGCACGAGGTAGCGCTCCGGGTCCGTCTCGGCGCGCCGACGGTACGCGTCACGCACCTGCCGATGGAAGCGGATGCCAGCCGACTCCAGCCGATCCGCCTCCCTGCCCTCGGTGGCCCGCCGCAGCCCCTCCATCGGCTCCACGTCGAGCAGCACCGTGAGCTCGGGCACCAGCCCGCCGGTCGCCCACCGGTTGAGCTCAGCCACCTGTTCGTCGCCGAGGCCGCGGGCGATCCCCTGGTAGACGATCGAGGAGTCGATGAAGCGGTCGCAGAGCACGACCGCGCCCTTCTCGAGCGCGGGCAGGATCACCTCATCGACGTGCTGTGCACGGGCAGCCGCGTACAGCAGGGCCTCGGTCCGGTCACCCATCTCGTCCGAGGCACGCGACAGCAGGACCTCCCTGACCTGCTCGCCGATCCTGGTCCCACCCGGCTCCCGGGTGATCACAGCATCCTTGCCAGCACGTTCGATCGCGGCACGCAGGAGGCGGATCTGGGTGGACTTGCCCGCCCCGTCGCCGCCTTCGAAGACGATCAACGCCCCATGCTTGACGGGAGCCAGCACCGACTCGAGCGGGGGGAGATCGAGCTCCTTCTGCGGCTGCTCCTCGCGTCGGAGCGCGCCGTGCAGGGCACGTCCGGTCATGATGGCCCCGGCCAGCGCCAGCCCTCCGGCGACCAGCAGCGTGATCCGCACACCGCCGAAGGTGTAGGGGAAGAGCAGCGCCGTGGTGCCGTCATCGAGTTCGGTCAGGACCCGTCGTTCAGGACCGAGGACACCGATCAGCACGGGCGAGAAGATCGTCGAGCCGAAGATCGCCGCACGCACCCCCGAGTTGAACGCGCCGAAGGTGCGACCCCGGATCCGGTCGTCCGCGCGGCGCTGCAACACCGTGTAGCCGACGATGAAGGCCACGCCGGCCCCCGCGCCCATCACCATGGCAGGGGCGATGACCGCCCCCATGCTCGGCATGGTCGCGGTCACGATCAGGCCCAGCCCCGCGATGCCGATCCCCGGTCCGAACAGCCGCTCGGTGGAGATGCGCTCGGTCAGTGGCCCGGCAGCGACCAGCCCGATCACCAGACCGGTCCCGACGACGGCGACGAGGATCCCGTAGGCCGTCGGCCCGGCGTTGAGCAACCGCCCGAAGAACTCACCAGCCGTGATCACGACACCGGCGACCCCCGAGGCCACCATCACCCCGAAGATCAGGTTGCGGATCACCGAGTGGCCGCCGACGAAGCGCAACCCCTCCTTGAACTCCTCCCAGGGGCCAGACCGCTCCTCGCGCGCGATCGGCTGCCGCGCCACTGACCGTGACATCGGGATACGCAGCACGAAGAGTGCAGCCACGAGGTAGGAGGCGGCGTTGACCCAGATCGGGATCGCCATGGGACGGGCGCCGACGAGCCCCTCACTGAACGTCGCAGCGGCGAACCCGACCAGCACGGCGTAGAGCCCTCCGCCGATCGGCAGCGTGCCGTAGGTCGAGACCAGGTTGACCTGGTTGGCGACGACCAGCTCGTCGCGCTTCACCAACGTCGGGAAGACCGCATCCTTGGCTGGCCCGAACAGCGCCGACATGGTCTCGATCACCAGCGTGGCGAGCAGCAGTGCCAGCACGTCGGCGAAGGGGATCAGCGCCATGATGAGCGCGCGTCCGAGGTGCGCGCTGATCATCACCCGCTTGCGGTCCCAACGGTCGACGAGCATCCCCGCGACGGGGCCAAGCACGAGGCTGGGCAGCACCCGGGCCGCCATGACCGCGGACACCGCGAACGCGGCCCAACGGGTCGCGCCCAGCTCCTGGCTGACCAGCGCGATGATCGCGAGGAAGCCCATCCAGTCGCCGGTGGTCGACACCAGCGTCGACCCAGCCAGGTTGCGGAAGCCGCGGTTCTTGCCCAGGCTCAGGTACGCGCTGGCGGACGCTCCCCGCAGCACCGCACCGTCGGGCTCTCGCCCCGTCTCCTCGGCCATCCGGTCATCCTACCTCCGGCCGCGACCGTCCCCAGGATGACCGTTCGAACGCTCGTGCGCCACCGCACCGATCAGTTCGACGCGCGCTTGCCGGTCGCCTTCCTGCCCGTCCCCTTGGCGGTCTTCTTCCCCGCCTTCTTCCCCGTCTTCTTCGCGGCCTTCTTCCCCCGCTTCTTGGCGGCCTTCTTGGCCGGCGGCTTCTGCTCCCCGGTGTAGGTCAGTGCGATCGGCGGGGGGACCTCCTCGGCTTCGAGCGGCTCGCCGCCGAGCTCCGGGTCGTACCTCTCGACACCCTGCACCACGGTCCAGGTCGCCACGGACGGCAGGTCGAAGTCCTCGGCCTCGAAGGTGTGGTTGATGTCCGGGTGGGTGCAGATCGCGGTCGGCACCTTGCGGTTCTTCGGCGGCGGGCGCAGCGGCGCGCCGCACTTCGGGCACGGCGTCGCGATCGGCAACGACCACACCGCGAAGACGTCATCGGGGTAGCCCGTCGAGCCGACGAAGGGCTTGCCGTACCGCGACACGCGCCGCTCGAGGTAGCTGTTCTGCGGATCGGTCGGCGACCGGAACGGCACCACCTCGTCGTCCTCTGTGCGGTACATCAGCCGCTGCTGCAGGTTGCGGATGCCCTTGCACTTCGGGTAGTCGACGCAGCCGAAGAAGCGGCCGAACCTCCCGGACCGCAGCAGCATCGCCTTGCCGCACTCCTGGCAGCGCACGTCCTCGTCGGGTTCGGGTTCGGGCTCGGGCTCACCGACCGTGCCGTCCTCGTTGAGGGGCAGGGTGCCGTCGCAGTCGGGCCACCGGCTGCACGACGCGAACCACTGCTTGGACTTGCCGGAGAACACCCGCTCCATCGCCGCGCCACAGACCGGACAGTCCGCAGGCTCGAACAGCGGCAGCCTCGGGCGCTCGGGCTTGCGTTCCCGGACCCAGGTGTCGACCTCCTCGAGGAAGCGGCTGACGGTCGCGCTCCAGGACTCCTGGCCCTCGGCGATCTCGTCGAGGGTGGACTCCATCCGGGCGGTGAAGCCGATGTCGACGATCTCGCCGAAGTGGGCCTTGAGGAACGAGACCACGACCTCACCCAGCGCGGTGACGAAGAAGCGGCGCTGCTCCTTGACGACGTACTGGCGCTGCTCGAGCGTGGAGATGATCGAGGCGTAGGTCGACGGCCGGCCGATCCCCTCCTCCTCCAGGGCCTCGACCAGCGTGCGCTCCGAGTACCGCGGCGGCGGCGACGTCTCGTGCTGCTCCGGGGTGAGCTCCGCGAGGTAGAGCCGCTGGCCCTCCTCGAGCTCCGGTAGCCGGTCAGAGACCTCATCGGCCTCCTCGTCCTCGTCACGGACGGCCCGGTAGGCGCGCAGGTAGCCGTCGAAGCGCTCCACCTGCCCGGTCACCCGGAAGGTGAGCGACCCCTCCGCGTCCTCGCCGGTCACGTCGGCCGACACCCGGTCGAACAGCGCGGGGGCCATCTGCGTGGCGACCGTGCGCTTCCAGATCAGCTCGTAGAGGCGCGCCTGCTCGGTGGAGAGGTAGCGGCGCACCTTCTCCGGGGTCCGGGCGATCGACGTCGGGCGGATCGCCTCGTGCGCCTCCTGCGCGCCCTTCGAGGTGCCGTCGAACCGACGCGGCTCGTCGATCGTGTAGCGGTCGCCGTAGTGCTCGGCGACGTGGCGGTGGATCTCGCCGAGCACGGTGCCCGACAGGTTGAGCGAGTCGGTCCGCATGTAGGTGATCAGCCCGACCTGCTCCCCACCGAGGTTGATGCCCTCGTACAGCTGTTGCGCGACCGACATCGTCTGGCGCGCCGAGAAGCCGTACTTGGAGGCTTCGCCCTGCAGGGTCGAGGTCTTGAAGGGCGGCTTCGGGTTGCGCTTGGCCTGGGTGCGTCGCACCTCGCTGACGGTGTAGTCGATCGCCCGAGCCCGCTCGGCGATCCGGGTCGCTTCCGCCTCGGAACCGACGACCAACAGCTGCGCCTGCTTCGCGTCGCTCTTGTCCTCGAGATCCTTGGGGCTGACGACCCGACGCTCCCCGACGGCGTACAGGCTCGCCTCGACGTCCGGCGGGACGTCCTCGTCACGAGCGAAGGCCGCGGGGAAGCTCCAGTACTCCTCCGGGACGAATGCACGGATCTCGTCCTCGCGATCGACCAGCATCCTGAGCGCGACCGACTGCACCCGGCCGGCGGAGATCCCCGACGCGACCGTGCGCCACAGCACGGGCGACAGCCGGTAGCCGACGATCCGGTCCACGGCGCGACGGGCCTGCTGCGCATCCACCAGCGAGGTGTTCAGGGTGCGCGGGGCGGCGAACGCCTCACGGATCGCATCCTCGGTGATCTCGTCGAAGGTCACGCGGTTGGTCTGCTCGAGGTCGAGATCGAGCACCTCGGCGATGTGCCAGGCGATCGCCTCACCCTCACGATCGAGGTCGGGCGCGAGCCACACGGTGTCGGCCTGCTTGGCCGCCCTGCGCAACGCGGCAACGTTCTTGGCCGAGCTGTCCGGGATCTCGTAGACGAGCTCGCAGGTGCCGTCGTCGTGGAACTCGATCGCGAAGTCCGACCGCGGCAGGTCACGGATGTGCCCGTACGACGCCAGCACCTCGTAGGAGGAGCCGAGGTAGCGCTCGATCGTCTTCGCCTTCGCCGGCGACTCGACGATGACGAGGTTGTCCGCCACGGGCTGGTCCGTTCGTCTCCCGTACCGCTGCGGTCACAGCAGAGGGGCGGCAAGGTGAGCGGCGGGGGGGTCCTTGTCAAACACCGCGGCGCGCCGGACGAGCCGGACCCCGCGCCGGGTGGGACCCGCCGACGACGCGGGGTCCCCCTTCGGGGACCCCGTCCGGAACGACACCCAGCGTGCGTTGGGCGCACGTCCCAGGGGCGGCCGAACCCGGCGGCACCGTCTCCGC
Source organism: uncultured Actinomycetota bacterium (assembly GCA_964451855.1). GTDB lineage: Bacteria > Actinomycetota > Nitriliruptoria > Nitriliruptorales > Nitriliruptoraceae > CSSed11-175R1. Next base: position 8,048 of record CAYVJT010000022.1, read on the forward strand.
GTCGCGCCGCCTTGGCCCGTCGACGGTGTTCTGCGTTAGGCTCCCGCCCGGAGTACGGCCGGAGGACGTGCCTGCAGGCGCGTGCTCCGGTGCACGTCGACCGATCCACGTCCACGCCGGTGCGACCTCGACGTCGCGGTCCGGTCCTCCCTGCGCTCCGCCCGGGCTGTCGCGCGCCCTCCACGTGTCAGCGGCTGCCTCGCCCCGCACGGGCCGGGACGCACAGGGACCAACCGAAAGGCCCATCCACCGTGTTCGAGCTGATCCCCTACCTCGCCATAGCTGCGGCCGCTGCGGGCCTGCTGCTGGCGGCGTACTTCGCCAAGGTGGTCAACGCCGCCGACCCCGGCAACGAACTCATGCAGGAGATCGCCCTGGCGATCCGTGAAGGCGCCATGGCGTTCCTGCGCCGCGAGTACCGCGCGATCGCCGTGTTCGTCGTCGCACTGTCCGCCGTCGTCTTCGTCGTCCTACCGACGCTGCGCCCCTGGGGCTCCATCGGCGTGATCATGGGGGCGGTGTTCTCCGGGATCGCCGGCTTCGTCGGCATGCGGATCGCGACCGCAGCCAACTCCCGGACCGCGGAGGCCGCCCGCAAGGGTGCGGGTGAAGCGCTGCCGCTGGCCTACCGCGGTGGTGCCGTCATGGGCTTCTCGGTCGCGGGGCTGGGGCTCCTGGGCATCTCGTTGGCGTACCTGCTGTTCGTCCAGGTCCTGCGCGTCGATGACGCCTTCCAGGTGGTCGCGACCTTCGGGCTGGGTGGCTCCTCGATCGCGCTGTTCGCCCGTATCGGTGGCGGTATCTACACCAAGGCCGCCGACGTCGGCGCCGATCTGGTCGGCAAGGTCGAGGCCGGCATCCCCGAGGACGACCCGCGCAACCCCGCCACGATCGCCGACAACGTCGGCGACAACGTCGGCGACGTCGCCGGGATGGGCGCCGATCTGTTCGAGTCCTACGCCGGATCGATCGTCGCCCCGATGGTCCTCGCTGCGCTGCTCTTCGGCGGCGTCGACTTCGACACCAAGGTCGTGGCCGACTCCTTCGACGCGCTGCAGCAGACGACCTTCCTGTACCCGCTGCTGGTCGGCGCGATCGGGATGTTCGCCTCGATCATCGGGGCGTTCCTCGTCCGTGGTCGCAAGGGCAAGACACTGTCCAGCCAGCTGCACTTCGGGACCAACGTCGCCATGGTGATCACCGCGATCGCGGCGGTCGGTGGCGCGATGTGGATGTTCGCCGACGTCGACGAGGTCGCCACCCCGTTCTGGCTCGGCATGCCGATCGTGCTCGGGTTGATCGCGGGGTACCTGATCGGGTTCGCCTCCGAGTACTACACCTCGGACCACTACAACCCCGTCAAGAAGCTCGCCAAGCAGGCCGAGACCGGCCACGCCACCGTGATCATCGGCGGCGTCGCCGAGGGCATGCTCTCCACCGCCGCCTCCGTCCTGCTGATCACCGGCGCGATCGGTGGCTCGTACTGGTTCGGGCTGCTCGCCATGCCGGCCCTCGGGATCAACGGTGGGCTCTACGCCGCCGCGCTCGCCGCGATCGGGATGCTCGCCACCACCGGCGCGGTCGTCGCGGTCGACGCCTACGGACCGATCTCCGACAACGCCGGCGGCATCGCCGAGATGGCCCACATGCCGCCCGAGGTCCGCGAGATCACCGACTCCCTCGACTCGCTCGGCAACACCACGGCGGCCGTCGCCAAGGGCTTCGCCATCGGGTCGGCGGCACTGACCGCGCTGGCGCTGTTCCGCGCGTTCACCGCTGCGGTGGACATCGAGGTGATCAACCTTTCGGCGGTGGACGTGATCATCGGCCTGTTCCTGGGCGGGATGGTGACCTTCACCTTCGCCGCGTTGACGATGAAGTCCGTCGGACGCGCGGCACAGCAGATGATCGTCGAGGTCCGTCGTCAGTTCGACACGATCCCGGGCCTGCGCGAGGGCAAGGAGGGTGTCAAGGCCGAGTACGCCAGGTGCGTCGACATCTCGACCAAGGCGTCGCTGCGGGAGATGATCCTGCCGGGCTCGATGGCGATCGTCCTACCGCTCGCGGTCGGGCTGTACTCCGCCGAGGCGCTCGGTGGGCTGCTCGCTGGCGCCCTGGTCACCGGCTTCCTGCTGGCCATCTTCATGGCCAACGCCGGTGGTGCGTGGGACAACGCGAAGAAGTACATCGAGGCCGGCAACCACGGTGGCAAGGGCTCGGAGGCCCACAAGGCGGCCGTCACCGGTGACACCGTCGGTGACCCGTTCAAGGACACCTCCGGTCCGGCCATGAACATCCTCATCAAGGTCATGACGATCGTGGCCCTGGTCTTCGCCCCGATCTTCATCGCCACCTGACCGCACCACGCCGAACGTCGCCGGCCCACCTCCCGCAGGTGGGCCGGGGACGTACAGTGGCGGCTCGCCACCTGCGAGCGGGATCACCGAGCTATGTACGACCGGATCATCGTTCCCATCGATGGGGCGGAACGAGCCCTGACCCCGCTGCCGTTCGCCGCGTCGCTGGCCACCGCATGGGGATGCCCGCTCGAGCCCCTCCACGTCGCGCCCTCGCCTCCCCCAACGCTGGAGAACGAGCCGGCCCAGCCTCCGGTCCGGCATGTCGAGGGCGAGGATCCGGCGGCAGCGTTGATCGCTGAGACCCGGGCCACCGATCCGCCGGCCCTGCTGTGCATGGCGACCCGCAGCCGCACGGCAGCGGGTGAGCTGGTGTTCGGCAGCGTCACGGCCCGCATCGTCCGCAACCTGCATGCACCGCTGGCCATCACCGGGCCCGCGTTCCGCACCAACGCCGGAGCGGCCCCCCTCAGCCGGCTCATGGTGTGCCTGGACGGATCGACGACCTCGGCCGCGATCGTGCCGACCGCTCGCCGGTGGGCCCAGCAACTCGACCTCGAGGTCGTGCTGCTGCACGTCGCCTATCCGGTGGGCGATCCCGTCACGAGACAGGTGACCCTGCCCGAGGAGACCGAGGAGATCGCCGCCGAGCTCAAGCGCACCGCCGACGAGTGCACCGACGCTGGGACGGCTGCGCGTTGGGACATCGTCGAGCACACGATCCCCGCGCAGGCCATCGTGGAGCAGGCCGCCTACCGAGGATCCCAGCTGATCGCGATGGCGACCCACGGGCGCACCGGTCTGGAACGGATCCTGGCCGGCAGCGTCACCACCGAGGTGCTGCGCCGCGCTCCGGTGCCGGTGTTGACCCTGCGTCCCGAGTCGCTGCGCTGAACCCGGGACCTCCGGCGTTCGAGCATCACCCCGACAACAGACGCCGCACGTCGTCGAGATCGGACGGGTCGGTCAGCACCAGCAGCTGATCCCCGGGCTGGAGCTCGGTCGTGCCCTGCGGGATGGCCCGGTCGTCGCCACGGGAGAGCAGGACGATCAAGGTCCGCTCGGGCAGGTCGAGCTCCACGATGCGCTGTCCGGCGGCGGGTGAACGCTCACCCACCTCCAGCTCGACCACTTGCAGCCTGCTGACCTCCTCATGGACCGCCTCGACCGCCAGGGGCTCCGGCGGACCGAGCGGCGCGTCGACCCTCAACCTGCGTGCCACCCAGGGGATGGTGGTGCCCTGGACGAGCACCGACAGCAGCACGACGAAGAAGACCACGTCGAACACGATGCCGGCAGCGTCGATCCCGGCAGCCAACGGGAAGGTCGCCAGGAGGATCGACGCCGCGCCACGCAGACCCACCCAAGCGACCACTCCCCGTTCGGGCATCGACCAACCTCGCGGCAGACAGACCAGCACCGCCACGGGGCGTGCCAGCAGGGTCAGGGCAGCCAGGATCACCACGGCCGGCACGGCCACCTGCACCAACCTCGAGGGGAACACCAAGAGGCCGAGGACCAGGAACAGCACGATCTGCATGAACCAGGCGACCGCGTCGTGGAAGTCCATCAGCCGCCGCTTGTGGGCGACGTCCGCGTTCCCCACGACGAGACCGGCGACGTACACGGCCAGGAACCCGCTACCTCCCGCCATCGCGGTTCCGGCGTAGGCAAGGACGACCGCGGCCACGGTCAGGACCGGGTAGAGCCCCTGCTGCTCGAGGTGGACGCGCCGCAGCACCCAGGCGAGGAGCAAGGCAACCAACAGCCCACCCCCCAGACCGAGCAGCAGCTGCGTCGCGAAGAAGCCGACCGCGCGGCCCGGCCCGATCCCGTCGAGCGTGATCCACTCGATCAACCCGATCGTCAGCAGGATCGCCATCGGGTCGTTGCTGCCCGACTCCAGCTCGAGCAGCGGCTGCAAGCGGCCCTTGAGCCCGATGCTGCGTGACCGCAGCACGGAGAACACGGCCGCAGCGTCGGTCGACGACACGGTCGCCCCGATCAGCAGACCGACCGCCAGGGGTACGTCCAGGACCAGGGTCGCGATCAGTCCCGTGACCGCAGCCGTGACGGCGACACCCACCGTCGCCAGCACCACGCCACCGGCCAGGACGGGGCGGACCTCCTTCCACCGGGTGTCCACGCCGCCAGCGAAGAGGATGAACGCCAACGCCAGGACGCCCACACCCTGAGCCACGACCTCCTCGTCGAAGGTGATCCCACCCGGCCCCTCGGAGCCTGCCAGCATCCCGAGCCCCAGGAACAGCAACAGGGCCGGAACACCCAGGCGGGTGGAGACCTTGCTGGCGAGCACGCCCGCTGCGAGCAACAGGCCGGCGACGATGAGCGCCGCCTCGAGTTGCCCGAGATCGACCGTGAACACGCCCACCTCCCGTCGCGAAGGCAACGCTACCCACAACGCCCATCCCGCTCGCCCCACCACCACGGATCCCCGCGACGGCACGTCGAGGCCAGGCTGGCCCGTCACCACGACCCACGGTCGACCGAGAGAGCGCTACCGTCTCTGCCTCTCCGGCGAGGGACGGGTGTGATGGGCATCTTCGAGCAGGTGGCGACCGTGCTCGCGGTGTGCGTCGCCGCCGGTGCCCTCTCGATGCTGCTGCGTCAGCCGCTCATCGTCGGGTTGATCGCTGCCGGGATCGCGGTGGGCCCCGAGGCGCTCGGGCTGATCGAGTCGACCACGGAGATCGAACTGCTCGCCAAGATCGGCATCTCGCTGCTGCTGTTCGTGGTCGGCCTCAAGCTGGACGTCCGGCTGGTCAAGAAGCTGGGGCCGGTGGCGCTGGCGACGGGGCTCGGCCAGGTCGCGTTCACCTCGATCATCGGGTTCCTGATCGTCCTCGCGCTGGGGTTCGACATCGTCCCGGCGCTCTACATCGCGGTCGCGCTGACGTTCTCGTCGACGATCATCATCGTGAAGCTGTTGACCGACAAGCGCGAGCTCGACGATCTCCACGGCCGCATCGCGCTGGGCTTCCTGATCGTGCAGGACATCTGCGTCGTGCTGGCGATGATCGTGATCACCGCGACCGGCAGCGCTGAGGCGGACGCGGACCTGACGACCGAGATCGTCGGCGTGGTCCTGCGAGGGGCAGCGCTGCTGGCGTTCGTGTGGTTCGTGGGCCGCTTCGTCGCGCCCCGTGCCACCCACGTGCTCGCACGCAACTCCGAGCTGCTCGTGCTCGCGTCGGTGGCGTGGGCGGTCGCCCTGGCCGCGATCTCGATCCTGCTCGGCTTCAGCGAGGAGGTCGGCGCGTTCCTCGCCGGGATGTCGTTGGCCTCCACCCCGTACCGCGAAGCGATCAGCGGCCGGCTGGCGACCCTGCGCGACTTCCTCCTCGTCTTCTTCTTCATCGAGCTCGGGACGACCTTCGAGCTGTCCACGGCGCTCGATCAGCTGGGGGCTGCGCTGCTGCTGTCGGCCTTCGTACTGATCGGCAACCCCATCATCGTGATGATCATCATGGGGGTGATGGGCTACCGCAAGAAGGTCTCCTTCAAGGCCGGGCTGACGGTCGCGCAGATCAGCGAGTTCTCCCTGATCCTGATCGCGCTCGGCGCAGCGCAGGGCCAGGTCGGTGGCGACGTGGTCGGCCTGGTCACCGCCGTGGGACTGGTCACGATCGGTGTCTCCACCTACATGATCTACGGCTCCGACGCGATCTACGAGCGGCTCGAGCCGATCCTGCGTCCCTTCGAACGCCGGCGTCCGAAGACCCTCGAACTCGACGAGGAGACGGCCAAGCCCGAGTACGTGGTGATCGGGCTGGGTCGGTTCGGCTCCACGGTGCTCAAGGAGCTGCAGGAACGCGACGACGACGTGCTGGCCGTGGACTTCGACCCCCGGAGCGTGCAGAGCTCGAGGTTCGACGTCCCGGTGATCTACGGCGATGCGGAGGATCCGGACCTGCCCGAGCAGCTCCCGCTGCAGCGCACCCGCTGGATCATCAGCTCGATCCGGGACGTCGAGCTCAACCTGCACCTGATCGATGCGTTCCGACACCACGGCTACACCGGTGGGCTCGCGGTGAGTGCCGACACCGAGGACGACGCACGCTACCTCGAGGACGCCGGAGCCGATCTGGTGTGCCTCCCGCTGGCGGCTGCGGCCAAGCCGCTGATGGCGACGATCCACGACCGCGACCAGCGCGTGATCGAGCCGGAGCCGGACGGGCAAGCGGAGCAGGTGGAGCAGCCGCTCGAAGAACCCGACCGCGACTGACCTCCGGTCAGCGCGTGAAGCGACCCAGCGCGACGACCCAGAGACGTCGACGGTCGAGGATCGGATCGGGGCGCACCTCGATCGACACCTCGCTCAGACCGTGGGAGGCGAACAACGCCTCGACCTCCTCCTCGGTGGCCTCGGAGACGTGCAGACGTCCCAGGATCGGGTCCTCCACCTCGGCGAGATCGCGGGTCCCGCGGTAGCAGGACAGGTAGACCGGCCCGGAGTCCAGCAGGTCGAGCAGTGAGGCGAACGTCGCCTGCCACTCGCCCCGGGGGAGGTTGGTGAACGCGCCGGACAGCCACAGGCCACCGAAGCTGCGCGGTCGGAAGGGCAGGTCCTGCAGGGGCGCCTGGACCAGGGGATGCCGAGGGAGCAGCATCCGGGCCTCCCGGAGCGCGCCGAGGGCGAGGTCCACGCCGACCGGGTGGACGCCCGTGTCCCGCAGCAAGCGGAGGTCGGTGGCGGGGCCACAGCCGCCGTCCAGGACCAGGTCGTGGCGGTTGGCCATGTCCGCGAACCGGCGGACGTCGGCGACCGGGCGCTTCAGGCGCAACGCAGCCTGGTACTCGCGGGCATGCGCGTCGTACGCCGCCACGCTGGTCCGCGTGCGCTCGTCGAGATCCACCACGCCGGCTCCTACCACCTCGCGCGGATGCTAACGGGGGTCCCCCGACGATGCGGTGTCATGGTCGGTCAGCGCGGCAACGATCGGCACGATCTCGCGCAGCCGGGTCACCTCGAACAGGTGCAGCAGCCTCGACCGCGAGCACACGATGACCAACTCCCCGCCGTGGGTGCCCGCCCGTTTCAACCCGCCGACGATCACACCCAGGCCGAAGGAGTCGAGGAACTCCACCCCGTCCAGATCGAGCGCGACGCGCTGGTCCCCGCCGTACTGGGCCTCGGTCAGCGCCTGCCGCAGCTTCGGTGCGGTGGCGACGTCCACCTGCCCGGTCACCACGAGCACGCTCCAACCCACCTCGTCGCGCCGTTCGATCCGGACCTGCTCCTGCACGTGCTGCCTCGTCATCGCCGTCGTTGGGGGCCGTGAACCTACCGCCTGCGAGGTAGCGTCCTGCTCGTCGACCCAGGAGATCGCCACGGACCCGCGCGACGTGCTGGAGCTGCTCGGACGGAGCGACCCAGCCGAGGACGGTGCCGAACCCGCGGGCCTGGTGCACGTGCGCCGCCTGCCGGCACGGCGAGCCCGCGCCGTCGGGTTCCCGGAGCGGCTGCCCGCGACGCTGCGCAGCCGGCTCGAACGCGCGGGCATCTCCCAGCTCTGGCAGCACCAGGCAGAGACCTACGAGCGGGCGAGCGACGGCGAGCACCTGGTCATCGCCACCGGGACCGCGTCCGGCAAGAGCCTCGCGTTCCAGCTGCCGGTGCTCGATCGCCTCATGACCGATGATCGCGCCGTCGCGCTCTACCTCGCGCCCACGAAGGCGCTGGCGCACGATCAGCTGCGCGTCCTGCGCAGCTACACCTTGCCGCAGGTGCGCGCCGCCGTCGTCGACGGCGACACACCGAGCAGCGAACGGGATGCGATCCGCCGCACGGCCAACCTGCTGCTGACCAACCCCGATCTGCTCCACCACTCGCTGCTGCCGGGCCACCAGCGCTGGGGCGACCTGTTGCACCGGCTGGCGTACGTCGTGGTCGACGAGTCCCACGTCGCCCGCGGGGTGTTCGGGGGCCACGTCGCCCTGGTCCTGCGTCGGCTCCGGCGGCTCTGCGAGCGCTACAGCGCCGATCCCACCTTCCTGCTGGCGAGCGCGACGATCGGCAACCCCGCCGAGCACGCCGGTGAGCTCACCGGGCTCCAGGTCGCGTCGATCACGCTCGACGGCGCGCCACGGGGCCCCGTCGACGTCGGGCTGTGGCTGCCCCCCTTCGAGGACGAGGACCAGCAGGCGCGACGGTCGGTGCTGCGCGACGCCGGCGACCTGCTGGCACGGTTCGTCGCCGCCGGCGTCCAGACCCTGGTCTTCACCCGCAGCCGCAAGGGCGCCGAGGTGGTCGCGCTGCACGCACAGGAGCGGCTCGGAGACGCCACCGCCGACGACGGGGCCCGCCTGGCGGACCGGGTCGCGGCCTACCGGGCCGGCTACCTCGCCGAGGATCGCCGCCAGCTGGAGGAGGCGTTGCGCTCCGGCCGGCTGCTCGGCGTCGCCGCCACCGAAGCCCTGGAGCTCGGGATCGACGTGAGCGGGCTGGACGCCGTCGTGCTCGCGGGATGGCCGGGGACCACCGCGTCGTTCTGGCAACGGATCGGGCGTGCCGGCCGCGCAGCCGACGCCGCGGTCGGCGTGTTCGTCGCGCAGGAGGACCCCCTCGACCACTACCTCGTCACCCACCCCGACGAGCTGTTGGGCCGCGACCCCGAGGACGCGATCGTCGATCCGAGCAACCCCTACCTGCTGGGCCCGCACCTGCGCTGCGCCTGTCAGGAGGTGCCCCTCGACAGCGACGAGGCGGTCCGCTGGTTCGGTCCGAGCGCGACGGAGCTCTTGGCCCGCGACGTCGACGACGGCGTCCTGCGCGCACGCGCCGGCCGCCACCACTGGATCTCGCGTCGCCGTGCCTCCGCACAGGTCGACCTGCGCTCCGCCGGCGGAGCGCCGATCCGGATCGTCGACGCTGGGACGGGTGCCCTGCTCGGCGACGTCGACGAGGCGCGCGCCCACCGGCAGGTGCACCCCGGTGCGATCTACCTCCACCAGGGGCGGACCTACCGCGTCGACGAACTCGACCTCGATCGCCACCTCGCGGTCGTCTCGGAGGCGGCCACCACCACGATCACCACGCGACCCCGCTCCGACACCGATATCACGATCATCGACGAGCGAGAGGCGCAGCGCTGGGACGTCGTCGACGTCCGGCTCGGCCGCGTCGAGGTGACGACGCAGGTCACCGGCTACGACGTGCTCCGGCTGGGCTCCTCCGAGGTGCTCGAGCACGTCGAGCTCGAGCTGCCGCCGCTGCAGCTGCGTACGGTCGCGACCTGGTACGTCGTACCGGAGAGCGCGCTGTCGCACGCCGGCATCACCCCGTCCCGGGTCCCCGGCGCTCTCCACGCCGCGGAGCACGCCGCCATCGGGATGCTGCCCCTGCTGGCCCTCTGCGACCGGTGGGACCTCGGTGGCCTGTCGACGGCACGCCACCCCGACACGGACCGCCCCACCGTCTTCGTCTACGACGGCTACCCCGGTGGCGCCGGTCTCGCCGAGCGGTCCTTCCAGCGGTTCCCCGAGCACCTGCGCGTCACCCGCGCGGCGATCGCCGGATGCTCGTGCGACGACGGCTGTCCCAGCTGCGTGCAGAGCCCGAAGTGCGGCAACGCCAACGACCCGCTCGACAAGCGTGGCGCGATCGCGCTGCTGGACCTCCTCGTCAGCGTCGCACCCGGGCCGAGTTGAGGTCCTCGCACCGCGGGGACGGCAGCGTGCGGTGCGAGGCCCCTGCGGGGTCGTCCACCCCACGGGTCGGTCTCAGTGGCTGTCGCCGCCGTCGCCCTCCTCCCACTCCGACCACCTCGAGCCCTCCTCGAGCTCGTCGGCCTCGGGCGGATCGGCGACCAGCTCCTCGAGCAGCGCCGGATCGTCGGTGAACTCCAACACGCCGATCGTCGCATCACGGACGTCGTCCACGTGGACCGCCGCGACCCGCCACCACGCCTCACCGTCGTGCTCCCACAGCACCCCAACGTGCTCGTCGAGGTGGTGGCCGCGGGTCAGGCAGCAGGTGGGGCGGCGCTGCCACAGGTCCTCGATCGCCTCGCCGAGGTTCGCCCGCTCGTAGCCGAGCAGTCCGGGGACCTCACCGTCGGGGGCCATGATCGCCAGCAGCTGATCGAGGTCGCGCGCGTTGAACACCTCACCCACGGCATCGAGCGCGTCGGCCTCCTCGTCGTTGCGTAGACCGGCGTCGAGGTCGTCGTCGAGCAGGTCGGTCTCCGGGTCGTCCTCGTGGAAGCCGAAATCGTCCGGGCGCACCGTGGGCTCCGGTGCGGTCGTCGTCTCGGTCGTGTCCTCCCCGTCCTCCTCGTGCGGCTCGTCTTCGAGCAGCGCCGCGTCATCGAGCGCCTCGAGCCGGCTCTCGGCAGCGGCCCTGGTGCGGTCATAGGGTCTGGACACGCGGTGGCCTTCCACTCGGGTCACCTCGATGCTGCCGTCCGGACGCCCGGAGAGCAAGGGCCGTCCCGCCCTGGTAGCGCCCCGAACCGTTACCAGCGAGGATGGGTCACCCATCGGCGCAGCGCCACGTCACGAGACCAGACCACGCGGCCCGACCACGAGGAACGACATGCGACGCCACGACCACGTCCTCCCGGACGGGACGACCATCACGATCCGTCCCATCTCCCCCGACGACGACCGACGGCTGCTCGGGATGTGGGACCGGACCTCCGCCGAATCGCGGCGGCGCCGCTTCATGGGCCCGTTCCGGATGGACGAGGAGACGGTCAAGCGGTTCACCAACCTCGACCCGGATCTGCAGTTCGCCGTCGTCGCCGTCCGAGGCCGTGGGGAGGACGAGCGGATCGTCGGGGTCGCCCGCTACGAGCGGGATCCCGACGACCGCCGGCAGGCGGAGTTCGCCGCCCTGGTCGAGGACGCCGAGCAGGGCCGCGGCATCGGCACGGCGCTCGTCCGCGAGGTGGCGATCGCCGCCTACGAGGCGGGCATCACCCACCTCACCGGGGACATCCTCTCCGACAACGTCCGCATGCTGAACCTGGTCCGTGAGCTCGGGCTCGAGTACCGCTCCGGCCACGAGGGCGGCATCGTGCGCTCCGACCTCGAGGTGTCGATGAGCGACCGCTTCCTCGACGTGATCGACAGCTCGGAACGTGAGGCCGCCGAAGCCGCCCTGCGACGCTTCTTCCGTCCGGAGCGCATCGCGGTGGTCGGGGCGTCCCGCGACCGTGACGCGATCGGCGGCCTGGTCTTCGCCAACCTGCTCGCGGGCGGGTTCACCGGCGCGGTGTACCCGGTCAACCCGAACGCACCCTACGTGCAGGGGGTCGCCGCCTACCCCTCGCTGTCGGCATGCCCCGATGTGCCGGACCTGGTGATGGTGTGCGTCCCGGGGCCCCTGGTCGGTCCGGTGATCGACGAGGCGGGCGAACTGGGGGTCGCAGCCGTCTGCGTCGTCTCCGCCGGGTTCGCCGAGATGGGCGGCATCGGACACGATCGCCAGGACGACCTGGTCGCGCGTATCCGCGGCTACGGGCTGCGGGTGATCGGCCCGAACTGCATGGGACTGCTCAACGGTGCCCAGGACGTGCGGATGAACGCGACCTTCTCGCGCACCTTCCCTGCGCCGGGGCGGGTCTCGATGTCGTCGCAGTCGGGGGCGCTCGGCCTCGCGGTCCTCGAGCACGTCGAGCGCCTCGGGCTCGGCATCGCGACCTTCGTGTCGGTGGGCAACAAGGTCGACATCTCCGGCAACGACCTGCTCCTGTACTGGGAGAACGATCCGGACACGGACGTGATCCTGATGTACCTCGAGTCCTTCGGGAACCCGCGCAAGTTCTCGAGGATCGCGCGGCGGATCTCCCGGACCAAGCCGATCGTCGCCGTGAAGTCCGGTCGCACCAGCGCTGGCGTCCGAGCCGCCTCGTCACACACGGCGGCGATCGGCAGCGGCGACGTGGCGGTCGAGGCGCTGTTCGCGCAGACGGGGGTGATCCGCACGGACACGCTCGAGGAGATGTTCGACGTCGCGACGCTGATGGCGAACCAGGGGCTGCCGGGTGGCCGCAAGGTGGCGATCCTGACCAACGCGGGCGGACCGGCGATCCTCGCGGCCGACGCGCTCGAGTCCAACGGGCTGGAGGTGCCCACCCTGTCCGAGCGCACGCAGGAGGAGCTCCGCGCCTTCCTGCCGGAGGAGGCCGGCATCGGCAACCCGGTCGACATGATCGCGTCGGCGTCACCCGAGGCCTACGGCCGCGCGCTGGACGTGCTCGGCAACGCGGACGAGGTCGACATCGTGTTCGTCGTGTTCATCCCCGCCGGCGCGACGGGCACCGAGGGGGTCGCGTCGGCGCTGATCGACGCCCGCTCCCGTGTCCCGGATCACGTCCCGGTGGTGTCGGTCTTCATGTCGTCTGAGGTCCAGCCCCGCGAGCTCGGGGCTGCGGGGATCCCCTCGTTCAGCTTCCCCGAAGCCGCTGCCCGGGCGGTCGGCCGCGTCGCGCGGTACGCCCGGTGGCGGCGGCGACCGCTCGGTTCTCCGGTCGAGCCCGAGGGGCTCGACCGTGATGCCGCTCGAGCGGAGGTCGATCGGGTCCTCGCTGACGCTGCTGTCGGCGCCCGTGCCGGGGCCGCGGCCGTTGCCAGGGCCGGCGACGGCAACGGCAACGGGAACGGGGACGGGGACGGGCTCTGGCTCACCACCGACCAGGCCGCGACGATCCTGCGCGCCTACGGCGTCCCGCTCGCGGTCGCCGAGGTGGTCACGACGGCCGAGGAGGCCGCCGAGGTCCAGCGTCGGCTCGGCCGGCCGGTCGCGGTGAAGCTCGCGACCGAGATCCACAAGGCCGACGTCGGTGGCGTCGTGCTCGACCTGGACACGCCCGAGGAGGTCGAGCGGACCGTCACCGAACTGCGCGAACGGCTGACCTCACAGGGGCTCGAGCAGCACGCGGAGCGGTTCCTCGTCCAGGAGATGATCGACGAGGGCATCGAGATGGTCGTCGGGGTCACCCACGACCCGTCCTTCGGCCCGATCGTGCTCACGGGCGCGGGTGGCACGCTGGTCGAGCTGTTGCGCGACGTCTGCGTGCGTATCACCCCCCTGACCGACCATGACGTCGACGACATGCTGGACCAACTGCGGATGGCGCCCCTGCTCCGTGGCTACCGGGGTGCGCCTCCCGCCGACGCGGCGGCGCTCAAGGACCTGCTGCACCGCATCAACGCGATGGTCGAGGACCTCCCCGAGGTGGTCGAGCTCGACCTCAACCCGGTGTTCGTCCGCAACGAGGGCCACGGGGTCGTCGCCGCCGATATCCGGATGAAGCTGGCGCCGACCCAGGACTGACGCCGAGGTCCGACGCCGAAGACCCCTCGTACTGACCCGAAGACCCCGAGCCGGACGATCCTCGTCACTATCGTCAGAGATCGTCACCCAGCGCCCTCGCCCAGCATCGCTCCTGCACATCCCTGTAGCTATCGACAGGGATCGTCACCGAGCCGCGCGACGTCGAGCACGATCGCCGCCGGGATGGGTCCCGCGGGCGCGGCCGCCTAGCCTTCCACGGCGTCCCTAGGCACCCGACGACCGACGAGACCCAGCAGGGGAACCCGTGACCCGCATCGACCAGCTGCTCGCCCGGGGGGCGACCACCTCCTTCGAGTTCTTCCCGCCCGCCACCGACGAGGGCGAGCGCGTCCTGTGGAAGGCGTTGACCGAGCTCGAGCCGCTGCAGCCATCCTTCGTCTCGGTCACCTACGGCGCCGGCGGCTCGACACGCGACCGGACCCACCGGTTGGTCGTCGACCTCCTCCGGCGCACCACCATGACGCCGATGGCCCACCTCACGGCGGTCAACCACACCCGTGATGAGCTCGCCGACATCCTGACCCGCTACCTCAGCGCCGAGGTGGCCAACGTGCTGTGCCTGCGCGGCGACCCACCCCGGGATGCCGACGAGGCACGGTGGGAGCTGGAGCGGGCGAACGACCTGGTCGAGCTCGCTCGGGAGATCGGGGGCGACCGCTTCGCGATCGGGGTCGCGGCCCATCCCGAGGGCCACCCCCTCGCGACCGACCTGATCGCCGATCGCGACCACCTCGCCACCAAGCTCGGCCTCGCCGACTTCGGCGTGACCCAGTTCTTCTTCCGCACGTCGGACTACCTGCGCATGGTCGAGGATCTCGCGGACCGTGGCTGCGACACCCCGGTGATCGCGGGCATCATGCCGATCACGAACGTGCGGCAGATCCAGCGGTTCGCCGAGCTCTCCGGTGCTGAGGTCCCCCGGGAGCTGACGGACCGGCTGCTCGCCGTGGAGGACGACCCCGCCGAGGTGCGTCGCATCGGGGTCGAGGTGGCCACGCAGCTGTGCCAGGATCTGCTCGACGCCGGCGTACCTGGACTGCACTTCTACACGCTGAACCGCTCGACGGCGACCCGCGAGATCCACGCCAACCTCGGGCTGTCTCCCGTCCGGCTCCCGTAGGGGGCCGCGACCCGGCCGCAGCGTGCCGGAGAGGGTCGCGACGAGGCCGCAGAGGGGCCGCGGGAAGGGCCCCGGGGAGGCCGCCTTCAGACGCTCGCGTGCTCCCGAGCCCAGGCGATCGTGCGCGCCAG
>CAYVJT010000022.1:23078-24147 GCA_964451855.1 uncultured Actinomycetota bacterium
GAGGCCGCCTTCAGACGCTCGCGTGCTCCCGAGCCCAGGCGATCGTGCGCGCCAGACCATCATCGAGGTCGACGGTGGGCTCCCACCCCAACACCTCGCGGGCCACGGTCAGGTCCGGGCGGCGCCGGCGCGGCTCACCCGGAGACGCGTCGACGTGGACCACCTCCACGTCGTTGCCGACGAGCGCGTGGATCCGCTGGGCGACCTCCGCGACGGTCACCTCGACGTCCGAGCCGAGGTTGCAGGGCTGCTCCCGGTCGGCGACGAGCAGGCGCAGGAGCCCATCGACGAGGTCGGTGATGTAGCACAGCGAGCGGGTCTGTTGACCGTCGCCGTGGATCGTGAGCGGCTCGCCGCGCAGCGCCTGACCGACCAACGTCGGGACCAGCCGTCCGTCGTCGCTCCGCATGCCGGGACCGTAGGTGTTGAAGATCCTGGCGACGCGGACCTCCACGCCGTGGTCGCGGCGGTAGGCGTAGGTCATCGCCTCGGCGAACCGCTTGGCCTCGTCGTACACCCCGCGGGGTCCGGTCGGGTCGACGTTGCCGAGGTAGCTCTCGGGCTGGGGGTGGACCTCCGGGTCGCCGTAGATCTCGGAGGTCGACGCGAGCAGGAAGCGTGCGCCGGTGGCCTTGGCGGCACCGAGGGTGTGCAGGGTCCCGATCGAGCCGACCTTCAGGGTGTGGATCGGGTGTCGCAGGTAGTCGACGGGCGAGGCGGGCGAGGCGAGGTGCAGGATCGCGGCCACGTCATCGGGGACGTCGAGGTGGTCGAGCACGTCGGCCTCGATGAGCTCGAAGCCCGGATCGTCCACCAGGTCGGCGAGGTTGCGTCGATCGCCGGTGATCAGCGAGTCCACCGCGACGACGCGCAGACCCGCGGTCCGCAGGGCGTGACAGAGGTGGGCCCCGACGAAACCGGCACCGCCGGTGACCACGGCGGTCCCGCCGCCGTAACGTTCCGCGACGGCCGAGGTGCCGATCTCCACAACGGCCCTCCAGCACGGTTCGGAACGTTCGACCAGTCTACTGGCGGGCCACTGGCCGACCGGCGCCGTACCGTTGTCCCA
>CAYVJT010000022.1:24247-25441 GCA_964451855.1 uncultured Actinomycetota bacterium
ACCCCGGCACGTCAACCCTGGCACGTCAACCCCGGCACTCAACCTTGGGGGCCATCACGCTCGGTGAACGCTTCCCCTCGGTCATCAGCGCCGCACGACGCGGCGATGATGCGGCGTGGGCGGAGATCTACCACGACCTGGCCGGTCCGGTGGTGGGCTACCTGCGCGCTCAACGCGCACCCGATCCCGACGACATCCTGGGCGAGACGATGCTGCAGGTCGTGCGCGATCTCCGCCGCTTCGACGGCGACGAGGCGGGGTTCAGATCCTGGGTGTTCACGATCGCCCACCGCCGTCTGCTGGACGCACGTCGGACCCGCAACCGCAAGCCCATGGACGCCCAGGAGTCCACGCTGTTGGAGGCTGCTCTGCCGCCCGTTGCGGGCGCAGAGCCCGAAGCGTTGGCCGAACTCGAGCTCGACGACGTCCTGGCCGTGCTCGACCGCATCACCGAGGATCAGCGTGAGGTCCTGCTGCTCCGGCTGGTCGCCGACCTCGACGTGGCGCAGACCGCGGAGGCGACCGGCCGCACCACGGATGCCGTCAAGGCGCTGAGCAAGCGTGGGCTCGACCGACTGCGCACACTGCTCGGCCAGCGCACGGATGAAGATCCACCGTCTCCGACCGGGACGGAGGGGCGCTCACATGGGTGATATGGACGAACGTACAGGGCCCGACGGCGGTCCAGACGAGCACCTCGCGGACGCGGGGGGTCCTGTCGTGGGCTCGGGGAGCGCCGGTTCGACCGGCCCCGACAGCGACGCACCCTTGATCGACGTCGACCAGGAGCCGCGCCTCGCCGCGTTCCTCGAGCGCAGCAGCGAGGTCCTCCGGGTCGGCCCCGACGAGTTCACAGCCCGCCGACACCTCACCGCGATGCAGAGGGAAGCGGCGGTCGGCCGCGGCCACACGGGGCTGCGGGTCGCCAGCATCGCGGCGGCAGCGGCCGTTGCCGCCGTCGTCACCCTGGCGGGTTTCGGTGCCCTTCCGGCACCCGCCCAGCAGGTCATGGCGGAGATGGCGGAGCGCATCGGCGTGACGATCCCGAACCCGGCCGCCGACACCTCACCCGCGTCACCCGCGGACGAGAGCCCAGGCGAGCAGCAGCCGGATCCGGAGACGGTCCCCGGGTTCGAGTACGGCCCCGACCGTTCGGAGCTTCCGGGTCTGGATGACGGTGTGCTCGACACCCCC
>CAYVJT010000023.1:0-8054 GCA_964451855.1 uncultured Actinomycetota bacterium
CGGCCAGCCGCCGTGCTCGGCCAGCTACCACCGTCTGCGCGACCCGGCCGGAGACGACCGCTCGGCCAGAGCTACCACCGCCTGCCCGACCCGAGGACGAAGAGGCGCACATGACGTTCGACGGCAAGCCCAAGACGATCGCCGAGAAGATCTGGGACGACCACGTCGTACGGTCCGAGCCGGGGGTCCCGGACCTGCTCTACGTGGACCTGCACCTCGTCCACGAGGTCACCTCACCCCAGGCGTTCGAAGGGCTTCGGCTGGCGGGACGCAAGGTGCGGCGCCCGGACCTCACGCTCGCGACGATGGACCACAACGTCCCGACCGATCCTCGACAGGTCTCGGGGGAGCTGCCGCTCGAGGACGAGCTGTCCAAGATCCAGATGGACGCGCTCAAGCGCAACTGTGACGACCACGGGATCCGGCTGTTCGAGATGGGCAGCCGCAACCAGGGCATCGTGCACATCATCGGACCCGAGCTGGGGCTGACCCAACCCGGGGCGGTGATCGTGTGCGGCGACTCGCACACCGCGACCCACGGGGCCTTCGGTGCGCTCGCGTTCGGGATCGGCACCTCGGAGGTCGAGCACGTCCTCGCCACCCAGACCCTGCCGCAGCGTATGCCCAAGACCCTCGCGATCGAGGTCGAGGGTGCGCTGCCCCCCGGGACGGGCGCGAAGGACCTGATCCTGCACATCCTCGGTGAGATCGGCGTCGCCGGCGGTGTCGGGCATGTGATCGAGTACCGAGGTGAGGCCATCCGCGGGCTCTCGATGGAGGGGCGGATGACCGTCTGCAACATGTCGATCGAGGGCGGGGCCCGAGCCGGGTTGATCGCCCCCGACGAGACCACCCTCGGCTACCTCAAGGATCGGCCCTTCGCCCCGAAGGGTGCCGACTGGGACGCCGCCGTCGAGGCGTGGCGGGCGCTGGCCACCGACGAGGGCGCCACCTTCGACCGTACGGTCCACATCGACGCCACCGCGGTCGCGCCCACCGTGACCTGGGGGACCACCCCCGCGCAGTCGATCCGGATCGACGAGCGGATCCCGATCCTCGACGAGGCGCCGGACGAGCAGACCCAGCGCCAGTGGGAGCGTGCCTTCGAGTACATGGGCCTGCAGGGTGGCGAGGCCCTGGAGGACCTGCAGCTCGACAAGGTGTTCATCGGTTCCTGCACCAACGGCCGGATCGAGGACCTGCGTGAGGTCGCCGAGGTGGTGGAGGGCAAGCGGATCGCTGACGGCATCCAGGCGATGGTCGTGCCGGGCTCGGGGCTGGTGAAGGCCGCCGCCGAGGAGGAGGGCATCGCCGACGTGCTGATCGCCGCCGGGTTCGACTGGCGAGATCCCGGGTGCTCGATGTGCCTCGGCATGAACCCCGACCAGCTGGCGCCGGGGGAACGGGCCGCATCGACCTCCAACCGCAACTTCGAGGGACGACAGGGCTTCAAGGGCCGTACCCACCTGGTATCACCGGCCATGGCCGCTGCCGCCGCGATCGAGGGCCGCTTCACCGATGTCCGACCCGCGCTCGAACCTGAGAGCCCCCGAGCCGCGCTGACCGAGGAGGACGCCTGATGGAGCCCGTCACCGTCGTCTCCGGACGCGCCTGCCCGATCGACCTGACCGACGTCGATACGGACCTGATCATCCCGAAGCAGTTCCTGAAGTCGGTCAACAAGACCGGGTTCGGCCCCTTCGCCTTCAACGAGCGTCGCTACCTCGACGATGGTTCGCCCGATCCGTCGTTCCCGATGAACAAGCCGGAGCACGCGGGTGCACCGGTGCTGGTCGCGGGGCGCAACTTCGGGTGCGGATCCTCGCGTGAGCATGCGCCGTGGGCCCTGCAGGACGCCGGGTTCGACGCGATCATCGCCCCGAGCTTCGCCGACATCTTCCGCACCAACTGCGGCAAGATCGGGATCGTGTGCGTGGAGCTCGAGGAGCCGGTGGTCAGGCACCTGTTCGACCTCGTGGGAACCGACCCGTCGGTCGAGGTCACGGTGGACCTGCCGCAGCAGCGGGTGCGGGTCGCAGGCGTGGGTGAGCTGGAGGGCATCGACGTCAGCTTCGACATCGATCAGCACACCAAGCACTGCCTGCTCAACGGGCTCGACGACATCGCGCTGACGCTCGAGCACGCCGACGACATCGACACCTACGAGGCGTCACGTGCGAGGTGGCGTCCGAAGGTGCCGACCGGCTGAGTCGTCCACGGTCTCAGGCGCTCAACCGGCGACGAGCTCGAGCGTGCGGTCGGCAGCGCTGAGGTCAACGGTGGCGGCATCAAGGCGGGTACGCCACGTCGTCGTGGCGCAGATCCGAGCCACGAAGTCCGCCCGGCGGCGTTTGCCGGGTGCGCCGTCGGGGACGTCGGGTACGCGGTCGAAGCTGGTGGCGAAGAAGGCCTGGAGCGCGTGGATGGCCTCCTGACGCAGCTGGGAGACCCTCGCCTCGGTCACGCCGAGGTCAGCTGCGATGTCCCTGATGCGCCGACCTTCGAAGTGGTGCTCGAGCAGCACCTGCCGCAGCATGACGGGGAGGTGCTCGATAGCGGTTCTCAGGGTTCCGACCAGCTCGTTGTCCTCCAGGGACGACTCTGGGATCCACGCCTTGTCGTCCTCCACGATCCGGTCGGACAGTGGACCGGCATCGCCCGTGTCGCCGGTCCTGCCACCGTCGAGCGTGAGCAGGGCCGAGGCCAGGGCGGCAGCACGACGGTCGCGCACCACCTGGGCCTCGATGCCGAGCTCATCTGCGACCTCCTCGTCGTCGGGGCGACGTTGCAGCCGGTTCTCGAGCCGTTCCGAGGCCTCCTCGATCGAACGGAGGTCGCGGCGCAGGCGACGGGTCGCCCAGTCCCGCGATCGTGTCGCGTCGATGATCGCCCCGCGGATGCGGATCGTGGCGTAGCTCGGGAAGGGGACCCCGGTGGCCGGGTCGTAGCGGTTCGCCGCGTCGACGAGCCCCACGGCCCCGGCGCCCCACAGCTCGTCTCGATCCACGTGTCGAGGGAAGCGGTTCGCGAGCTGGCTGACCACCTGATCCACCAACGGAAGGTGTGCTTCCGCCAGGGCGTTCGGGTCGCGCGTCGTCGTTGTCGTCACCGGGCACCTCACACATCGTGTCGTTCGTGCTCCTGATGACCTCGTCGGACGCCCGTGGTCGGTCGCTGAACCGACTTCATGCCGGCTTCACACCGGAGCGGTCACGCTTCACGCTCCCGTCACAGTGACGTGGGGTCGACCCGAGAGCTTGAGTCGGGACGTGACGCGCCGACGGGACAGGCACGTGCGAGGAGGTACACCTGTGATCGACGAGTTCATCGAGCTGCTGCACCGTCAGTGCCGCGCCGCTGGCCGGCTCGAGGCACGTCTGCGCGCGCTCGAGCTGATCGTCACATCCAACGAACATCGGCTCCTGAGGGCCGCGGTGGAGGAGGTCGAGGCAGCTGCGGAGTCGCTCGCCGGCCTGGAACTGGCGCGCACCCTCGTGGTATCCGCCTTGGGGCTGCCCGTCGACGTCGCAGCACGCGACATGATCGGTGGACCGGGCACGGTGGCGGATGGACGGCTGACCTCGGCGGTCGATGAGTTGTGCCACCAGGTCGATCGCCTTCGCGAGGCGCAGCACCGGGCACACGGGGTCCTGCGTGAGCGGGCGCCGGCCTCCTCGCTCCCCCAGCACGCGGACGGCGGGCTCGTGACGGGCTGGATCGGTTCGTCGGCGGCGCAAGCGCGTTGCTGCTGAAGGAGAGGGCGGTGGCCGGGCATCGCCCACCCGTCGGCGATCGACCGCGGTGAGCAGCCCGACGAGCCGGTTCAGCGGACGAACGACTCGAGCGATGGAGGGACCGCAGCAGCGAGCACACGGAGGCTGGCCTCGTTGCCGATGCGCTCCGTCTGGTCCTTCGGCTCCCCCGACCCCCTCGACAGGGCACGCGTGTCCGCTCCCTCCCCCCCGCTGGCGGCCGTGAACGCCCTGACCATCTCGCTGAGGTGCTCCAGGCCGGCGAGTTCGGCGTGAGCGTGCACGATGGCCTCCATCTGCTCGGCGAGCGACTCGAACGCCTGCGCGTGTTCACGGAGCATGACGCTGTAGGGGGCGGGGGTCCTCTCCGCCAAGGCGCCGAAGCTCAGAGCGTCGGGCGAGAGCTGCCAGTGCTCGGCCGTGTCGCGAAGTGCGAGTCCGCGTCCGAGGACGAGGCTGCGCAGCATCCCGATGGCGTGGGACACCTCGGATCGGGCTTCCGCGGCGAGACGAGGATGGTTGGCGGGCACCAGCGTCGTCACGGTCAGCTTGAACAACACGCAGGCGACGACGTGCCGCTCATCGTTGAGGCGGCGGTCGAGCTGCTCGAGGGCGGTGAGATCGTCCATGCCTGTCGAGGTCGGCTGAACGGCTGGCCGTTGAAGCGGTTCGCGCGCGTCACATCGCAGGCACGGTGGGCCGCGGCGCGCACACCTTGGCTCAAGAGCTCCGATGGCGAGGTCGATAGCGCGGACGTGGCGGGTTCCGGGCTCCTCGGCCCTCTCCCGTCGCGGACACGTGACCGACGACCCAGGGGGCAGGTGTGGCGACGATCCTGGTCGTCGATGACGAGGCGCAGATCGTCACCGCCTTGGGTCGGGGTCTGACCCGTGTCGGGCACGACGTCGGTGCGGCTCGGAACGCCGAGGATGGCCTGGCGATGGCAGCCACCCGCTCGCCCGACCTCGTGCTCCTCGACCTCCGCCTGCCCGACCTGGACGGGATCGAGGTGGTCAAGCGTCTCCGGGCCTGGACCGACGTCCCGATCATGTTGCTCTCGGGCAACGGCACCGAGCGGGCCCGTGTCGCTGCGCTCGATGCCGGGGCGGACGACTTCATCGACAAGCCCTTCTCGATGGATGAGCTACGTGCTCGTGTCAACGCTGCGCTGAGGCGCGCTGCAGCTGTGGACGGGGCAGCATCGAGGGAACCGATCATCAGCAACGGTGACCTGCGGATCGACCTGGCGGCACGTCACGTCGAGGTTGCCGGTGACGAGGTGAGGTTGACGCCGATCCAGTGGCGCCTCGTCGAGATGCTGGTCGGACAGGCGGGGCGCCTCCTGACCTACCGGCAGATCATCCACGGGGTGTGGTCGTCGCAGCACGGCGACGAGGCGCGGGACTCGTTGCGGGCCCACATGCGCACGCTCCGCCGCAAGCTCGGTGATGATGCCTCCTCCCCTCGCTACATCGAGACCGAGCTGGGCGTCGGTTACCGGTGGATCGGCGAGCCGCAGACGTGAGCTCGCTCCCCTCGCGTCCGGAGAGCGACGACCGGGTCCGTGTGGAGGCCCTGCGTCGCCTCGATCTGGACGACAGCCTGGCAACGGCTGCGCTCGACGACCTGGTCGTCCTGATCGCCCAGACGCTCGACGCTGACGCCGCCTCGCTGGTGATGGTCGAGCAGGACCGTGCGTGGGCGATCGCGAGCACCTCGACGCTGACGGCGACGACGGACACCTCGCTGCAGTGGCCGCTCGCACGAGCCCTCACGACGTCCCCAGAACCGCTGTTGGTCGTGGCTGCGGACGGAGGGTCCGAGGGCCACGGGCCGCAACGCACGGTCGACGGTGAACCGTCCACGGCGCTGGCGGCCTACGCGATCGAAGCGCCGAGCGGGGAGCGGATCGGCGCCATCGAGGTGGCGTGGGAGGCACGCCGCAACATCGGCGACGACTCCCTGAGGCTCCTCGAGCGGTGGAGTCGGCTCGTCACGCGCATGCTGCACCTCGGGGCCGAGGTGAGCGAGTACGGGCGGTTCATCGAACTGGCGCCCGACCCGATCGTGATCCTGGATGCTGATGGCGCGATCGAGCAGGTCAACCCCGCGTTCCTCACGCTCGTCGGTCACCCGGAACCCGACGAGCTCCTCGGTCGGGCCTTCCTGGATCTGGTGGACCGCGCGGACCGGACCCGGGTCACCGCGGAGCTGACCCGCGCGCTGTTCATGCAGCGACGACGAGGCCAGCTCCAGCTCAGCCTGGTGGACAGCCAAGGCCGGAGGATCTCCTGCTCGGTCAGTGCCGGGCACCTCCGCGGCCCCCGCCGTCACCTGCAGCTCGTGTTGCACGACCTGTCGGAACACCTGCGTGCCGAGGACGAGCGCAGCCGACTCTCCGAGCAGCTTGCCCGGGCGCAACGACTCGATGCGGTCGGCCAGATCGCCGGTGGCCTGGCCCACGACCTCAACAACCTGCTCGTCGTCATGATCTCGAACCTCTCCCTCGCAGGTGAGTCGCTCGCTGCCGCGCTCGACGACGGTGACCACGCGGCTCTGGAGTCGGTCAAGCACGATCTCCAGGAGGTCGAGGTCGCCGTCGATCGGGCCGGTGGACTGACGAACAAGCTGCTGCACTTCGCGCGCCAGGAGGAGGGGGCGGAAGGGCACGCCGACGTCGCTGAGGTGTGCGCCCAGGTCGTCCGACTGGTCGGGCGGTCACTCGGGGACGGTGTCCGCCTCGAGAACACGGTGCCCGACGATCTGCCCATCGTGGTCGCGGATCCGGTGCAACTCGAGCGGATCCTGGTCAACCTCGTCATCAACGCCCGCGACGCGATCACCGGTGACGGCACGGTCGAGATCGACGCCACCGCGATACCCGGGCCCTCCGAGACGGGGATGTCGCTGGGTTCGACCGAGAGGACCGCCGTACGGATCGTCGTCCGCGACGACGGCTGCGGCATGGACGAGATGACCCGTGCGCGTGCCTTCGAGCCCCTCTTCACCACCCGAGGTGCGGTGGGTGGAAGCGGACTGGGACTGGCCACGGTCCTCGCCTTCGTCGAGGAGATCGATGGAAAGGTCGAGCTCGCGTCAGCGCCGGAGGAGGGGACGACGATCACGCTGACCCTGCCGGCGACATCCGAGGTGAGCGTCGGGTTGCCCCTCGGTGTCGACGTCCCCGTGGCCGGTGCGCGGGTCCTGCTCGTCGATCCGGGGGAGCGCACCCGACGGGTCATCACCACGATGCTCACGGGCTCGGGATACCGCGTCACCGCCGTGTCCTCGGCGGAAGCGGCGCTGGAGGTCCTGGAGCGGGATCCGATGGATCTGCTCGTGACCGAGTTCGCCCTGCCGGGGATGCCCGGCTCGCGCCTCCTCCAGAAGGTGCGTGAGCGTGCGCCAGACCTTCCCTGCCTCGTCGTCGCGCCGGTCGGTCAGGCCGTGAGCTTCCACGGGACCCCCGTGCTGGCCAAGCCGTTCAGCCATACCCGTCTGCTCCGCGCCGTGGAGGAGCTGGTCCGGGGGCGCTGACCCGCCTCCAGCGATCATCTGAGCAGAGCGCCGCTCGTCGGTCCTGGTTGGCACGACGGAGCAGATCGACATGGCATGCTCCGGCCCCTGCTCCACCCACCGGGAGCCGCGATGCCGCCGATCGAGCCACCGATCCACCTGGCCGCCGAGGTGGCCGATGCGCTGCATGACGGCCGTCCGGTCGTGGCCCTCGAGTCGACGATCCTGGCGCACGGGCTGCCACGCCCCCGCAACCTCGAGGTCGGTGCGGCCCTGGAGGCGCTGCTGCGTGACGCTGGTGTCGTCCCTGCCACGATCGCCGTCCTCGGCGGCAGGATCCACGTCGGCCTGGAGGATGATCAGCTGGAACGGATCGCCACCGCCACCGACGTCGCGAAGGCCAGCGTCCGGGACCTGCCGGTGGTGGTCGCGACCTGCCGGGACGCTGCGACGACCGTGGCCTCGACGGCGTTCGTGTCGTACCTCGCAGGCATCCTGGTGGTCGCGACCGGCGGGCTCGGCGGGGTCCACCGCGACGCGGCCCACAGCTTCGACGAGTCCGCCGACCTGCAGGTACTGGGACGGACACCGATCGTGGTGGTGTCCGCCGGCATCAAGTCGATCCTGGACGTCCCGGCGACGCTCGAGCGGCTGGAGACGCTCGGGGTGAGCGTCGTCGGGTACCGCACCGGCCGGTTCCCGGGCTTCTACGTCACCGACTCCGGTGAACCCGTCGACTGGCGCGTCGAGGAGCCAGCCGAGGTGGCGTCGATCCTGGCCGCCGCG
>CAYVJT010000023.1:8154-13916 GCA_964451855.1 uncultured Actinomycetota bacterium
CTGGCCGCCGCGAACCGGGCGGGGCTGCGTGGCAAGCAGGTCACGCCCTTCCTGCTGGAGGGGATACGCAGAACCTGCCACCTGGTGAACAGGACGTCGCTGATCGCAGCGACCGGGACGGATGGCCCGCTGGCTTCCCAGACCGTGCGTTCTGCCACCGTCGAGCTTGTAGCGGGGACCCGTACCGTCACGTCGACCCCGCACCGCCCGAAGCCAGCCTTCACCCCGTCATCGAGCTCTCACCACTGACCGCAGAGAGTGGGACGTCCTCATCAGGTTGGTGGTGGCCACTCCCCGCGCAGGTAGCCCTCGATCGTTCTCGCAGTGAATCGGTACAGCCGGCCACGGATGAGAAGGCCGCGCTGCTCCAGCCTCTGGGCAGCGGATCCCAGGTTGGCGGCTCGCATGCCCATACGCTCTGCTATCTGGGTCAGCGTGCGGTGTTCCGGGGACAGTTCGGCCATCGCCTGAAGCATCTGGCGTTCCCGTTCGGGTGCCCGTGCGATCAGCCGCTCGATGTGCACGACCGCTTCGACCCGCACCTGCGCGAACCCGGCTTCAACCTGCTCCGCGGAGATGGTCTGCTGGTCGGGTGCGGCTTCCCACGCCGCGGCACCGACAAGCTGGAACAAGAACGGGTCGCCGTGCACATGGTTCAGCAGCGAGCCGATCGCGTCTTCGGTCATGGTGACCGCGTCACCGGTGCTTGTCGTCCACCCTTCAGCTGACGCGAAGGGCGCAAGGGCGTGCCGCAGGTCTACGTCGTCAAGTTCGCGGATCAACGTCGGTTTGAACCGGCGTCCGAACGTTGCTCCGGCGGCGGCGGTTGCCTCGTCGTGGAACTCGGGCAGTGCCGTCAGGTAGATCGCGATCGGGAGATAGCGCTCATGAGGGTTGCCGGCCGCGTCGTGGACCGTGTAGGTGCGGGCGAGGGCGTCAGCGAGCGCCGTGAGCAGCTGCGAGAGCTCGTTGCTACTTCGGACGTTCTGCATCTCGTCGAGGCACATCAGGACCACGCGATGCTGGCCGGCGGCGGTGTGCCCGAGTTCGATGAGCAGGTCGCGCAGATCGACGTGGGGGTTGTGGCTGGGGCGCAGCGCGTCGAGGGAAACGCCCGCGATGCCGCGCACCCGCTCGAGCAGTGCGGCCGCTTTCGATGCGGCTGCCCGGCCGAGGGATTCGGCTTCTGCGGCGTCAGTGAGCGCCTGCGCGACCAGGGAAAGCACGTTCGCGCCACGGGGCACCCGAACCGCTGGCACAACCAGGTCCCCTGCGGTGGCGGCGGCCTGGGCGATCTTCGCGGACAGCGCGGTCTTGCCGATGCCGGGTTCGCCGAGCAGAGCGCGGCCACGCTCGTACAGGCCGTCGCGGCGACGCGGACCCAGGGTGTTCGCCCAGTCGTTGAGTTCGTGGCTTCGCCCAGCCCAGACGGTCGGGATGACATCGTGGCCCGGCTCGAATGGGCGGTCTTGCACCGTCCTGTACATCTCTGCCTCTGGTAAAAGTTACCGGGAAAGGTTACCATCTCCGGGACGCCATCAGGTCAAGCACAGTGGATGGGATGTGCTGCGAGGAGGAAATGCCGCGGGCCGTGACGCACCGTGCCCGCGGTCACCGCCCTGCCCACCTGACAGGGCAGACGCTGCACGTCCCACACGGAGGTCGGGAGCGCAGGTGGCAGGTTCTGCATACCCCCTCCCTGCTGGAGCACATCCAGCAGGCGACCGGGGGCGCGAGCCTGGAGGCCAACATCTGTGCGGTGACCGGCAACGTCCGGCTCGCCGGCGACATCGCGCACGCCTGGGCCGAAAGGTCGCGGTCCAGAGCATGAGCATGAACACCCATGGCGCAGCTGCCCGACGTCCGGCGGTGCTGGTCGTCGGGGACGTCATCGACGACCTCATCGTCTGGCCCCTGGAGCCGGTCACCCGTGGCTCGGACACGCGATCCAGCATCGAGCCGAGCCTCGGGGGCTCGGGAGCGAACCAGGCCGTGTGGCTGGCGGCGTGCGGAGCGACGGTGCGGTTCGGCGGGCGCGTGGGGCGTGCTGATCGGCAACGCCACGAACAGGCCTCCAGGTCTCGGGCTACAGCCTCTTCGACGCGTCGGTGCGCTCGGCCGTGCTCGACCTCGTCGCACGGGCTCTGCGGCGCGACCTGCCCGTCGCGGTGGACCCGGCGTCGATCGCGTGCCTCCGGGAGATCGGCCCCGACCGTTTCCTCGACTGGATCGGGCACGTCGACCTGTTGTTCCCGAACCTGGACGAGGGGCGGCTCCTGACCGGCGAGCACGACGCCGAGGTGGCTGCGACCGCGCTCCTCAGCCACGCCGAGGTGGTGGCGCTCAAGCTGGGTGAGGAGGGCGCCATCGTCGCGCGTCGGGACCGGAACCCGTGCCGCGTACCGGCCGTGGACAGCGAGGTCGTCGACACCACGGGGTCGGGGGATGCGTCCTGTGGAGCGTTCCTCGCGGGGTGGCTGGCGGGGGAGGGCGACGCGCAGCTGCTCGAAGCAGCGGTGGCCGCTGGTGCGCGGGCGGCGGGGGTGGCGGGCGCGCGGCCGCGCTGAACCCGGTTCGACCCGAGGGATGAGGGCAGCGCCGGTCGTGCTCTACGATGGCCTCCGACGGATGTGACGATGGTCTGGGAGATGCTGGTGGCTCGACGTGAGCGTGCAGGTGGCGAGGCGGAGACCTCGCCGCAGCGCAAGGACCCGACGGCACCCAAGGGGCGCCCGACGTACGGACGCAAGCAGCGCCAGGCGGAGGCGCGCCGGCGCGCGCGCCGGCGGGTGATCAAGCGTCGGATCGGCTGGACGCTGCTCATCCTCGCCCTCGTCGCGATCGTGGTCCTGCTGGTGGTCTTCGACATCGGCGCGGTCGACCCGCAGCAGTTCTGATCCGCGACGGACGGCACGGTGGCCCCGCGATGGAGGACACGCTGGTCCACCGACGCTCGCTCGGGGTCAGCCGGCGACGGTCTCCGACGGTGGGGTGACGGCGCTCGCCTCCCACGTGGGGCGTAGGGGCATGCCGGACCGTCCGGCGTCCGGTTTGACAGCGAGCACCTGGTGGAGCTGGATCTCGTTGCGTTCGAAGCCCAGCCGTGAACCCGGGATGTACAGCCGCCACACGCGGGCGCGGCGCTCGCCCGCCTCCGCGACGCACTCGTCCCAGTTCGCCTCGAGGTTGGCGCTCCAGTCGGTGAGCGTCTTCGCGTAGTGCTCGCGCAGGTTCTCCTCGTGGCGGACCTCGAGGTCGCTGGCGTCCTGCATGACGCTGACGATGTGGCCGAGACCCTCGAGCTCACCGTCCGGGAACACGTACCGGTTGATGAACCCCCGCCGCTTGATGGTCGGATCGGTGTTGCGCGGCCGCATGATGCAGTGGTTCAACAGCCGTCCACCCGCCCGGAGCTTGTCGCACAGGAAGGCGAAGTAGTCGGGCAGGTTCGCCTTGCCGATGTGCTCGGTCAGCCCGATCGAGCTGATCGCATCGAAGTCCGACTCGGCCACGTCGCGGTAGTCGAGGTGGCGCACCTCGGCCAGCCCCTCCAGTCCGGACTCGGCGATGCGTTCCTGCGCCCACTCGGCCTGCGCCTGCGACAACGTCACGCCGAGGGCGTGCACCCCGTAGTGCTTCGCGGCGTGCATGACCATGCCGCCCCAGCCGCAGCCCACGTCGAGCAGCCGCATGCCCGGCTTCAGATCGAGCTTGCGGGCCACGAGGTCGTGCTTCTCGTACTGGGCCTCCTCCAGGGTGGCGTCCGCGGTGGGGTACACGGCGCAGGTGTAGGTCATCGACGGGCCGAGCACCAGGTGGTAGAAGCGGTTCGAGACGTCGTAGTGGTGCGAGATCGCCGCCGCGTCGCGCTGCTTGGAGTGGCGCCGGCCCGCCAGCCGTGCCTCCTCCGGTGGTCGGCGCACGCGCTGCGCGGCGTTGCGGGTCACCTCGGCCGACAGTCGTGCCAGCTTGATGGGGCCGAGGTTGGACAGCTGCGGGTCCCACAGGTTGCGCAGCGCGGTGTAGACGTCACCGTCGAGGTCGATCTCCCCGTCCACGTAGGCGCGCGCGAACCCGAGCTGGCCGGGGGCGCGCACGAGGTGAGCCCACGCACGGGGGGAGACCACGGAGAGGTGCGCCGGCGCATCCTCGGGCCCGGAGCTGCTCCCGTCGTAGGCGCTGAACCGGATCTGCCCATCGCCTGCGAACAGGTCGTGGAACACCTCTGCCAGCTTCACGGTCCGGCCTCCCCTTCCTCGGTCACTTGTTCCGTACGCACTTGTCGTAGAGGTCGAGCAACCGCCCGTCCGGGTCGTAGCGGCGCTTGACCTCCCAGTACCGCTCGCCCCCGTAGAGCTCCCAGAACTCATCCGGCGCGTAGTAGGCGGTGGAGTACAGGGACTTGCGGCCGTCGAGCTCGCCCACGGTCCGCTCGAGCCGCCGGTCGCGGTCACCTTCGGCGTCGCCGGACGCGATCGTGACCCCACCCCAGAACCCGAAGTTGACGTACAGCAGGTCGGGGTCGAGTGGGTAGAGGTCCCAGGGCGCCTCCGTGCGCTGGCGCAGCGGGCACAGCCACACGGGGGAGAGCCCCACGTCACGGAAGAGGTGGTCGAGGAAGGCCGCGGACCGGTCGACGGGAACCTCGACGTCCTGCACGATCGGTTCGACCTCGGGACGGCGGAGCAACCGGTCGACCCGGCGCTTGACACCGAAGCGGTGCTCGAAGGCGACGAGCTTCCAGTAGACGTCGCTGCGCAGCCAGCGATCGGGCCACAGCCGCCGGAGCACCGGGTTCTGGGCCCCGAAGGCCCGCGAGCACCAGAACCAGTCGGTGTCCCACCGCCAGAGGTAGTCGTGGACGCTCAGGTGGTCACGCTCGCGGCGGCGGATCGAGCGGTAGTAGATGTCCCGGCCGGTGTAGTCGCTGACGTCGGGCGCGGAGTCGGTGAACGTCCCGACGGTGAGGTAGAGCTCGTCGGGGGCGAACACGGTCCCATCGAGGAAGTCGACCTGCTCACCGTCGACCTCGCGCGCGGCGCAGAAGCGCTCCAGGTCGCCGAAGCACGCCTCGGCGGAGGTGTACGGGATGTGGCGCAGGGCCACGTAGGGGCGCACCGGCTCGACCTCGATGAGCAGCCGCAGCGCGTACCCGAGCGTGCCGTAGGAGTTGGGGAAGGCCCAGTAGAGCTCGGCGTGCTCGTTGTCGGGACGGGCGACGACCACCTCACCGGCACCGGTGAGGATCTCCATCTCGAGGACGGACTCGTGGGGCAGTCCGCTGCGGAAGGAGGTCGACTCGATGCCGAGCCCGGCGACCGCGCCGCCGATCGTGATGGTCTTGAGCTGGGGCACCACGAGCGGCATGACCCCGTGCGGCAGCGTCGCGGCCACGAGCTGCTCGTAGGTGGTCATGCCGAGCACGTCGGCCGTCCCGGCCTCGGTGTCCACCTCCAGGACGCCGGAGAAGGCCGCCACGTCGAGGCGCTCGCCACCTCGTTCGCGGGGGCGGAAGAGGTTCGACGTGCGCTTGTCGAGCCGCACCGGCTCTCGCGAGGCATCGAGCTGCGCCTGTAGCGCGTCACGGGCGCGCTCGTAGGCGTCAGCGGTGAACTCCGCCGATACATCGTGGCGCCTCAGGCCTGTCCGCTGGAACACGTGGTCCCTCGCTCGGCTGCTCCGTGACGTTGCGACCTGTTCACCTGTCCTCGTGCAGCATCCTAACGGCCTGCTTGGGTCGGCACCTCGTCATCACGGACACA
>CAYVJT010000023.1:14016-25385 GCA_964451855.1 uncultured Actinomycetota bacterium
CTCGTGCAGCATCCTAACGGCCTGCTTGGGTCGGCACCTCGTCATCACGGACACAGCTGCTCGGACACCTCTTCATGGACCCCTCTGCACGGGCCTTCTGCACGGGCCTTCTGCACGGTCCCTCCCGACGTGCGGCCTCGCCGTCGGGGACACATCGGAGCGGGTGACGGGAATCGAACCCGCATCACTAGCTTGGAAGGCTAGGGCTCTGGCCATTGAGCTACACCCGCGGGCGCAGGGATGCTACCTGCCGATGCCCCAGCGGCGTGACCGGCGCCGCCCCCCGTGTGATCGCGTCGGAACTCTCGTACGGACCAGGGGAACACGACATGAGGGCGTCGTCGCCACGCCTTTCTGATCCGTCCAGAGGCCGGAAGACAGTGGCCTGATCCGATGCAAGGTTGCGGGCATGCTGGGGCGGATCGGTCGAGGAGTGTTGTGGCGTCCCTGGGAGTGCCCAGTAGCTCCGCCGAGCACGGCTCGCCGACCCGCAGCGCCGGCACCGCCAGCACGGTCCGCCACATCGCTGCGGGAGGGCCGGTCCATCCAAGCGACGTGGCCCGTGTCTCCGCCTCCGCCCGACCTCCCGACATTCGGGCGAGACGGTCACCCTTGATGCTGGATGGAACTCGTGTGAAGATGCAGGACCGCGGCGCTGTGTGGAGGTGATCCGAGTTGCCGGTCGATCAGGACCGCGCCAGGCAGACCGAGCCAACGAGCAGGTTGCTGCCGACCCCACGTGACCGACGTGTCCGCATCATCGAGGGGGGGCAGGGACCACCCGTGGTGTTCCTCCACGGCGGCGCCGGCAGCGCGGCAGAGTGGAAGCCCGTGCTCGAAGCCTGGCCCGGTCGGCACCGATGTCTCGCGATCGACGCCTACGGGGCCGACCCCGGACCCACGGCGGACACTTCACCAACGATCGACGACTTCGCCGACCAGGTCATGGCGGTGGCCGCCGACGTGGCCGAACCGCTGCACCTCGTCGGGTTCTCCTGGGGCGGGGCGACAGCCCTGCGCGTCACCACTATCGCCCCCTCGACGGTCGCGTCGCTCACCGTCATCGAGCCACAGGCGTACTCGCTGTTGCCGGCCGAGCACCCGGAGGCGTTCGCGACGATCACGGCCATGCGCGATCGCTGGCGAGCGCACGTCGCGGCTGGCCGCTGGCAGGAGGCTTTCGCCGGGTTCCTCGACTACTACAACGGCCACGGCTGGTTCGCGTCCTGGCCCGATGGCCGTCGCGATGCCTTCCTCGCCGAACAGCAGGCCCGCGGCGACCTGTGGCACATCCTGTTCGACAGCCCGTTGACGCCGGAGGCGCTCACCACCATCACCGCACCGACCTTGGTCGTCGAGGGCGGACGCACCGGCGAGGTGGAGCAAGCCCTGTGCGACGTCGTCCACCGACACGTGCCAACGTCCGACCACGTCGTTATCGACGGGGCCGGCCACATGATGCCCCTGACCCACCCCGAGGCCCTGACGGCGGCCATCCTGGCACATCTCGAGACCGTGGCGTGAGAGCCCAGGGGGCTCACGCTCGTCGTTGCTGCTCGCGCCGTCCTTGCCTCCCTCAGGGGCCGGGATCGGTCCACGGACGTGGCCAGCGGGCAGTGGTTCCCGACGCTCCTGGTGGGGGCAGCCGGATGAAGGAACGGGCGATGCTGCACCGTTGAACGCCTCCAACGTGGTGGCTCTGGACGAGCGCCGACGCGGGCGGCTGCGGCCGCAACAACACGACGTGTTGTGCAGGTTGTCGCGATGCGGCGCGCCGGCCCCACAACCTGGCGTCACCGGGCGTTGTGCACCGGTTCGAG
Source organism: uncultured Actinomycetota bacterium (assembly GCA_964451855.1). GTDB lineage: Bacteria > Actinomycetota > Nitriliruptoria > Nitriliruptorales > Nitriliruptoraceae > CSSed11-175R1. The sequence goes on from CAYVJT010000023.1 coordinate 15,837, forward strand.
CGGATCACCACCGACCCTGAGGTGCTGGGAGGCGTGCCCTGCATCCGCGGTCTACGGGTTCCGGTCGCCACCGTGGTCGGCATGGTCGCCGACGGGATGACCGTCGAGGAGATCCTGGCGGACTTCCCCTACCTGGAAGCGGACGACATCGCTGAGGCTCTACGCTACGCGGCGGAGGCGGTCCGTGAGCGTGAGCTGCCGCTACGTCCGGTGGGATGAGGTTCCTGGTCGACGCGAGCATGTCCCCGGTGGTCGTGCAGGAGTTGCGCGAAGCCGGTCACGACGCGGTCCACGTCGGGGAGGCGCTGCGGCTGGATGCCCCAGATACGGGCATCCTCGAGCATGCTGCCCGGGATGGGCGTGTGATCGTGGCAGCGGACACGGACTTCGGTGACCTGCTGGCCTCGCGGGAGGCTGCGGAGCCGTCGGTCGTGTTGTTCCTCCGCCAGACCGGTCGTCGGCCACGGGAGTAGGCAGCGCTGCTGCTCGCCAACCTTGCCTCGGTCGAGGCGGACCTGCGGGACGGCGCCATCGTGGTCGTCGAGGAGAGGCGGCTTCGTGTGCGGGCGCTACCGATCACCGAGGCCGGCGAAGCTCGACGCACCTGTTGATGGTCTCGAGCGGGTGGCGATAGCGGGCGTGTTCTACCGGTTGGTCGAGATCGTCGAGACTGATCGCTGGCCGCAAGGTCCGCATCGCCGTCGCAGCCGCCACGTGGTCCGAAGCACTCTGCGATCCCTGGCCTACGTCGGGTGCTTCCGTTGCGATGAAGCGATCGCCCTCCACAACAGTGACCGATCAACATCGCAGCGTCGATCCCCGGCGGGCCACCCGCGTTTCCCGTCAGGGCGGGGCACGAACGGCTTCTGGCGCACCGACGTCGCACACAACCAGCATCCCGAACGGCCTGATCCGAGGGCGGCGGTGGCCCCCGCCCCTCAGAAGTGGTACAACATGTGGCATGGAGGTGGACGATGCCATCGATGATGCCGGTGACCCCTCGGGGGGTCCATGAGTTCCGCGAGAACCTGACAAGACTGCTCAAGCGCGTGCGTCACGAGGGTGACTTCCCGGTCCAATTCGTCGGCGCCTACCGACGCGTCGAAGGCGTGTTCATGTCCCCCAAGCGCTACGAGCAACTCCTGGAGGCCGAGAACCTGGTCGAGGACCTCGGCCTGGTCGACCTCGTCGCCCAACGTGACGACGGCCGCTTCCACGAAGGCACGACCGCGGACTTCCTGGCGGAGGTCGAGCAGCAGAACACGTGAGCGAGGTCACCTACCAGTGGCACCCGGACGTGGTCGCTGACTTCCGCGACCTGCCCCAGGATGTGCAGGCGGCGTACCTGGAGCAGATCGAGGCGATCAAGGCCGACCCCAAGCTCGGCGAACACCTCGACCGGCGAGCGAGCACCGGCGACCTGTCCGCCTACCGCAAGGTCAAGTTCGGCCGCGATACCCCACGTGGACCATCGCACCGGATCGTCTACCAGCTCCTGCCCGACAGCTACACCCCTTCACGGTTCCGGGTCATCGCCGTGCGCTCCCGAACCGACGTCTACGACATCGCCGCCCAACGACTCGAGGAGTAGCCGTTCACGCTGCTCCACCCCACCACCGCATGGAGAACATGGTGAAGGCGCCGGTCGCCGGGTAGCTGCAACGGGCGTTGTCCCTACCCGCAGACTCATTCGGTGGAAGGGGATGGTCTGAGCGGATGGAAGGTTGAGGTCATCCTGCGTTGCTGCGGTCGAGGCCGCCATGGAAGGCCAGGAAGGACCTACTCGCTACGATAGCCTGTTTCTACTATCTACGGTAGGTGCCTGATGGATGTGTCTCCGTTCGAGTTCCAGGGGCCGGTTCCACCCGACCGGTTCCGGGGCCGTGACGAGCTGATCGCAGACCTGACCGGCCGGGTGACCGAGCGGCGGGTCACCGCACTGCTCGGTCCCCGGCGCTTCGGCAAGACCTCCGTGCTCAAGCGTCTGGCTGCCGACCTCACCGAGACAGCGACCGTGTACGTCGACCTCTACGGCGTCCAGACGATGGCCGATGTCGCCGCCCGCCTCGACCGCGCGCTGGCACGCTCCCACGGCCCGTTCACCACAAGGGCGGAGGCCATCGCCGGGACCGTCGGCATCAGCCTCGGGCTGGTCCACGCCGAGTTCGCCAAGCCCCGCCGCGACCAGCCCGACGCCGCGACACGCCTCACCCAGCTTCTCGACGTGTTCCTGGAAACCGCCGCGCGTGTGCCCGCTCTGCTCGTCATCGACGAGTTCTCCGACATCGGCCGCGTTGACAACGCCGCCGCGCTGCTGCGCACCCAGCTCCAGCACCACTACCGCGACGTTGGCCTGTTGTTCGCCGGCTCTCACCTGTCCACCATGCGGCAGATGTTCACCGACCGCGAGCAGCCGTTCTACGGCCAAGCTGACATCGTCACCATCGGAGGACTCGACGCCGCCGCCGTCCACGCGATCATCCGCGAGGGCTTCGAGGCCACCGGCCGCGACGCCGGCAGCGTCGCCGCCCACATCCATCACCTCGCTGCCGGCCACCCACAGCGCTCGATGCTTCTCGCGGACACCGTGTGGCGCCACACCCCTGAGCGCGCGGTCGCCGACGACCACTGGCCCGCCGCACTGGCCGCAGCCCGCGCACAGATCGACGTCTTCATGCCCTCCATCCACGACGAGCTCACCGTCAGCGAGCAGCGACTGCTGCGGCTGCTCGCCCACGGCCAGCCGCCCTACGGCGCGAAAGCGGAACAGCTCGGCCTCACCCCCGGTTCCGCCACCAACGCCCGCAAGCAGCTCACCGAACGTGGTCACCTTCGCGACGACGGCACACTGGTGGACCCCCTTCTCGCCGACTGGTTCCGCCGAACCCTGCCACTGGTCTGAACCGAGCGACAAGGCCCGCCCCCCGATGCCATCAAGGGAACCGCCCCGTGCTCCAGGATCGTGGTCGACAGGAACCGTTTCCTCAACCCGGCGATAACCGCCGTAGGCAGGTGGATGATCCGGGCGTTGTTGCTACGGCCAGCCAACAGGTCGGCAGATCTGATCCGATGCAAGGTTGACGACACGCCGCGCTGCAGGCGGGTGGCTACCATCTCGACCGCTGGACGGGAGAGGACGAGAAGCATGTGGGGACCGCCGCCGGGCCTCGGGTTCTCCAGGACCCGTCGGCAGCATGATGCCGACCTCTTCGTCCAAGAACATCAGCACAACGCGACGCGTGGTGGCCGCCGGCCCGGCCTCCGAGAACGCCGGATCGTCACTGCGGCCTTCGTCACGGTCATCATCGCCGCTGTCGTCGCGCAGATCATCTGGGGCTGAGGCGCGTGGCGACCGCTCGGGAGCCTCCGTTCGAGACCTGTCGCCGACCAGAGCCGTCCACCTCTCTCGGGCGATCACCGCCCCCGCAGGTTGCCACGGTCGGAGCGCGACTCCTTCCCAACGCGATCACACGGGGCGCCGCGGATCTCGGTGGTCACCCCACCAGGTGGCAGCTGGGTAGCGTATGGACCACGCTGGGTAGCGCGCGGCTCCCGTCACCAGGAGAGGCCCTTGACCACCTTCCAGGACCGGCTACGGATCGTCCCCGAGTTCAGGGCGGACGAGCACGAGCAGATCAACAAGCTCATGTTCGGCCGCCTCGAACGCCGACTGTCACGCTGGAGGCCCGAGGAGGTCGAGCTCGAGCTGTCCGTCAAGGACCGCGACACCCCCAAGCAGCGCATGGTGCTGGAGTGCTGGATCGCTCGCGAGGACCGCTTGGTCGCCACCTCCCGTGAGTCGGACCTGATGAAGGGCGTCGTGGAGGTCCGTGACGATCTGTGGCGACAGATCGACAAGATGGTCACCAAGCGCGAGGCCATGCGCCGCCGCTGACGCCACGAGCCGGCCGGCGGCCCTCGCCGCAGACGAGGGCACGCGGCCGACAGGTCGATGTGGTCGGGGTGGCCGGATTCGAACCGGCGGCCCCCTGCTCCCAAAGCAGGTGCGCTAACCAAGCTGCGCCACACCCCGGCAGCGAGGCAGCGTAGCTGCGCGCGAGGGCAAAGCCCCGACCCACCACGGTGTCCGCTCGTCACAGCTCGATGCCGAGCAGTCCGCTCCCGATGACCGTGATGGTCATCGCAAGCCCGGCGCCGACCACGATCCGCAGCACCGCCCGGCGTCGACCCGCGCCGCCGATCGTGGCACTGGCGATCCCGAGGCCGATCAGCGCCACCAGGGTGGCGGCAGCGATGCTCGGCAGCATCATGCCGAGCGGTGCCAGCCGGATGGCGACGATCGGGATCGAACTGCCCGCGAGGAACGCAACACCAGAGGTTGCGCTCGTCTGGAGGGGGCGTGCGGCGAGCTCGTCGGTGAGGCCGAGCTCCTCCCTGGCATGCGCGGCGAGTGCGTCCCGTTCGCTGAGTTCGGCGGCGATCGCCTCGGCCGTCTCGGGGCTGGCGCCACGCGCTTCGAACATGGTCGCCAGCTCGCGCTGCTCCCGTTCGGGACGCTCCGCGTGCTGCTCGCGCTCCTCCTCGAGGTCCGCCTGTTGCGCGTCCCGGGCCGACGCGACCGACACGTACTCGCTGGCCGCCATGGAGGCGGCCCCCGCGAGCGCGGCGGCGACCGTGGCCAGCAGGATGGGATCGCGGGTCGTGGCCACCGCCGCGATCGCGACCGCCACCGCGGAGGTGGAGACGATCCCGTCGGTGGCACCCAGCACGGCCGCCCTCAGGCGGTTGCTGAGTCGTGTGGCGGGCCGGGAGGACCATCGCCCCACCTGTGGCATGCTGGCGTCCGTTCCCACGGGCGTCCAGCCTGACACCGCGCCCTCGGGCACGCCAGGGGCGAGCGACCTCATCCGCGATGGGCAACTGCCTGCGTGCGATCGAGGCACGACGAGCGCACGCGCGAGGACCGCTGGATGGACAGCGGCGGACCGACCTGGAACCATCGCAACCCACACGTCGGATCGTTGGCCTCCACCCCTCCTCGGTGCGTCCCGGTCCGTGGCCCGATGTCTCGAACCTCCCGTCCACCCTGCCTTCCCACAAGGAACCATCGCCCGTGAAGACCTCCGTCGAGTCCCTCGATCCCGTCAAGGTCAAGCTGACCGTCGAGGTCGAGCCCAAACGCATCAAGCAGGCCTTCGACCGTGCTACCCGCGAGCTCGCCAAACAGGTCCACCTGCCCGGCTTCCGTCCCGGCAAGGCCCCTCGGCGCCTCCTGGAGCAGCGTCTCGGCGAAGGGGCGATCGCCCAGGCCGCCATGGAGGAGTCGCTGAGCGACTACTACGGCGAGGCACTGCAGGCCGAGAGCCTGGAGCCCATCGCGCAGCCCGAGGTCGACGTCGAGTCGTTCGACGAGGACGAGGGTGCCCGGTTCACCGCGATCGTCGAGGTGCGCCCCACCATCGAGCCGCCGGACCACACCGGGATCAGCGTCACCTTCCCCGACCACGAGGTGGACGAGGACGAGGTCGACGAGCAGCTGCAGTCGCTGCGGGAGCGCTTCGCCGAGGTCGACGAGGTCGAGCGTGAAGCGCGCACCGGCGACATGGTGACCCTGGACCTCCGCGTCGAGGTCGACGGCGAGATCCTGGAGGACGCCGCCGTCGAGGACGCCCTCTACGAGGTGGGTTCGGCTGGCGTGACCCCCAAGCTCGACGACGAGGTCGTGGGCAAGGAGGCGGGTGACGGGTTCACCTACGAGGACGAGCTGCCCGAGGCCTACCCGGAGCACGGCGGCAAGCCGGCCACGTTCCACGTGACGATCAAGGACGTGCGCGAGAAGACGCTGCCCGACCTCGACGACGACCTGGCGACCACGGCCTCCGCGTTCGACACCCTCGAGGAGCTCAAGGCCGACATCCGCAACTCGTTGCTGGCTCGGCGCATCCAGGAGGGCCAGCACGAGATCCGCGGCCAGATCGTCGAGGCGTACCTGGCGCGGATCGACGTCCCGGTGCCCCAGTCCATGGTCGAGGCCGAGCTCGAGGGCCGCATGGAGCGGTTCGAGGCCCAGGCGGAGCAGTACGGCATGTCCGTCGAGGACGTGCTCAGCGCCGAGGGGACCGACCGTGAGACCTACGAGGCCGACCAGCGCAAGCAGGCCGAGAGCGGTGTGAAGGCCCAGCTGGTGCTGGACGCGCTCGCGCAGCACCTGCAGGTCGGGCTCGATCCCGACGACCTCGACCAGGAGATCATCCGGCACGCGCGGTCCAACAACATGTCGCCCGAGCAGGTCGCTCAGATCATCCACGAGCAGGGGAGCCTGCCGATGCTGATCGGCGACATCATGCGTCGCAAGGCGATCGACGCGATCGTCGCCGAAGCGAAGGTCGACGGCGCGCCGTCGGACGAGCAGCTCATCGAGCTCGGGCTCAAGGAGGATCCCGACGCCGGTGACGACACCGCTGCCGAGGATGCCGACGGTGGGAACGCCGAGGCAGCACCGGGCCTGATCGTTCCGGGGCAGGACGACCCCGACGACGGTGGCGACAGCGAGCTGTACGTCCCCGGCCGGGACTGACCACCTCGAGGTGGTTTGGGGAACGCTCCAGCGGACGCGTTGCCTGCCGAGCGTGGTTGGCTGACGACGCTCCAGGCGCGATACTCCTGCTGCCGACGGTCGAGGTGGGTCGACCGCGGGAGTGAGTGGACGCTGCATGGCGGGACGTTGGCGCTGGACGGTGCGTCCGTGAGGTACACGGGGGATGTGTGGTCCGGTGCGGTTCGGGTCCACCGGGTCGTGATCCTCGGGTTGACCATCGCGGTGGTGCTCAGCATCGGTCTGGCGCAGCCGGAAGGCACACGGCGGGGCATCGCGCTGCTGGTGATGGGGATCGCGGTCCTGAGCGCGCTGAGCCTGGGTACGCGGCGGGTGTGGCCGGTGTGGCGGGCCACGGGCGGGGTCCTGGCCGCGGGGATGCTGGCGGTCCTGTTCGCGGTGACCGGGGGAACCGAGACCATCTACCAGGACACCGTGGTCGCGATCATGGTGACCTCGGCGCTGACGCTGCCGTTGGGGCTGGTCGTGCTGAACGTCGTCGCGGCCTCCCTGGCCGCTGCCAGCCCCGCCCTGTACGACCCCGCGTTCGACGCCATCTGGGGCGCGGACCTCGTCGCCGACATCGGCGTCTGGCTCGCGGTGACCGCCGCTGTCTACCTGCAGACGCGGCTGCTGCACAGCCAGGCGGACCGGCTCCGCGACAGCGAGCAACTGCAACGCTCGTTCCTGCGCGCAACCTCGCACGAGTTGCGGACCCCACTGACCGCGGTGTTCGGGTTCGCGGAGACCCTGGAACGGCGTGGCACGGAGCTCACACCCGAGCAGCACCGGCAGGTGGCGTCACAGATGCTGACCAACGCGCGGCGTCTCGACACGCTGGTGACCGACCTACTCGACGTCGATCGCCTCGCGAGCGGCCTGGTGGTCGCCAACCGTGCGAGGCAGGACCTCGCACCGCTGGTCGAGCGGGTGGTCCGCGAGGTGGAGGTGGGCGACAGGGCCGTCGAGCTCGACCTGCAACCGGTGGTCGCGGACATCGACGGGCCCAAGATCGAGCGGGTCGTCGCCAACCTGGTGTCGAACGCTGCCCGCTACAGCCCACCGGGCGGGACCGTGTGGGTCACCCTCGGCGCAGCGAACGATCGAGCGATGCTCCGGGTGACCGACCAGGGGCCGGGCATCCCCCAGGGCTACGAACAGCGCATCTTCGAGCCCTTCGTGCAGGGGCCCGAACGGCGCGGGGACGCGCAGCCCGGCACCGGCCTCGGCCTGACGCTGGTCAGGGAGTTCGTCACCCTCCACGGTGGGCAGGTCCGGGCGACGACCCTTCCGGGCAGGGGGAGCTGCCTGGAGGTCGTCCTGCCCCTCCGGAGCGCCGAGCCCGCCGCGGATACGCCCGGCGGAACCTCCGCGGCCTGACCGCGTCGGGTGGAGTGGCCCGCTGCAACGTTCGAGGCCCCGCGGAGAGTGCGGGGCCTCGAACGTCACGGGCGGTGGGGGAGTCGCCCGTGAGTGGTGGTCGGTCCGGCGGGTCAGGGTGCGGGCATGGGCTCGGGCTCGCGTGGCGAGCTGTCCGGGTCGAACCCGACACCGGCCAGGAGGGTCTCGGCCTCGGCCTGGTCGAAGTCCTCGGCAGGTGCGACGTAGTTGAAGATCGCGATCTCGCCCTCGCCGTCCTCGGCGATCACCAGCACGAGGCTCAGCTCCGGCTGGCCCTCCTGCTGCGCGGGGATCGCCTCGAAGATCAGCTGGCGGGCACGCGTCGCGCCATCGATCTCGGTCTCCTCGTCGCTGACCGAGGGTCCGAACTGCTGCTCGTTCATCTCGGCGAGCTCATCGATCTCGAGGGACTCGTCGGGCACGGACGCGCTGTCGACGGCCTGGCCGGCGACCTGTTGGAGGCCGTCCGGGGTGACCGCTGCGACCAGACCCTGGAGGTAGGCGGTCGGTTCGAGCTCGAAGCCCTCGGGGATCGGCAGGATGATGCCGTCACCGCGGAACACACCATCCTCGACGTGCTCGTTGGGGTCGGGCATGTCGCCCTGATCGCCGAACATGTCGTCGAGGTCGAGTTCGTCGTCGAGCTCGTCGAGATCGTCGAGCTCATCGGGGAGCTCATCGGGCTGCGCAGCGTCGTCGAGGTCACCGTCGTCGGCGCAGGCGGCGAGCACCAGAGCGCTGATCGCGACGGCGATCAGCAGTGGGGCGCGGCGGAAGGACACAGATGCTCCTAGGAAGGGGAGCTACGACGGTACGGACCGACCCGCGCCCGGGTCCAGTCGCCACCCCTGTCGTGCGGCCTAGGTCGCCCGCTGTGGGTCTCGGACGAGCGCTGCTCGAACACGTGGCGCGGCTGCTGCGTCGGTCGTGCCGCCCTCGGGTCGGTTGTGCCGCCGTCTGGCCGAGGGGATGGCCCGACCCGGGAGCCTGCGTCCCCCCGACGCAGCCGCACGGGCGCGCGCCGCCACGCAGGTACGCTTCCGGACCGCAGCGACCCGTGGCTGTACGACACGAAGCTGTACGACACGAACGGAGCCCTCCCGTGGACATCACCGGCATCGGACCCGACTCGCCGTTGGACTACCTCGTCCCGACGGTCGTCGAACAGACCAACCGCGGCGAGCGCGCGTTCGACATCTACTCGCGTCTGCTCCAGCAGCGGATCGTCTTCCTCGGCACGCCCGTCAACGACGAGATCGCCAACGTCGTGATGGCGCAGCTGATCCACCTCGAGGGGGAGGACCCCGACAAGGACATCTCGATCTACATCAACTCGCCGGGGGGGTCGATCACGGCCCTGTTCGCCATCTTCGACACGATGGAGTTCATCGGCTGCGACGTGCAGACGATCTGCATGGGACAGGCCGCGTCGGCAGCGGCGGTGCTGCTCGCCGCCGGCACCCCGGGGAAGCGGTTCGCCCTGCCCCACTCGCGCATCCTGCTCCACCAGCCGTCCGGAGGGGCCGAGGGACAGTCGGTCGACATCGAGATCCAGGCCAAGGAGATCCTGCGGATGCGGGATCTGCTCAACG
>CAYVJT010000024.1:0-19329 GCA_964451855.1 uncultured Actinomycetota bacterium
GATCGTGTAACGGAACGGCTCGCTCCTGGCCGGTTCGTTCCACGATCGACGTCGTGAGGGACCTCAGGATGCCTCGAGGTGGGGGCGGACGGCGGCGTCGATGAAGCGTCCGATCAGCGCCCGACCGATCGGGACGACGTTGCGGTCCCGGGTGCGTGCCTCGGTCAGCAGCGCAGCGCCGTCGACGCCAGCACGGTCCAGCACCGGATGCAACGCCTCCAGCTCGAGCCACTGCGCCAGCTGGGCCCCATCGACCTCCGGGTGGAACTGCACGGCCCAAGCGCTGCCGAGCCGCCAGCCTGCGACCTGCCCCTCGTCCTCGAGCATCGCGACACCCCCCTCCGGAAGCTCGACCACCTCGTCCTCGTGGAAGAACAGTGGCGTCGCGCCGTCCTGCCACCCCCCGAAGACCGGGTCACCGGCCGCTTCGTCGGTGCGCAGCAGGGGGCGGTAGCCGATCTGGGGTGTGGCGCGCCGCTCGACCGTCCCGCCGTGGGCAGCCGCGAGCATCTGGGCGCCGAGGCACACGCCGAGCACGGGGACCTCGGCGTCGACGGCACGCCGGAGCAGGTCGAACTCGGCCGGCATCCACGGCTGCGCCTCGGGCTCGATCGCGGACATGGTGCCGCCCATGACGACCAGCCCGGCGAGCGCGCCGGGATCGGCGGGCAGGTCGTCGGGTCCCGCGACCTCGACCAGGCGCCACGGTGCGATGCTGGTGCGAGCGTCGAGCACCTCGACGAAGCACGATGGGCCGGCCCCCGCGGTGTGTTGGAGGACGAGGAGTTCGGACACGGTCGTAGGCTCCGCAGGTTCGGTTGCCGCGAGGCTACTCGTGGGCGGGGCGCACCTGGCGATCGCCGCGGGCGAGCATCAGGCGAGCAGCGGAAGGACGACGAGGTAGCCGAGCAGCAGCACGGCGCCCTCGGTACGGGCGACGCGCGTGCCGGTCACCATGAACACGAACGCGATCGTCGCGACCGCCACCATCATCCACGTGGCGGGACCGGCCAGGGAGGCACTGACCGGGTGGCTCGGACCAGCGACCGAGATCACGGTGCCGACCGCCGTGGCGTTGAAGAGGTTGCTGCCGAGCAGGTTGCCGACGATCAGGCCGGTCTCCTTCCGCCTGGCCGCCTGCATCGCCGTTGCCAGCTCCGGCAACGAGGTCCCGATCGCGACCACCGTCAGGCCGATGAACCCCTCGGCGACGCCCAGGGCCTCGGCGATCTCGGTCGCCGAGAGCACCAACGTCTGCGCCGAGATCAGCACCGCGATCAGTGCCAGGACGGTACGTGTCGATTCGGTGCCGAGGTGCGGCAACGCATCGCTGAGGTAGCCGACGACCTCGCCCTCGAGTACCGGGTCACCACCACGCGCCGACAGCAGGATGATCGCCAGCGAGGTGAGCAGCACGATCCCGAGCACGACGCCGTCGAGGTACGACAGCCCACCTTGGAGCAGCACCGCGAAGAGCAGCACCGCGGCCAGCGACAGGGGAGCCTCACGCTTCAGCGTGCGGGAGCGGACCGCGATCGGCGTGACGAGCGCCGCCGCACCGAGCACCAGGGTCAGGTTCGCGACGTTCGAACCGATGACGTTGCCTGCGGCCAGATCCATCTGCCCCCGACCTGCGGCGAGCCCGGAGACGACGATCTCGGGCGCCGAGGTGCCGAAGCCGATGACCAGCGCACCGATGACGATCGTCGAGAGGCGCAGTCGTGCCGCCACGCGGGTGGCCCCGACGACGAACTGGTCGGCAGCGAAGGTCAGCAGGAGGAGGCCGAGCAGGACCCCGGAGATGGCGATCAGCATGACGGGGAACGCTACCCGGCGCCGGGCTCCCGACCCCCTCGGGACCCGTCATGGACGCCCGCGGATACCCTCGGTCGCCATGCCGGGAGGTTCGGCCACGACGGCCGGCGCAGCGCGACCTGGCAGACGCCGAGGAGGGATGGTTCCGATGCGGGGTGGCCTCCGGGCGGGGAATCCGGCCCGTCTGATCGCGTTGCTCGTTGCGGCCACGCTGGCATCGGTCCTCGTGGCGTGCACCGACGACGGCGCTTCGAGCGGAGCTGGCGGCGTCGCCGGAGAGGAGGCCGAGCCTCCGGATCTCGCGGCGAAGCCCGACCTCGCCTCGGTCCTGCCCGACGATCGTGGTGATCCACCGACCAGCCTGCAGGTCGAGGATCGCGTCGAGGGCGAGGGGGAGCAGGCCGAGGCTGGTGCGCGGCTGACCGTCAACTTCGTGGGCGCTTCCTGGTCGAGTGGGCAGCGGTTCGACTCGACCTGGGACCGCGACCAGCCCTTCGCCTTCACCCTCGGCGAGGGCGAGGTGATCCCGGCGTGGGAGGAGGGCCTCGTCGGGATGCGGGTCGGTGGCCGCCGCGTGCTGATCGCTCCACCCGACCTGGCGTACGGCGATCGTGGCTCCGCAGCAGGGATCCCCCCGGGCGAGACCATCGTGTTCATCATCGACCTGCTCGAGATCGACACCGACTAGCCAGGATGGTCGTGGCGGTAGGGTGGACGTGGTCGACCTCGTCCCGAGGACCACGACGTCACGACGTGAGGACGCATCGATGGGCGAGCCCGTAGCACTCCATCCCGAACTCGGACCGCTCGGTGACCTGCTGGGCACCTGGGACGGGTCGGGCGCCGGGAGCTACCCGACGATCGAACCCTTCCGCTACCACGAGCAGGTGACCTTCGGGCACAGCGGCAAGCCGTTCCTGACCTACCAGCAACGGACCTGGGATGCAGACAGCGGCGCGCCACTGCACGCCGAGGTCGGCTACCTCCGGGTGGTCGCTGCCGCCGTCACCGTCGACCGTGACGACGAGGTAGCGGGAGACACGCTCCTCGCGGCGACGCCCAGCTACCTCGAGTTCGTGCTCGCCCACCCGACAGGCATCGCGGAGGTCGAGGAGGGCACGCTCGCTGACGGTGTCCTCCACCTGGAGACGACGAGCGTCGGCCGGACCGCCACCGCGAAGCCGGTCCGCTCCCTGCGCCGCGAGTTCCGGCTGGACGGTGACGAGCTCTCCTACGACGTGTGGATGGCGCACGGCGACACCCCTGAGACGCATCACCTCCACGCGGCCCTCACGCGGATCGGGTGAGCTGACGGCGTGGCGATGAGGAGTGTCGGATGGATCCGGTGACCGCGAACGGACGCGGCGAGCTGTTCCTGTTGGACGTCCGCGAGCCGGCCGAGTGGCAGGCCGGCCACATCGACGGGGCGACGCACATCCCGATGGGACACCTCGGCGTCCGCCAGGAGGAGCTACCCGCGGACCAGCCGATCCTGTGCATCTGCCGGTCCGGCCAACGCAGCGCCGCGGTCACCGGCGCGCTGGAACAGGCCGGGTACGACGCGGAGAACCTCGAGGGCGGGCTCCTCGCCTGGGTCGAGGCCCGCCTCCCGCTGGTCACCGGCGACGGCGACGACGGCACGGTGATCTGAACCCGCTCGGATCGACGGACGGACCGGAGGCCGCCACCGTCCACCCGGTCCGGTCATCCTCGCTACCGTCGCCGGTGACACCAACGGTTCACCTCGATGGAGGATGCGCATGCAGCGGCTGGTCGTGATCGGCGGCGACGCCGCGGGGATGTCGGCAGCGTCACAGGCGCGGCGGCTGCGAGGACCCGACGAACTGGAGGTCCTCGTCTTCGAGCGTGGCGCCTTCACGTCGTACGCCGCCTGTGGCATCCCCTACTGGATCGCCGGGATGATCGAGGAGCGTGACGACCTGATCGCTCGCCGCCCCGAGGTGTTCCGCGAACGGCAGAACATCGACGTGCGTACCCACCACGAGGTGGTCGGGATCGACGTGGAGGCGCGCACGGTGACCGTGCGGGACCTCGACGCGGACCGAGAGGATGAGCACGGCTACGACGAGTTGCTGGTCGCGACCGGAGCGACCCCGATCCGGCCCCCGGTGCCGGGCATCGATCTGCCCGGGGTGCTCGGCGTGCAGACCCTCGACGACGGGCAGCGGTTCCTGGACGCCATCTCCGACCGTGAGCCCGAGCGCGCCGTCGTGATCGGCGCCGGCTACATCGGCATCGAGATGGCCGAGGCCATGAAGATCCGCGGCTTGGAGGTCAACGTGGTCGACATGGCGCCACAGCCGATGGCCACGCTCGACCTCGAGATGGGCGAGAAGGTCGCCGACGCGATGCGGGGGATGGGGATGAAGCTCCACCTCGACGTCCCCGTGGAGGGGGTCGAGGCCGGAGACGACGGGTTCGTCCGAGCGGTGAGGACCGCGGACGGCACGATCGACGCGGACGTCGTGGTCCTCGGGACCGGGACGCGCCCCTTCTCCGACCTCGCGGACGCGGCCGGTATCCCGATCGGCCCGAGCCGCGGGATCGAGACCGACCGACGTCAGCGCACCCCGATCGACGGCGTGTGGGCGGCTGGCGACTGCGCTGAGACCTTCCACCGCGTGTCGCAACGGCCGGTATCGATCGCGCTCGGCACGATCGCGAACAAGCAGGGACGCATCGCCGGGCTCAACCTCGGAGGTTCCTACGCCGCCTTCCCGGGGGTGCTCGGCACGGCGGTCACCAAGGTCTGTGAGGTGGAGATCGCCCGCACCGGGCTCGGGCAGGCGGCCGCAGAGGACGCGGGCTTCGAGGTGGTGTCGGCCACGATCGATGGTGGGACCCGCGCTCACTACTACCCGGGCGTGACGCCGATCACGGTCAGGGCGATCGCCGAGCGGGGGACGGGCCGGCTCCTCGGTGCGCAGATCGTCGGCAAGGAGGGGGCGGCGAAACGGATCGACGTGTTCGCGACGGCGCTGTGGAACGAGATGTCCGTCGACGAGCTCATCAACGTCGATCTCGCCTACGCCCCACCGTTCTCGCCGGTGTGGGACCCCATCCTGATCGCCGCACGGCAAGCGGCGGGTGCGGTCGACGATGCCAGGGACTGAGGTGGGCCCGGAGGTCGTGTCCGCTCCGGAGCGTCGGTCGGAGGCGTCGTGTTCCGGGTGAGCGCTGCGCTGATCGCGTTGCTCGTGCTCGCGGCGCTGCCGGTGTGGCCGTGGAGCCGAGGCTGGGGGTGGGCTCCGGCCGGGATGCTGGCGATGGGGCTCGCCACCCTCATCGTGTTCTCGTTGACGATCGTCCCCGAATAGTCCGCAGGTGTGGCGGGTTGCCGACATCGACCCCGCACAGCCGGGAGCGGCAGCGCAACGATCAGCACAACGATGGGCGGAGGATGCAGATCACACGACACCTCGCGGGTGCGGTGGTTGGTGCCTCCCTCCTCCTCGCGGCGTGCGCCGACGGGGAGGCGGCCGCGCCACCACCCCCGCCCGTCGCGGGGGTCGACCTCGTCACCTACGACGGCCCACGTGCGCGCTTCGCGTACCCGGAGAGCTGGGACCTCCGGGTCACCGAAGGCGCCGAGGGGCGCGTCCGCGCCGAACTGACCGAGGAGCCGGATGGCCCGCTGCTCGCGGCGGTGCTGCTCGCCTGGCCCACCGTCCACAGCGATCCCGACGACTTCGACCGGTTCGTCAGCTTCTTCGGGGCCGAGGCCGGTGACGACGGTGTCGACGACCTCGTGACCGAGGAGATCGAGCTGCCCGGGGCCTCGCGGGCGCTCCTCCAGACCTCCACCATCTCGGGTGGCGACGACGACGCGTTCGTGACCGGGTCCGCCTGGACGTTGCTCGCCGCCGGTGAGGCGGGTCGCAACCTCCTGGTGACCCTCATCATCCTGGACGACGCGGTCGAGGATCCCGAGACCCTCGGGGAGGCCATCATCGCGTCCGTGGAACCCGCGGACGACTGGCAGGAGTGACCCAGCGACCGGCGGCTGACCTGAAGTCGCAGCGGGCTCAGCTGTCGGCGGAGCGCTTGGCGGCCTTCTGGGCCTGCTTCCAGTCACGAACCTTGGCCAGTGACTCCTGGCAGGTCACGTCCGCGATCGACCGGTAGCCCTCCTTGCCGTAGTCACCGGCAGCAGCCTGCCACCCCTGCGGGGTGATGCCGCACTGCTTGCCCAGCAGCGCGACGAGGATCCTCGCCTTCTGCTCGCCGTAGCCGGGGAGGTCGGTGAGCCGACGCTTGAGCTCGATCCCCGTCCGGACATCGGCCCAGACGCTCGCGGCGTCGCCGTCGTGCTCCTCGACGAGGTGGACCGCGAGCGCGTGGACGCGCTTGGCCATCGATCCCGGGTAGCGGTGCAGGGCTGGCTTCTCGCGGAAGAGCTCCTCGAGGTCGTCGAGGCTCATCGCGGCGATCGTCTCGGGCGTCAGCGGACCGTCGATGCGCTGCTCGAGGCGGTGTGGCCCGATGAAGGCGAGCTCCATGGAGATCTGCTGGTCGAGCAGCATCCCGATCAGCAGCGCGAACGCGTTCTCGGACAGCAGGGCATCGGCTTCAGGATCGCTCGTCAGCATCAGGTTCGGCATCACGGCACCTCGTGGTCACAGGGGGCCACCGTAACCGCTCGCAGAGGTGGGTCGGAACCGCGCACGGTGGGGCTGAGCGACGGCGTGGGAGCGCCTCGAGGTCAGCCGTCGGCCTCCTCGTCGTCGAGCTCCTGGACGCCTTCGGAGCCGCCGTCGTCGGCTCCCTCGGCCTCGGGCGCGTCCTCGTCCGCTTCCTCCGGCTGGTCGACCACCGCGCTCCGCAGTGAGGCCAGTTCGCGGACGAAGCGGGCGGCGATCGGTGCCGCGACCTGGCCGCCGGCTCCACCCTCCTCGACCAGCACCGCGAACGCCACGCCGTCGTAGTGGCCGATGAACCAGGCGTGCTCGACGCCGCCGCCGAGCTCGGCGGTCCCGGTCTTGCCGAGCACCTCGCGACCATCGACGTCGGCCGCGCTGCCGGTGCCGTCGGTCACGGCCAGGCGCAGCATCTCGCGCATCGGATCCGTGACGCCTTCGGTCAGTTGCCGCGCGTCGCGTGGTCCGTCGTCCCGGACGAGGTAGGGCGCACGCCACTGGCCCGTCACCGCCGCCGCGACGACGCTGGCCATCTGCACCACCGAGGCCTCGACCCGAGCCTGGCCGAACGCAGCCGCGGCGCGCTCCGCGGTGTCCGAGGGATCGGGGAAGGAACCACCGAACGAGGACAGCGGCAGTGCCCAGTCGTCGTTGAACCCGAAGCGCTCTGCGGCCTCGACCATAGCGTCGTCGCTGAGTCCTCCTCCCAGCTCGGCGAAGCTGGTGTTGCAGGAGAGCGCGAAGGCCTCACGCAGCTCCACCGTGCCGTGACCGGCGCCGCCGGCGTTGGTGACCCGGAGACCGCCAACGGTCACCTCCGCGAGGCACGGGACCGCGTCGTCGGGCTCGGCACCGTCCCTGAGGAGCGCTTCCAGCGTCACGGTCTTGAAGGTCGAGCCCGGTGCGTAGCGGCCCTCGAAGGCGCGGTTGTACCCGGTCAAAGGTCGGCTCGCGGAGCCGAGGATCGCGCCATCCTCCGCATCGATCGCCACGAACCCGACGGTCCCACCGACCCCGAACAGCGCGTTCTCGATCGCCCGTTGCACGGCCACCTCGAGGGTGGTCTCGACCGGGCTCGACGGGTCGGCCTGATGCTCGCTGAGGATGACCCGGAGGGGCGCGTCGCCGAGGGCATCTCGCTCGCGGAGACCGACCCGGACGATGTCGCTGCCGAGCAGCTGCCCCTCCAGCTCGCGTTCGAGGCCGTACTGCCCGATGTCGATCCGTGTGTCGGCAGGCAGGTCCCGCTCCTCGAGCTGCTCCGCCGTGGCTTCGGCCACGATGCCGATCACGTGCTGGGCGAAGCCTTCGTCGTACAGGCCGCGCCCCGTGTCGGTCTGGCGCAGCACCCCCGGGATCCCGCTGAACACCGGTCGTGCGTCAACGGCCCGGTGCTCCGGCACGGTCACCACGGGGTAGAACCAGCCGTCGACGAGGTCGCCGCGGTTGAGCTCCCGCTCCGCTCGACCTTCGCTCCCTGGGAACGCCTCGGCGAAGGCCTCGATCACCTCGTCGGGGTCATCCACCGCGGTGGGCTCGAACCCGAAGGTCACCAGGTCGCGGCGACCGGACAGGACCGTGCCATCGGCGGCGAGGATCTCCTGGCGACCGACCTCCTCGGACTCGGTGGCGAACTCCCAGGACTCACGCAGCTCGGGGTGGAGCGTGTCCAGCGACCACACGATGCCCCACTGGCCCCGCTCGCGGATCAGCTCGAGCGCGGAGTCCCAGGTGAGCGGCTCCTGGGCGTAGGGCACGTCGAGGGCGATCTGCAGCGGGAACGTGGCGCGCCCGTCCTGGGTCGACGTGTCCTCGCCGGCGGTGATCTCGATCCCCGTCGGCTCGAGCGCGTCGCGGAGCTGGACGTGCCGGGACACGAAGTCGTCGGGTGCATCGCGCACGTAGCGCACCATGGCGAGGTGGTCGCCCTGCTCCCACGCGTCCAGGTAGGCCTCGGCGGTCGCAGCCGGGTCCGCTCCCGGCTGGGGCGCGGGTACCTCGGGGTCGACGGTGTCGCTCAGCCACGCCCAGGCGCCGTACCCGATGGCGCCGACCACCGCGAGGCCGACCAGCGCAGCGAGGACGTCACGGATGCGCACGTCTCACCGTCTCCTCGCTCTCATCGCAGGCCGCCGGGGCCGGCATGTCTCCGGCCCCGACGGTACCTCGCCCATGCGGCGTTCCGGGGTTCAGCTGGCCGGTGGTTGGGGAGTGACCTCCGGGCCATCCGCGGTCCGTGGTGGCGGTGTCGGGCCCTGGCCGGTCTCCGGTCGCCGACGGAACCACCGGATCACGAGGTACAGCAGGAGTGCCGGCGGGCCCAGGAAGCTCACGAGCACCGGGATCCCGGTCACCACGAGCCAGATCAGGCCGTCGGCCAGCGCAGCCAGGAGCCGTCCGGTCGCCGCGAGCGCCTCGCGGAACGTCTCGCCAGGAGCCCAGGGCGCGGCCTCATCAGGTCCGGGACCTGTCTCGTCGTCGATCGGACGCAGGGTGACGGTCACGGTGGCGTAGGCGACCTGGTCGCTGAGGGCAGCGAGGCGTCCCTCGAGCAGGTCGATCTCCTCACGGACCTGGCGGATCCGCTCGAAGATGCGGAGCAGGTCCTCGGGACGGTCGGTCGTCTCGCGGATCTCGGTGAGCAGCGCACGCAGCTCGGTCTCGTACGAGGTGAGGTTCTGGATGCGTGCCTGGAGATCGGCGTGCTCGGTGGTCACGTCTCGTTCGTCGATGCGGTTGACCGGGACGGCGTCGCCGAGCGCCTCGAGCTCGTCGACGACCTCGCTCAGCTCCTCGGTCGGCACCCGGAGCGTGACGGTGCCCCGGACGACGCCCTCCTCGTCCCGCTGGAGGTCCGAGGTCGCGGTGTAGCCACCCGCGCGGTCGGCGACGGCGCGGATCCGACCGAGGGTCTCGGCGGTGTCGGAGGACTCCAGCACCAGCTCCGCGGTCCGGATCACCTTCTGGCCGGTCGGCGCCCCGGTCGCGACCGTCCGTGCGCCGCCGTCGTCGAGCCCGTCCTCGGAGACGTGCATGTCGGCCTCGTCGGCCGGCTCCTCGATCGGTCTGTCGGGAGCATCCACGGCGGGAACGTCCACGTCCTGGTCGGCGGTGGTGAGGTCGGCGGGGCCGGTGTCGTCCGCGTCGTCGAAGGCTGCGCACCCCGCCGCCAGCACGATGGCGAGCATCCCCGCCGACAACCTCGTCGTCCATCGCATGATGTCCCTCCCGGTGAGCGTGTCGTCTCGCCGCTCCGCTGCCTCGTGCTCGGGTCGCGGCAGTGCGTCGTTCGCCCAGTCGGACGTCGTCGTGTGCGTTGGGGTTGCAGCCGGTTCGTTCCCGGGCTACCTCGATGTCACCGGGACGGCACGGGGACGGAACAGGGATGAGCTTCGAGGTCGGGTTCCCGACGGCACGGTGACCACCTACCCTGACGGACCGGCGACCTACCTTGTGGACGACCCCGTCTCCCAGCCACCAGGACGAGCTCCGACATGGCCAGCAGCCGAGAGCAACCGCCTTCGCGTTCGCGATCCGAGCTGAACGTGTGGCTCGTCGAGGAGATGTACGAGAAGTACCGCGAGGACCCGGACGAGCTGTCGCCCGGCTGGCGGGACTTCTTCGAGGACTACCGCCCCGATGGTGCGTTGCCCGGGAGCGACGGTGGCGCGAAGGACGTCGGGTCCCGTGATGCCTCGACGTCGGTGGAACCCGAGGCGGCCGTCGCGTCGGTGCCGGAGGGCGGACCCGAACCCGAACGGATCCGGGGCGTCGGGGCACGGATCGTCGAGAACATGGAGACCTCGCTCGGGGTGCCGACCGCGACGTCGGTGCGGGACGTCCCGGCGAAGCTGCTCGAGGTCAACCGCAAGATCATCAACAACTACCTGCGACGGACCCGGGGCGGGAAGGTCTCCTTCACCCACCTGATCGCCTACGCCATGGTCCGCGCGGTCGAAGACGTGCCCGCGATGACCCGCATCTACACACAGACCGAGGACGGCAAGCCAGCGGTGCTGCGCCGTGACCACCTCGGCATCGGACTGGCCGTCGACGTGGAGAACGACGACGGGTCCCGCTCGCTGCTCGTGCCGGTCATCCAGGAGGCGGACACCCTCACCTTCGACGAGTTCCTACGGGCCTACGAGGAGATCATCCGGCGCATCCGGACGAACAAGCTCGAGCCGTCGATGTTCAGCGGTGGGGTCATCACGATCACCAACCCGGGAACGATCGGGACGGTCCACTCGGTGCCGCGGTTGATGAGCGGCCAGTCGGCGATCCTCGGGGTCGGGACGATCGACTACCCGGCGCAGTTCAAGGCCGCCGA
Source organism: uncultured Actinomycetota bacterium (assembly GCA_964451855.1). Classification (GTDB taxonomy): domain Bacteria; phylum Actinomycetota; class Nitriliruptoria; order Nitriliruptorales; family Nitriliruptoraceae; genus CSSed11-175R1. The sequence continues at coordinate 10,804 of CAYVJT010000024.1, forward strand.
CGGGCGCACCCTCGCCAAGCTCGGGGTCGGCAAGGTCATCACCCTGACCTCCACCTACGACCACCGGGTGATCCAGGGCGCGGAGTCCGGGATGTACCTGGCCCGCGTCAACGAGCTCCTGCTCGGCGAGGACGGCTTCTACGACGAGGTGTTCGCGTCGCTGGGCCTGCCCTACGAACCGGCGCGCTGGCGGACCGACTCGACCGACGTCGACAGCCACACCGACCTGCTGGGCAAGCAGATGAAGGTCGGTCAGCTGGCGAACATGTACCGCGTCCGTGGGCACCTGATCGCCGACCTCGACCCGTTGCGGCAGATCCCCCCGTCCCTGCATCCGGAGCTCGACCCGACCTACTACGGGCTGTCGATCTGGGACCTCGACCGGGACTTCCTCACCGACGTCGGTGGCGAGGAAACCAAGATGTCGCTGGGGGAGATCCTCGGCGTGCTCCGGGACGCCTACTGCCGCACGATCGGGATCGAGTACGGCCACGTGCTCGACCCCGAGGAGAAGAACTGGATCCGCGAACAGGTCGAGGGGGTGACCGAGGACGTCTCGCCCGAGGATCAGCTCTGGATCCTCGAACGCCTCAACGCCGCGGAGTCCTTCGAGTCGTTCCTGCACACCAAGTACGTCGGGCAGAAGCGGTTCGGGATCGAAGGTGCGGAGTCGGTGATCCCGCTGTTGGACGCGGTCTGCGAGGCCGCTGCTGACGAGGGGCTGCACGACATCGTGATGGGCATGGCCCACCGCGGCAGGCTCAACGTCCTGTCGAACATCCTGCACAAGTCGCACCGGCAGATCTTCGGCGAGTTCGAGGGCCACATCGACCCGGACACCGTGCAGGGCTCCGGCGACGTGAAGTACCACCTCGGGACCTCGGGCACCTACGAGACCCGCGCCGGGAACACGATCGAGCTGCACCTGCCTCCCAACCCGTCCCACCTCGAGGCGGTCAACCCGGTCGTCGAGGGCATCGTCCGGGCGATGCAGGACCGCTACGACCGCGGCCACGAAGGCATCTACCCGGCCCTGCCTCTGCTGCTCCACGGCGATGCGGCTTTCGCCGGGCAGGGGGTGGTCGTCGAGACCTTGAACCTGTCGCAGCTGCCGGGCTACCGGACCGGTGGGACGGTCCACGTCGTGATCAACAACCAGGTCGGGTTCACGACCTCGCCGGACGCCTCCCGTTCGTCCTTCTACGCCACCGACGTGGCCAAGACGGTCCAGGCGCCGATCCTGCACGTCAACGGTGATGACCCGGAGGCGGTCGTGCGTGTCGCGCGGTTGGCCTTCGCCTACCGCCAACGCTTCCACCGCGACATCGTGATCGACCTCATCTGCTACCGGCGCCACGGGCACAACGAGGCCGACGATCCCTCGTTCACCCAACCGCAGATGTACGAGTCGATCGACAGCCAGCGGTCGGTGCGCAAGCTCTACACCGAACGTCTCGTGCGACGCGGTGACATCTCCCTCGACCAGGCCGAGCGCTTCCTCGAGGACTTCGAGGGCAAGCTCGAGACCGCCTTCGAGGAGACCAAGCAGGCGGCCCCGCCCGAACCGCCGAAGGCCGTGCGCCCCGAACCCTCGACGGGGCTGTTGCCGCCCGTCGAGACCGGTGTGAGCAAGGAGGCCCTGGACCACATCGCCGACGTGCAGTTCAACCCTCGTGAGGGGTTCACCCGCCACCCCAAGCTCGATCGCATCTTCAAGAAGGCGAAGGAGCGCTACGAGGCGGGGACGATCGACTGGGCGCTCGGGGAGACCCTCGCGTTCGGGTCGCTGCTCTTGGAGGGCATCAACGTGCGGCTGGCCGGTCAGGACTCCCGGCGCGGCACCTTCTCGCAGCGCCACGCCGTGCAGATGGACTTCGAGACGGGTGAGGAGCACCTCCCGCTCGCGCACCTGTCAGATGACCAGGGCAAGTGGTTCATCTACGACTCGCTGCTCAGCGAGTACGCCGCGGTCGGGTTCGAGTACGGCTACTCGGTCGAGGACAAGGACGCGCTGGTGTGCTGGGAGGCCCAGTTCGGCGACTTCGTCAACGGGGCCCAGATCACCATCGACCAGTTCATCGTCGCCGCCGAGGACAAGTGGGACGAGACCTCCGGCCTGGTCCTCCTGCTGCCCCACGGCTATGAGGGCCAGGGCCCCGAACACTCGTCCGCCCGGATCGAGCGGTTCCTGACCCTCTGCGCCGAGGACAACATCCAGGCCGTCAACGCGACCACCGCGGCGCAGTACTTCCACGTGCTCCGGCGCCAGATGCACCGCGACGTGCGCAAGCCGCTGGTGATCTTCACGCCGAAATCGCTGCTGCGTTCACCGAAGGCGTTCTCCGACATCTCCCGGTTCTCGTCGGGGTCGTTCGAGGAGACGCTGGACGACCCCGTCTGGACCTCGGGTGAGCGCGATCGCGATGCCGTGGAGACCGTCCTCCTCGCCTCGGGCAAGGTCGCCTTCGACCTCATGGACGAGCGGGACGAGCGCGAACTGGACGTGCCGGTGGCGCGTGTGGAGCAGCTCTACCCCTTCCCGGCGGACCAGATCCGCGACATCCTGGCGGCCTACCCCAACGCCAAGGACGTCTGCTGGGTCCAGGAGGAGCCGGAGAACATGGGTCCCTGGGGGTTCGTGGACGGGCGGTTGTGGAACCTCCTGGAGGAGCTGGACGACGGGCGCGAGCTGCGCCGCGCGTCGCGGGTGCCGTCCGCCTCGCCCGCGGCGGGCCAGCACGTCGTGCACGAGCAGGAGCACGAGCAGCTCATGGACGACGCCCTCGGCCCCGCCACCCCCTGACCCACCGATCGCGACGCCCCATCGGCCAGCTCGCCCCATCCCGATCAGCGGCTCGGTGACGATCCTTGTCGACATCCGCAAGGATGCGCAGGATCTGGCCGTCACCTCGCGGTGGGCTGACGATGTTCGGAGATATCCGCAGGGATGCGCGTGGTCGGTCATCGCTCCTGCTGTTCGACGGTCCTTCGCGACCGTGGAGCGGCGGGTGCGAACCCGTTGTCCACAGCGACGAACCATCCCGTTGCCGCACGGCCAGGGAAGCCGTGCAGACTGCGGCGATGACTCCTCCTACTGATCTGGTGCGGCTCGCCGAAGCACAGCTCGGCGTGGTCTCCCGCGCGCAGCTCGTAGCGGCGATAGGTGCGAGCAGGACGGACGCGCTCCTGCGCAGTGCGTGGGTCGAGGCGATCGAGTTCGGCGTGCGACGCATCCGTGGGAGTGCGAGGATCCCCGTCCAGCGGGCATTCGCAGCGACCCTGCGCGCTGGACGGGGTGCGACGCTGACCGGACCTGTCGCGCTCACCCTGCTCGATCTGGACGGGTTCGGGGCATTCAACGAGGTCCTGCCCTTCGAGGTGCTCCTCCCGCCAGGACGTCGCCTCCGGGGGGTCGACTTCCCCCATCGTCGCGACCCCGACCCCGATCGACCTGTCTCGCGTCGTGGTGAGGTGCGGATCGCCGCGCCGGTCGATGCCCTGATCGATAGCGCAGCCTTCGTCGACCAGGTCGGTGCGCGTCGCATCCGGCTCGCCCACGACGTGCTCCGGTGGCGAGGCCTGCTCCGACCCGGTCGGTTGACGCAGCGCATCCGGGAGCTCGGACCTGGCGTCCCTGGTGGGGTCGAACTCGCGACGCTCCTGGAACTGGACCTGAGGAGTGAGACCGGTGACGGGGAACGGCGCCTGGGTGAACTCCTCGCGCTCTTCGACCCTTCGCCAATCCCGCAGCACTGGGTGACCCCGTCCCGTCGGCTCGATTGGTGGTTCCCGACGGTCCGGCATGGGGTCGAGTACCAGGGCACCGTCGACCACGCGACGAGTGTGGGCCGGCGGGCGGACCAGCAGCGCGACGGTGAGCTGCGACGTGAGGACATCCGCATCACCTACGTGGCCGAGTCCGACCTGCAGGAGGAGGCGGCCCTGTTGGCCAGCTTGTCAGCCGCCCTGGCAGCCCGTGCTTACGAACTCGGCGTTGCAGCGCCGCATCTGCGGTCGCACTGAGCGGCTGCTGTCGCGGTGGTGCCACCGGGCGACGTGACACAGCGCGCCGTCATGGGGTGGGACGGGATGTCTGGGGGCGGGAGGAGTCCTGCGGGGAGCCGATCGGCCTCGGGGAGGTCGATCCCTGTCGATAGCTACGATGATCGACACCGTTCGTGGTCACCGATCAGACCGGATGTCGATCCCTGCACCCTGCAACGAAGATCGTCAGTGCCCGCTGGTCCGGACCAACGTGGGCGACCTCCGGCGTGTGGCGCGACGCGGTGGGACACGACGGACGGAGTGGCTCCCAGTGGGGTTGGGGGCCGGGGTTGGGCGGGGTCAGGGCGGGGGGTGCGTCGCGGTCAGGCGGGGAGGCTCTCGAGGAAGGTGCGGATCGCCGGGGTGACGATGTGCGGGTGGGTGAGGTTGGCCGCGTGGGCCGCGCCCTCGACCTCGATGACGCCCCGACAGTCATCGACCGCTGCGCAGATCTCTCGAGCACGCTCGACCGGGATCGCGAGGTCCTGCGAGCCATGGACGAGCAGGACCGGCATCGCCAGTTCGGGGACCCGGTCGGTGATGTCGTCGCGGTCCAGCAACGCCCCGCCAGCCGGGCGGAGGCGGGAGGGGTCCCAGCGCTGCCACTTGGCCTTCCACTCCGGCTCGAGATCCGGGTCGGCGATGATGAGTCCGGCGACGCCCGAGGCGAGTTCCTCGAGGTAGCCGTGGGCCGACCACGTGTCGATCATCTCGCGGTACTCCGCGATCTTGTCCGGCGTCTCGGGCGGAGCCTGGGTGTCCATCAGGATCAGCGCACGGACCCGGTCCGGCTGCAGGAGGGCGGCCCGCAGCGCCACGTAGCCACCCTGGGACATCCCGCCGAGCACCGCACGCTCGATGCCGAGGTGATCGAGCAGACCGAACAGGTCGCTGGCCGAGTCCCAGTAGGTGAACGGCTCGCCGTCGAACTCGGTCTCGCCGAACCCCCTCGCGTCCCAGGCGACCACCCGGTAGGTATCGCTGAGCTCAGCGATCTGCGGGGCGAACATCTCGTGGTCCATCAGGAAGCCATGGCTGAGGATCACCGGAGGGCCGTCGCCGCCGGTGTCCTCGTAGCGCAGGTGCTGGCCGTTGACCTCAGCGAAGGGCACCGCGGTTCCTCTCGTCGATCGGACCCGAGCGCACGGTAATGCGTTCGTGGGCCGAGGACCGTCTCGGGCGTGGCGCCCGGCTAGAGACCGGGTCGCCGGACCTGCTCGCCGGACCTGCTCGCCCGAGCTACTCGAGGGGCTCGACCGCGTCGGTGTTGTAGCGGGCTCCGGCGTTCCACAGCAGGAACTCGCGGACGTCGCTGTCGAGGGTCGCCTCGATCTGTGCCCGGATGTACTGGTGGGCGTCCATGTCGCGGGATCCGAAGTCCCCGAGCCACGGGATCGTGCGTGCGCGTCTGCCCTCGGTGGCGTCCTCGAAGGTCCTCATCGACTCGTAGACGATCTCGTACGGCGCGGCGTTCGGGTTGTCGATATCGAACTCGCCCGGGCCCCAGTGGTCGGGGTAGACCATCGGCGCCACGTAGTCGAGGTGGTCGGACATCGCGGGGATGTCCTGACCGATCTCCAGCGGACGCGTCGCCGCGATGCCGTAGACCGATGCGCCGTGGACGACCCCGTAGGGTGCGAGTACCTCGTCGGCACGGCGGGTGAAGTCGACGATCGCCTCCTCGACCGTGCCCTCGAGGCCCGGGAACACGATGGCGTCGATGTCGCCCTCGGGACGGCGGATGTAGTCCCACAGGATGTGGTCGACACCCGCTGCGGCCGCCTCTTCGGCGATCGCGATGTTGTAGTCGGCGACGTCGGGATGCGCGAAGTTCGCCATGCCCCCGCCGTAGATCGGGAGCCGCTCACCGCCGGGGGTCTGGACCGCGTAGTCCCGGCGGTCGTTGTCCCACGCCCAGCCCACGAGGGTCGGGTCGCGGAACGCCACGATGCGGCCGATCACCGGGATACCCCGCTCGTGGAGGAACGCGACGGCTTCCTCGAGGTTGAAGGTGCATCCGGCCGTCATCTCCGGCCGGAGCTCCTGCGCCAGCTCCACCTGGGAGTCGTAGTTGACCATCCCGTCCTCGTCCTTGAGGTCGAGCTGGACCGCGTTCAGGCGTCCCTCCTCGATCATCTCGAGGACCGGGTCACGCAGACCCGGGAACCCCCATGCGCAGCCCGTCAGGTGCGCGGCGCGGTACTCGTCCAGCGTGACCCGCGACGGGACGGTGACGAGGTGGAGATCGTCGTCCGAGACGTTGCCGGCCACGTCAGTGGCGACGAGCGTGATCGTGCCTTCAGGAGCCGCCTCCAGCTCCAGCTCGAAGGCGCCGTCCTCCCCGGCGGTCGTGCTGGCCCCGTCGAACGCCACCGTTGCGCCGGGCTCGGTGGTCCCGGCGACCGTCAGCGGCTCGCCGGCGACCACGGCGCTGTCGGGTGCGGCGATGTCGATCTCCGGCGGGGTGGCCTTGACCTCGAAGGCCCACTCGTGCAGCACCTCCGGCTCACGCGCCTCCCCGCCCTCGGCCGCGTCGTTGGTCCCGTCGCGCTCAGCGTCGGCCTCGAAGGTGCGCAGCACGGTCAGCGTGTACCTGCCATCGTCGAGGCCAGCCGGCTCCCAGGTCAGCGCGGTGCCCGAGACGTCCGCATCCTCGGTGACGTCGTCGCCGTCGAGGCGCAGCGCGATGTCGTCGAGGTGTGCGTCCTCGCCGCTCGCGCTGACGGTGAAGCCGGCCTCCTGCACCGCCTCGGCGTTGAGCAGTTCGGTGTCCGGGCCGTCGTAGTCGAGGTTGCGGTCCACGCCGGCGTCGGGGTCGGAGTCGCAGGCAGCGAGGAGGAGCGCCACCGCGATCAGCACGACGAAGAGGACGGGGTGTCGGAGGTGACGCGGAGCAGTGGCGAGCACGGCGGGGTCCTGTTGGCTGGCAGCGACGCCGGGTCTCGGTGGGACCGCAGCGACGCGGGTTCGCGGTTGGCAGGGGGCGGGGTGTCGGTGGGTCTGCGGAGAAGCGGGGTAGTGGTGGGTCGGTAGCGACGTCGGACGTCGCAATCACACGAGCACTGGATCGGGAGCGAGGTCGAGGACCGCTGTCCGACAGGACCCGTCCGCGAACCTCGCGTCAGCGCGGTGACGGTACCGTCCGTCGCTCACACCGGTCAGACGATACGGGCTCCAGTTGATCATCCTCCACACGGCCCGTACTACGGGCTCGGCCAGGCAACTGCGTCGCTCGGGTCCGCGTTCCCCACGCTGGGCCGCGGTCGGGCTGTCGCTGCTGCTGCTCGCCGCGTGTGCGGGTGGCGCCCAGGAGCCGGATGCTTCCGACGAACCCGACGACGTCGAGGTCGGCGCCGAGCCCGCAGGGGAGGAGGACGACCTCGAGGGCGCCGCTGAGGGCGCCGCCGGCCACGAGGACGGCACGGAGGCGGCTGGTGACGACGAGGGAGCCGCTGTGGAGGATGGTGAGGACCCCTCCACCGGTTCCGAGGTCGACCCGGCTGCGGTCGGGGCCGACGAGCTCGGGGTCGTCCCCGTGATGATGTACCACCAGATCCGTGAGGACGGGGGCAGCGAGTGGGACATGACCCCCGACGAGTTCCGCGCGGAGCTGACCCTGCTGTTCGATCGAGGGTTCGTCCCGATCCGCACCGTCGACCTGGTCCGCGGCGACATCCACATCCCCGCCGGCCGTTCGCCGGTCGTGCTGACCTTCGATGATTCGCCCCGTAGCCAGGCGCGGTTGGACGAGGACGGCGACTGGGCTGACGGCACCGCGATGGCCATCCTCACCGAGGTCGCCGCACACTACGACGAGGTGGAACCGATCGCCTCGTTCTACCTCATCACCAGCTCGATGTTCGGCGCGGTCGACGACGTCCCCGACATCGTCCGGGCGCTCCACGAGCAGGGCGTGGAGCTGGGCAACCACACGCACAACCACGCGAACCTCCGCTCCCTCGACGCCGACCAGGTACAGGAGGAGCTCGCGCGGGTCGTCGTTGAGATCACCGACATCGTCCCCGACGCCGAGGTGGTGACGATGTCGCTGCCCTTCGGGATCTCGCCAGAGGACCGCGACCTACTCGCCGAGGGCAGCTCGGACGTCGGCAGCTACACGAACGAGGCGGTGCTTCTCGTCGGTGACCGGCCGGCGCCGTCACCCTTCCACGTCGACTTCGCGCCCCTCTCGATCCCACGGATCAAGACGATGTCCGACCCTGAGGCCGAGTTCGCTTCCGCATGGTGGCTCGACGTCATGGAGTCCTCGGACACCTGGCGGCCGTACGTCTCCGACGGCGACCCGCACACGATCTCCTTCCCGGCGGAACGCGCGGACGAGCTGCACCCGGACCTCGAGGATCGCGCCAACCCGTACTGACCGCGGTCTCCTGACCGCGGTGTTCTGATCGCGCTGCCCTGACCTCGCCGGGAACGTGGGCCGGGAACGTGGGCCGGGAACGTGGTAGGAGTGCAGTGATG
>CAYVJT010000024.1:19429-24976 GCA_964451855.1 uncultured Actinomycetota bacterium
GCCGGGAACGTGGGCCGGGAACGTGGGCCGGGAACGTGGTAGGAGTGCAGTGATGACCAACGAGAGGTCCCCACGTGCGTGACGCCACCGACCGTCTGCTGCCCCCCACGCCCGCCCGTTCGCTCGACGACCACCTGGCCTCCTCCGGGGGGCAGGGACTCGAGCGCGCGTTGGGCATGGAGCCCGATGAGGTCACCGACCTGATCGACGCTTCCGGCCTGCGCGGGCGCGGTGGGGCCGGGTTCCCGACCGCCAAGAAGTGGCGGGGCGTGCGCGAGACCGCCGAGCACGCCGGTGGGCGGCTGAGCCTGGTCGCCAACGCCGCCGAGGGCGAGCCGGGGACCTACAAGGACCGGCTGCTGATCGAGCAGCAGCCCTACGCCTTCCTCGAGGGGATCTGCATCGCGCTGCACGCCACCGGCGCTGAGCATGCCTACATCGGCATCAAGGACCGGTTCACCACACAGGTGGAGCGGTTGCGTGGCGCGCTCGACGACGTGATCTCCGCCGGCTGGTCCGGTGCCGAGCGCATCGAGATCGTCACCGGCCCCGACCTCTACCTGTTCGGGGAGGAGACCGGGATGCTCGAGGTGATCGAGGGCAAGCTGCCGATGCCGCGGATCGTCAAGCCCTTCGAGGCCGGCCTGAACGCCACCACCACCGTCCCGAACCCGACGATCGTGAACAACGTCGAGACGCTCAGCCACGTCGGTCGGATCGTCGCGCACGGGCCCGACTGGTTCCGCGAGGCCGGCACCGAGGCGACCCCGGGCACGATGCTGTTCACCGTGGTCGGCGACGTCGGCAACCCAGGGGTCTACGAGCTGACCCTCGGCACACCGCTGCGCACCCTGCTGGAGGACATCGCCGGTGCGACCGACATCAAGGCGGTCTACAGCGGCGTCTCCGCCGCGGTGATCACCCCGGACCACCTCGACGTCCCCCTCTGCTTCGATGCGATGCAGGAGGCCGGCGTCGGGCTCGGCTCCGGAGGCTTCATCGTCTACGACGAGAGCCGCTCGATCGTCGACGTGCTCAGCGTGCTGGTGAACTTCCTCGCCGTCGAGTCCTGCGGGCAGTGCAACGCCTGCAAGCTCGGCAACACCGAGATGGCGAGGATCCTCGCCAGCGTGCAGGCCGGCGAGGCGTCCCAGACCGACCTCGAGTCCCTGCTGCGTCGCAGCCACACCGTCACCGATCAGAACCGTTGCTACCTGCCGGTCGGGAGCCAGCTGCTCGTGGGCTCCACCGTCGAGGCCTTCGTCGACGAGTTCGTGGCCACCGTCGAGGCCGGGCGACCGACCCCGGCGGACCTTCCGACGCCGCTGATCACCGCGATCGACGAGGACACCGGTGAGGTGCGCTACCAGGACCGCTACCACCTGCGCCAGCTCGACTGGTCCTACGCGGACGAGAACCCGACCGAGGAACGGCTGGCGGCGTTGCGGGGCGAGCCGCCGACCCCGCCGTCGTGAGCGGCGGCCGGACCCGTCCACGGGTCAACCGTCGAAGCCCGCGAGCTCCTCGGCCGTCGGCGGTTCGGCACCCGCGCGGCCGCAGGTCAGCGCGGCGGCCCGCACCGCGGACGCCAGCGCGTCGGTGAGCCCCTCGCCGCGGGCCAGCTCGTCCAACCCCGCGCGGGCGTCGAGGTAGCCGCGGACGTCCAGCCAGGCGAGCAGCCCGGCGGTGAACGCGTCGCCGGCGCCGACGGTGTCGACCACCTCGACGTCGATGCCAGGGACCTCGAGGTGGCGGCCCGCGGCGGTGAGCGCGACCGCCCCGTGCTCACCGCGGGTCACGACGACGAGCGCCGGTCCGGCCGAGGCCCAGGCCGCTGCGGTCTCGAGCGGATCGCGGTCGGGGTGGAGCTGCTCGAGATCCTCGTCGCTGACCTTGACGAGGTCGCAGGTCGCGACGAGATCGGCCATGCGGGCGGCGTAGCTGGCGACGTCGGAGATCGCGCTCGGGCGGACGTTGGGATCCACCGTGCGGACCCGCTCTCCGGCGGTGGTCTGCACCAGCTCGGCGATGACCCGTCCAGCGGGGTGCTCGAGGCCGATCGCGCCGAAGGAGAGGTGCAGCGCGGCGCCGTCCGGGAGCGATGGGAGTGGTGCTGCGAGGCCTGCGGCGGAGGTGCCATCCAGGTAGAAGGCGTAGCTGGCCCGCGCCTGGTCGTCGAGGTGGACGACGGCGAGCGTGGTCGGGTCGTCGGTCGGGATGGCCAGGGTGAGGTCGACGCCCTCGTCGCGGAGTCGCTGCCGTAGCCGCTGACCGAAGCCGTCGCTGGAGAGCCGGCCGAGGTAGCTGGTCCGCACGCCGAGCCGGGCGAGCCCGACCGCGACGTTGTAGGGCGAGCCGCCGGGCAGCGGGAGCAGCTGGGTATCTCGCGGAGCGAGATCGATCAGCGCTTCGCCGGCCGCGATCACGCTCACGCCGCGTCTCCCTCGTCGTCCGCCCAGGGGACGTCGGTCTCCGCCGCGAGGGCGTCGACCTCCCGGCGGGACAGCTCGTCGTCATCGTCGACGGTCATGATCCGTGCGCCGGGCAGGGCGATGATCGCGGCGCGGTCCTCGGGCAGCAGCAACCGGTCCTCGAAGAGCACGATGTCGGCGTCGCTGCCGTAGATGAGCCGGCAGTCCTCGGGCAGCTCCAGCTCGGCGTCGCCGCCGTCGTCGCCGACGTGGAGGAGGACGAGGATCTCCTCACCCCGCTCGACGGCCACGACCGCGCCGTCATCGATCGGCCAGGTCGTCTCCACGCCCCCCTCGGTGAGTGCCGGCAGGCTGCGCCGCGCCCGGAGCAACTCACGGACCCGCTCGAGGTGGGACCACGGGTCACCGATCTGCGCGGCGACCGTCTGCCGGTCGTGCCGGTTGCTGCCGAAGGGCAGCCACGGCTCGCCGGTCGTGAACCCGAACCCCGGGCCGGGTTCCCACAGCATCGGGGTGCGGACCGGGTCGCGGCCTGCGGTGCCGGGGTTGCGGACGCTCACCGGGTCCTGCGCCTCCCCCACGTCGAACAGGCCGTCGTCCAGGCCCAACTCGTCGCCCTGGTACAGGAACGGGACACCCGGGAGCCCACACAGCAGCGTCAGGTAGGCGAGTGCACGTTGGGCGCCCAGTTGGCCCCCGCCGAACCGTGTCGCGGCGCGCGTGTCATCGTGGCTGGACAGCGGCCAGGCCAGGGCGTCACCGCTGGCCTCTACGTGGGCATGCAGGGTGGTGCGGATCCGCTCGGCGTCCCAGGGCACCCGCAGCGACTCGAAGCAGAACCCGGCGTGGAGCCCGTCGCCCTGGAGGTAGCGGGTGAGCTTCTCCGCCGGCAGGACGTAGACCTCGCCGAGCAGCACCGCGCCGTGGGGCTCTGCGACCTGGCGCCAGTCGCGGTAGATGTCGACGACGCTCTCCTGGTCGAGATCGTGGACGTGGGCGAAGGAGTCGAAGATCTCCCCCGGCGTGTTCGGCTCCTCGGTCGGCTCCTCGCTGCGAGGGTTGTCCCGGAACTCGGGGTCCTCCACGAGCGCGTGGGCGACGTCGATGCGGAACCCGTCCACCCCGCGGGAGAACCAGGTCGAGAGGATGTCGCGGAAGGCTGCCCAGACGCGCGGCTCGGCCCAGTTGAGGTCGGGCTGCTCGGGCAGGAACAGGTGCATGTAGTACTGACCCGACGGCTCGTCGTAGGTCCAGGCCGGCCCGCCGAAGTGACTGACCCAGTTGTTGGGTGGGCCGCCATCGGGGGCTGGGTCCCTCCAGACGTAGAAGTCACGGTGCTCGGCGTCCCGGCTCGAACGGGCGTCGAGGAACCACGGGTGCTGGTCGGAGGTGTGGTTGGGGACCAGGTCGATGATCACCCGCAGCCCGAGCGCGTGAGCGTCCCCGACCAGCGCGTCCAGGTCGGCGAGCGTGCCGTACCCGGGGTCGACGTCGAGGTAGTCGGCGACGTCGTAGCCGTGGTCCGCCTGGGGCGAGGGGAAGAAGGGGGACATCCAGATGACGTCGACCCCGAGGTCGGCGAGGTAGGGCAGGCGCTCACGGATGCCGGGCAGGTCGCCGATGCCGTCCCCGTGGCTGTCGGCGAACGACCGGACGTAGATCTCGTAGCCGACCGAGCCCTGCCACCACTCCGGCATCCACTGCTCCTCCTCGATGGCGCCCAACCTAGTGGGCAGCAGGACCGGTCGTCGGCCGTCTCGAGCGTTGATGTAAACGCTTCCACGAGCTATGGTGGGTCACGCGCCCGATCACCCTCGCTCCCGCCCTCGCTCCAGGGGGCGCGGCGGTGTCCTGACCGGTGCGAGGGAGGTGAAGCGCGGTGAGCACCATCGAGGATGTGGCTCGCCGGGCGAAGGTCTCGGTGGCGACCGTCTCGCGTGCCCTGCGGGGTCTGCCGAACGTCGCCCCCTCCACCCGTGACCGTGTGCTGGCCGCAGCGAGCGAGCTGTCCTACGTCGCCGACCCCTCCGCGTCGCGCCTGGCGAGCGGACGCAGTCACACCATCGGGTTGGTCCTTCCGATGCTCGGCCAGTGGTTCTACGCCAAGGTGTTCTCGGGGGTCGAGGCGGTCTCCGCCTCCGCGGGCTACGACGTGCTGCCCTTCAGCCTCTCCGGGCCGGGTGGTGTCGGCCGTTTCGTCGCGACGCTGCCGTTCCGTAAGCGGGTGGATGGCCTGCTGCTGATCGATGCGCCGCTCGATCAGCACCAGATGGCACTCGTCCGGGACAGCGGCGTGCCGATCGTGATCGTCGGTGCCTCCTGTGCGGGCGCCTCCTCGTTGCTCGTGGACAACGTGGCAGCGGCACGGGTCGCCGTCGGGCACCTGACGGGCCTCGGGCACCAGCGGATCGCGTTCATCGGCGGGATCGAGGACGACCCCTTCGACTTCGCCGTCCCGGTGGAGCGGCGCCAGGGCTACCTGGATGCGCTCGCCATGGCAGGGATCGAGCCCGATCCGACGCTCGCCGTCCCGGGCAACTTCTCCCTCGAGGGTGGCGCGGAGGCGATGCACCGCCTGCTCGAGCGCGACCACCCGCCGACCGCGGTGTTCTGCTGCTCCGACGAGATGGCCATCGGGGCGATGCAGGTGGCACGCGACGCGGGGCTGCGGGTACCCGAGGAGCTCTCGGTGGTCGGCTTCGACGATCACGAGGTCTCGGAGTACGTCGGGCTGACGACGATCCGCCAGGACGTGGTCGGCCTCGGCGAACGTGGCGCGACCCTCCTGCTCGACCAGTTGCGGGGTGATCTGGAGGCGCCGGTCGACGAGCGTCACCCCGCGCACCTGGTGGTGCGCCACAGCACCGGTCCCCCGTTGCCTGGCAGGGAGTTGCGCTGGTGACCGCTCAGCGGGCGTCGGTCATCGTCTGACGCTCACGTCCGATCCGTCGATCGGCTCGGCAACGAAAACGCTTGCACAACCGGGCTCCGACCGCCATAGTGGGGAGAGGAGCGCCACCAGGCCGTGCCCGCACCGTGTGGCGAACGGGGGACCAACCCCCGATGTCCCGAGCTTGAGGGAGTGTGTGATGGCGGAGATCGTGTTGGAGGGGTT
>CAYVJT010000025.1:0-6821 GCA_964451855.1 uncultured Actinomycetota bacterium
TGACGACCAGCATGTCGGCGTTGGGCAGCATCTGCGCCAGCGAGATGGCGATGTCACCGGTGCCCGGCGGCAGGTCGCACAGGAGGAAGTCGAGCTCACCCCAGTGGACGTCGCCGAGGAACTGCTGCAGCGCGCGGTGCAGCATCGGCCCCCGCCAGATCACCGAGCGATCCGGGTCGGTGAAGAACCCGATCGAGATGACCTTGCACCCATGGGCCTGCAGCGGCATCACCATGCCCTCGAAGGCGACCGGCTTGCCGGACACGCCGAGCATCCGTGGGATCGAGTAGCCCCAGATGTCGGCGTCCAGGACGCCGACGCTGTGGCCCTGCTGCGCCAGCGCGGCCGCGATGTTGACCGTCACCGAGGACTTGCCGACCCCGCCCTTGCCGGACGCCACCGCGATGACCTTGGTGTCCGAGTCCGCGGAGGCGAAGGGGATCTCCATCTCCGGGTTGGCGGCGCCCCGCTCCTCGCGCAGGTTCGCGGAGAGCTGCTGGCGCTCCTCATCGGTCATGGAACCGAAGTGGACCTGCACGTCATCGACGCCATCGAGCCGGCTGACGGCCTCCGTGACGTCGTTGGTGATCTTGTCCTTGAGGGGACAGCCCGGGATCGTCAGCTTGATGCGGACACCGACGCGGCTGCCCTCGATCACGACCTCCTCGACCATCCCGAGCTCGGTGATGGGCTTGTCGATCTCCGGGTCGTCGACGGTCGCGAGGACCTCGTAGACCTGTTCCTCAGTGGGCACGCTGGACCTTCCTGCCGGGTGACCCTGTCGGGCGGTGGGCGGGATCTCGCTCACGCGCTCATGCGGTGAACGGCCAGGTTTCGGCGTGTCCCTGCCTCGGCCGACGAGGGTAGCGAGGCTGTGCGGCGCACCGGTCAGCCGATCGTGCCCTGCGCGCACCCGCCGCCACGCGGCGGGACCAGCCCGCATCCGTGGCCGAGGATCAGGGGTCCGGGGTGATACGGACGGCTTCCTCGAGGGTGATGTCCCCGGCGAGCGCGCGTGAGACCGCATCCTCGCGCAGGGAGGTCATGCCCTGCTCCTTGGCGAGCCGCGTCATCGCGTTCTCCGGTGCGCCGTCGGTGATGAGGTCGCGCAGCTCCGCGCCGATCGGCAGCACCTCGCTCACGGCGATCCGACCGACGGCGCCGGTGTTCTCGCAGAAGCTGCAGCCCGGCGCGGTGACGAGCGATGCCCCCCGCTTCATCGCTGCGGTCAGCCCGGCGCGCTTCGCGAGGGTGTCGTCTGGCTTGGTCGGCACCTTGCACTGGGGACACACCCGCCGTGCGAGCCGCTGGGCGAGCACCAGCAACAGCGAGGAGGCGACGAGGAAGCGGTCGGCGCCGAGGTCGACGAGGCGTGCGACCGAGGAGGGCGCGTTGTTGGTGTGCAGCGTCGCAAGGACGAGGTGGCCCGTGAAGGACGCCTCGACGGCCAGCGCGGCGGTCTCGTGGTCGCGGATCTCGCCGACGAGGACGACGTCGGGGTCCTGGCGCAGCACGTGGCGCAGTCCCCGCGCGAAGGTGAACCCGATCTTGGGCTCGATCTGGGTCTGGTTGACCCCGCCGAGCTCGCTCTCGACCGGATCCTCGAGGGTCAGCACGTTGCGGGTCGGGTCGGCGACCGCCTCCAGGCCGGCGTACAGGGTGGTGGTCTTCCCCGAGCCGGTGGGGCCGGTGACCAGGACCAGGCCCTGGGGACGGTTGAGCGCGGAGATGAAGGCCTCGTGGGCGTCGTCGGAGAGGCCGAGGTCCTGGATCGGGACCCGTTCGGCGCCCTTCGGCAGGAGGCGGAGCACGACGGTCTCGCCGTGCATCGTGGGCATCGTCGAGACCCGCAGGTCCACCTCCTGGCCCTCGATGCGGATCGTCGCGCGACCGTCCTGTGGGAGCCGACGCTCGGCGATGTCCAGCCGCGACATGATCTTGAGCCGCGACACCACCTGACCGGCCATCGACCGTGGGACGTGGCCGCGTTCACGTAGGAGCCCATCGACCCGGATCCGGACGTTGAGCCCGTCGCGGCCGGGTTCGATGTGCACGTCGCTCGCGCGCGAGACCACCGCCTCGGAGAGCAACGTGTTGACGAGCCGGATCACCGGCTGTGCGTCGCTGGTGAGGTCCTCGAGGTCCTCGTCCTCGTCGGAGGGCGCCTCGTCCTCCTCGAGGTCGAGGAGCATGTCCCTGGCCGCGTCGCCGCGGTAGGCCCGGCGCCGCGCCGCCTCGATCGACGACGGGGTCGCGATGACGGGGCGGACCTTGCGGGCGCGGGCGGTGAGCCGCACGTCGTCCATGGCGGCGACGTCGGACGGGTCGGCGGTGGCGAGGACCAGGACCTGGTCGTCCATCCGGACCGGCACCACCTCGTGGCGCTCCGCGAGGTTCGCGGGCACCCGCGTGATCGCGTCGCGTGTCGGCCGCTGCGTCGCGAGGTCGACGCGGTCGAGGCCGAGCTGGGTCGCCACGGCATCGGCGATCTCGACCTCGCCGACCATCTCGAGGCGCATCAGCGCCTGACCGAGCCTCTCCCG
This sequence comes from uncultured Actinomycetota bacterium, assembly GCA_964451855.1. Classification (GTDB taxonomy): domain Bacteria; phylum Actinomycetota; class Nitriliruptoria; order Nitriliruptorales; family Nitriliruptoraceae; genus CSSed11-175R1. The sequence continues at coordinate 2,544 of CAYVJT010000025.1, forward strand.
GGGGCCGGAGGATCCCAGCGCTTCGTTGAGCTGCTCCTCGTCGATCACGCCAGCCGCGACGAGGACCTCGCCGAGCTTGCGCCGACGACGGGTCTGGCGAGCCCAGATCTGTGCCGACGTCCCGTTCTGCTTCCCGTCGTGATCGGTGTCGCTCCAGCCGTCCGTCGTGTCGCGACGGTCGTGGATGGTGTCGCCCCGCTGCTGCATGGTGTCGTCCCGTTCGTCGACGGTGTCGCCCCGCTCGTCGCCGGCTTCCCGGTCGTCGAGCTCGCTCGTCTCCAGCGCCTCGACGTCGGTCAGCGCCTCGGGCTCGGGTGGGGTCACGCGTCGTCCTCCTGATCAGGCCTCAGGGTAGGCGGCGATAGCCTCCCCGTCGTTCGTCCTCGACCTTCCTCCTTGTCATCGACCGCTCACCGCTCGACTGGAGTCCGCGTCCGCTGCCCGCCGCTCCGTGCGCTCGCCACCCTCGTGGTGGCGATGCTGCTCGTCTCCGGCTGTCGCTTGGACGTGGTCACGACCGCTGAGCTCGCGCGGGACGGGTCGGGCACGCTCGCGTTGGCGCTCCGGCTCGACGACGCCCTGCTCACCGAGCTCGACGAACTGGCGATCGATCCCACCCTGGAGGTGAGCGCGCTGGCCGCGGAGCTGGACGGCTGGGAGCTCGATCGTACGGTCGACGAGGAGGCCGCGATCACGATCACCCTCACCCGTCACTTCGACGAGGCAGCGGACATGGGTGCGGCCCTCCGCGAGCTGTCCGGTGGGCTCGCCGACGCGGATCCGGCACTGCTCATCGACCTCGACCTCGCTGTCGGTGAGGACGGTGGTGCCACCGTGGTGGGCGGACTGGCGCTGCGCCCACCGGCGACCGTCGGCGCCGAGGTGGACGGCGAGGTGCTGGGCCCGATCACCGCTGAACTCGAGGCGCTGACCGCCGACGTCGTGCGTCCGCGGCTCGAGGTGGTGATGCCGGGGCCGATCGAGGAGCACGACGCCGATCGGGTCGACGGTCGCACGCTGAGCTGGGACATCCCGGTGGGGGACTCCCGCACGGTGTCGGCCACCTCGGCAGCCCCCGGGATCCACGAGCAGCCGTGGGCGTGGGCGGTGGTCGCTGGTGCGTTCGTGCTCGCAGCGCTCGCCTGGCTGACCCTGCGTCGACGGCGGTGACGGCTCGGGTCAGTCCCTCGGCGTGAGCTCGACCAGGGTGCAGTTGTCCTTCCAGCGCTGCAGCGCGGCGTCGCCATCGGTGAGGTTGAGCCGCGTCCCCAGCCCCATGCCGGCGATGCGCTCGAACTCCTCCTCGTCGGTGACCACGCGCACGTCCGCCTCGACGGACCCGAGGGCGGCCTTGACGTCCTTGGACTTGACCGTCAGCGTCACCGAGGTAGCGGCTTCGAGGCCGGGGAGCTCCTGCTCGGTCTCGCCCTTGAGCACGAACAGCGAGCGTCCCTGCTGGACGTACCACGCGGGGCGCGTCAGGGCCTTGGACCCCTGCTGCGGGATCGTCAGCCAGCAGATCGAGCCCTTCTTCAACGCGGTCTCCGCCGCGTCGAGGAACACCCCCGCGCCCTGGACCGAGTCGGGTGCCTCGATGAACACGGGGATGCGCCCCGCGATCCGCCCGTCGAGGTACATGGCCAGCGTGTGCTCCGCCGTCGAGGTGATCTCGATCCGGTCGCGGACCACGCGGCGGAACAGGTCCTCGTACATCATGCCGCGCAGCTCGATCACGCGCGGTTCGGACTCCCAGAGCACGACCCCGTCCGGGTCGGCGAGGACGAGCGCCTCCTCGTACATCCCCTGTGACCCCTTGTAGACCCGGCTGATGCCGAAGGGGCGACAGGCGCCGGGCAGCTCACCGAGCACGGTGATGGCCGGGTCGGCCTCGCCGGTCTCCTCGTACGACGCCAGGTCGTACGCGATCGCCGACATCACGGTGACGCGGGACATCGTCGGGGCTCTCCGGTCGGGTGCACGAGCAGGGGCAGCCTAGCCGCGAGCCCGCGAGACTCCCTCACGCGCGGGGTGCCGGGCTAGGGTCGGGCGCGGGACGCGCGGGAGCGCATCGCCCAGGGTCGGCCCCCGCTGCGGACGACGATCCACGAACGACCACCCACGACCGACGACCCACGACCGACGACCCACGACCGACGACCGACGACGACCGACGGCGACGATCCACGGACGGGTTGGGAGAACGAGCGTATGTCGAGCGAACTCGAGGAGCTGCGGCGGACCGTCCGCGACTTCTGCGATCGGGAGATCCGACCGACAGCACGGGCTCGGGACCGGGACGAGGTCTACCCCGAGGAGCTGATCCCGGGGTTGGCCGAGCTCGGCATCCTCGGTGCGACGCTGCCGGAGGAGCACGGCGGAGCCGGGCTGGACGTCTCGGCCTACCGCATCATCATCGAGGAGCTGGGTGCGGCCGACTCCTCGATCCGCTCGCTGGTGTCGGTCAACCTGGGGCTCGTCGGTGGCTCGATCGTGCGGTGGGGAACCGCCGAGCAGCACGAGAGGTGGCTGCCCACCCTGGCGGCGGGTGGCCTGGGGGCCTTCGGGCTCACCGAGCCGGGAGCGGGGTCCAACCCCTCGGAGCTGAGCAGCCGTGCGGTGGCCGACGGCGACGACTGGGTGATCGACGGGACCAAGATCTTCATCAGCAACGGCACGCTCGGTGCGGTCACGATGATCTTCGCCCGGGCGGTCGTGGATGGCGAGGATCGGGGCATCACCTGCTTCCTGGTCCCTCAGGACGCCGAGGGCTACGAGGGCAGCCAGATCCACGGCAAGCTCGGGTTGCGGTCGGGGGACACCGCCGAGATCGTGCTCGACGGGGTGCGGGTCGGTCCGGACGCGGTCCTCGGCGAGGTGGGTGGCGGCATGAAGGTCGCGCTCTCCGCGTTGGACGACGGCCGGTTCTCGCTGGCCTCTGGTGCGGTCGGTCTGGCGCGTGAGGCGTTGGAGGTCTCGGTGCGCTACGCGTCGGAGCGCGAGCAGTTCGGCGTCCCGATCGCCTCCAAACAGCTGGTGCAGGAACTGCTCGCCGCGATGCACGTCGACGTGCAGGCGGCGGCCGGGCTGGTCGACCGGGCGGAGGCCAAGAAGCTGGCCGGGGAGCGTGCCACCCTGGAGATCTCGACCGCGAAGCTGTTCGCGACGGAGGCCTCGGTGCGTTGCGCAGACCGTGCCGTGCAGGTCCACGGCGGCTACGGCTACATCGACGAGTACCCGGTCCAGCGGCTGCTGCGCGACGCCCGTGTGACCACCCTGTACGAGGGCACCAGCCAGGTCCAGCACCTGATCATCGGACGGCTGCTCACCGGCCACAACGCGTTCTAGCCAGCGGACCGCGCCGCACCAGGCGCGGTCGCACCGACGCCGAGGAGGCGACGTGTCCGGCTACGACCTGCACACCCACAGCGTCTGCTCCGACGGCGCGACGACCGTCGAGGACAACGTCCGTCGGGCGATCGAGCTCGGTCTGGAGGGGTTGGGCGTCACCGACCACGACACCACCGCAGGCTTCGCGGAGGCGGGGGCCGCGGCGGAGGGCAGCGACCTGGACGTCGTCCTCGGCACGGAGTTCTCCGCCGAGCACGACGGGCTCTCGGTCCACGTCCTCGGGTACTGGATCGACCCGGCCGACGAGCCGTTGACCACCGAGCTCGACCGGCTCCGTGACGAGCGGACCGACCGTGCGCACCGGATCGTGGCACGTTTCCAGGGCCTGGGGATCGCGATCACCTTCGACCGGGTCCGTGAGCTCGCCGGGGATGCGCCGATCGGCCGGCCGCACATCGCGCAGGCGGTCGTCGAGGTCGGCGGTGCCGGCGACATCCGCGAGGTGTTCGACCGCTACCTCGCCGATGGCGGGCCGGCGTACGTCCCGAAGCACGCGGTCGAACCCGTGCGTGCCGTCGAGCTGTTGGTCGCCGCAGGCGGGGTCGCCGTGCTCGCGCACCCGGGTCTGCATGGGCGTCGCGACGGTGAGGACGGGGTCCCCACCGAGGTGGTCGAGGCCATGGCCGAGGTCGGCCTCGCCGGGATCGAGGCCGACCATCCGGACCATCGCCCCGAGCACGTCCGGCACTACCGGGAGCTGGCGGCGAGGCTGCGACTGGAGGTCACGGCGGGATCGGACCACCACGGCGAGGGTGAGCTCGACCGTCTCGGTGTGGCCACCACCCCCCGAGAGGTCGTGGAGCGGCTGCGTCGGTGGCGCTACGTCTGATCCGTGCGCCGGCCCGTGACGTGCTGCGCGTGACGTGCTGC
>CAYVJT010000025.1:6921-10830 GCA_964451855.1 uncultured Actinomycetota bacterium
TGCGCGTGACGTGCTGCCTCGACGTGCCCGATCGGGCTTCCCAGGCGGCGCCCGACCTGCTTCCCTGTACGAACGGCCAGCGGTCGGAAGGACACGCCGCAGGGACGTCTGCCGTGGTGTCTCCTCGGACGATGGTCCGCGAGACTGCGCAAGGTCGAGGCGCAGGGAGCTGCGTCACCCCGCTCGCCGTGGAGGAGCCACCGTGGAACGTGAGGTCCAGAAGGCCCAGAAGATCGTGCCGGTGCCGACGCTGCACTTCAGCGAGGGTGCTCTGGCCGGGCGCGTGGTCCGCTTGGACCGTGACGTCGCGACCCTGGGGCGTCGGGAGGACAACGCCTACGTCGTTCCGGACCCGCGCGTGTCACGTGTGCACGCCGAGGTCCGGCGCGAGGCCTCCGCCGTGATCGTCACCGACCTCGGGTCGAGCGCGGGCACGAAGGTCAACGGTGCGGAGATCGACGGTCCGCGTGTGGTGCGCCACGGTGACGTGGTCAGCTTCGGTCCGGTCGCCGCGACCTTCGAGGATCCCGCAGCCGCGTCGGAGCGCGAGGACACCACGATGGTGTTCGACGTGCCGAAGGTCGAGACGGGACCGCACCTCTCGCCGCGCCAGCAGCAGGTCCTCGAGCTGATGGCGGAGGGCATGACCAACTCGGAGATCGGCGAGCAGCTCGGGGTGACCGAGCGCACCGTGAAGGCCTACGCCCAGGAGCTCTACGACAAGCTGGGTGTGCGCAACCGTGCCGGTGCCGTCGCCGAGGCCGCCAAGCTCGGTCTGCTGTAGCGCCTGGCCGTCGCCCGTGACCGTTCGCGTCACGCTGTGCTCCTACGGCGTCGCGTCGCCCCCCGGACGGCCGACCCCGTGAGCAGCAGGACCGCACCACCGATCACCGCGATCAGTGGGAGGGTCACGGCGAGGACGACGCACAGGAGCACGCCGAGGCCGGCGAGCCACCTCGGCCACCGCCGTTCCGCGCTGGTGAGGGTCCATGCCGACGCGTTCGCCAGGGCGTAGTAGGTCAGCACCGCGAAGGAGCTGAAGCCGATCGCGCCACGCAGGTCGGCGAAGAGCACGATCAGGCACACCAGCACGCCCGCGGTCAGCTCCGCGTGATGCGGGGTGCGGAAGCGCGGATGGACCGCGTCGAGGAACCGGGGGAGCTCGCGTCGCCGAGCCATCGCCAAGGATGTCCGGCTGATGCCGGCGAGCAGCGAGAGCAGCACGCCGGCGGCCGCGACCGCCGCGCCGACCCGGACGGCGGGCGCCAGCTGTGGCCACGGGCTGGCGCTCACCGCGGCGACCAGCGGCGCAGGTGACCCGGCGAGGGTCGCCGGACCGACCGTGAGCAGGGCGGCCCCCAGCACGAGGGCGTAGATCGTCACGACCAGCCCGAGCGCGAGCGGGATCGCCCGGGGGATCGTCGTGGCCGGGTCGCGGACCTCCTCGCCGAGGGTGGCCAGGCGCGCGTACCCGGCGAAGGCGAAGAACAGCAGACCAGCCGACTGCAGCACGCCGAGGGGCCCGTTCGGCAGTGCCGTGTCGAGGTTGCCGAGGCTCGCATCGCCGCCCAGGGCCGACACGGCGACGACCACCGCGAGCGCGGCGAGGACGACGGCGACGATGATCCGGGTCAGCCAGGCCGTCTTCCTGACGCCGAGGTAGTTGACGATGGTCAGGGCGACCACGGCGCCGATCCCGATCGGACGGGCGAGCTCGGGGGAGAGGTAGGCGCCGAAGGTCAGGGCCATCGCCGACAGGCTCGCGGTCTTGCCGACGACGAAGCTCCACCCCGCGAGGAAGCCCCAGTAGCCACCGAGCCGCTCACGGGCGTAGACGTAGGTGCCGCCGGATTCGGGGTAGAGGGCGGCCAGCTGCGCCGACGAGGTCGCGTTGCAGTAGGCCACGATCGCGGCGAGGGCGAGTCCGGCGAGGAGCCAGCTCCCGGCAGCTGCGGCCGCGGGACCGGGTGCGGCGAACACCCCGGCGCCGATCATCGCGCCGAGACCGATCACCACCGCGTCGCCGGTCCCCAGGCGGCGTGCCAGCTCGTCGCGCTGCTCCAACGTATCGACCTCGCTTCGGGGCACGCACGACCCTACGTCCGGTCGTGGAGGCAGGCACCCTCCGCGGGGATGGTCCCGTCCAGCGACCGTCCGGCGGGTGCTCGGGAACGTGGCGACGGGGTACGTGGGTAGTCTGCAGGTGACCGCAACGAGCGAGGCCGGCGAGGCCAGTGACCGCGACGACCGAGGCCACCCGCGTGCTGAGGGGACGGACGTGACGGCGACCGTCTACGCGGTCGCCAACCAGAAGGGTGGGGTGGGTAAGACCACCACCGCCCTCAACGTCGCGGCGGCCATGGCCGAGCTCGGACAGGCGGTGCTCGTCGTCGACCTCGACCCCCAGGCGTGCCTGACGTTCTCCCTGGGGTACGACCCGGATGCGATCGAGCCGTCGTTCAACGACATCGTGGTCGGGCGCGCCAAGCTCGTCGACACGATCGTGCAGCACGGCGAGATCGACGTCGCGCCGTCGAACATCGACCTCGCGGGGGCCGAGGTGACGTTGCTGTCCCGGACCGGACGCGAGTACCTGCTGCGCGGTGAGCTCGTCGAGCTGCTCGACAGCTACGACGTGGTGTTCGTGGACTGCGCGCCCTCGCTCGGGGTGCTGACGATCAACGGGCTGACGGCTGCCGACGAGCTGCTCGTGCCCGTCCAGTGTGAGACGTTGTCGCATCGGGGGGTGTCGCAGCTGCTCGAGACCGTCGGTGACGTGCGCCGCCTCACCAACCGGGCCCTGCGGGTCCGTGGCCTGATCGCGACGATGTTCGACCCGCGGCCACGCCACACCCGTGAGGTGCTGCGCGACCTGCTCGCCCGCTACGAGCTGCCGCTGATCGGACCACCGGTCCGCAAGTCGATCCGGTTCGCCGAGTCCCCCACGGGCGGCATCAGCCTCGTCGGCGCCGGTTCGCGCGTGCCGGGTGCCGCCGCCTACCGGGCGATCGCGCGCGAGCTCGCCGGGCTGCCGCTCGACGAGGGGCTCCTCGAGGAGGCCGGGTGGTCGAGGGGGCAACGGGCCGGGGTGCTCGGGCTGGCCGGGGTGGCCGATGACTGACGGATCCTCCACCTCCTCGCGGTTCGACCGTGTCCGGCGTCCCGATCCCGGCGAGGTGCGGGAGCGCGACCGCACCGGCACGGAAGCGCTGTACTCGACCGCGCCGAGTTCGCGTCGTTCGTCGCCGGTCGAGGTGCGCTGCGAGCGTTGCGACGCACAGGTGGGGCTGTCCCCGGTGGAGGCGCTGCGCCTGCTGCGGCCGCCCTGGGTGTTCAACCCGATCAGCCGGCGTCTCTGGGCGAGGTGCCCTGCCTGTTCACGCCGGTCGTGGCTCGTCGTGACGGCGGGCCCGACGCTGAGGATGCTCCTGCAGCGACCGGGCTCCGGCTGAGCGTGCCGCGCCCGCGTCTACGGCAGCTTCTCCACCCGGACGCGACGGGCGAGCTGCGGATGACCCTCGCCGCGCGCCTCGGCGCCGGGACGTGCGACGCTGACCTTCGGATCACGGTCGGCGTCCCGGCCGCCAGCTGAGCGCTTCCCGCCGGAGCGGTCGTCCGAGCGGTTGCCCCCCGATCGGCCGCCGGAGCGGCCGCCACCGGAGCGGCCGCCTCCGGATCGGCTGCCACCGCGGTTGTTCCGGCCCCCGCCACCGTCGCTGCCGTTCGAGCGGCCGGCGCTGGCCGAGCCCGAGCGCGACCGTCCACCGCCGGATGACCCTGCACCCGAACGGCCACCCTGCTCGCCACGGCTGCGTGGCTCACGGTCCTTGTCCCGGCCGGCCTCGCGTCGACCGTCGGTACCACCGTCCTGGCGGGGCTCGTCGTTGCTGTCCTGGCCACGGCCACCCT
>CAYVJT010000025.1:10930-15039 GCA_964451855.1 uncultured Actinomycetota bacterium
ACCCTTCGCCTGGTCACGGCCGCCCTTCGCCTCGTCGCCCGTGGCGTCGCGGTCGGGCCGGGCGCGGACCCGTTGTCCTCCCTCGGAGGAGCCCGCCTTGCCCTCGGAACGCTCACGGCCGGCGGTGCCACCATCGTCGCCCTCGCCGCGTGTCCGGGTCCGGGTGCGGGTGCGGACGCGCTCCTGTCCCGTGTCGCGGCGTTCGCTGGACCCGGTCTCCGCGCGTCCGCTCGTGCCCTCGCTCGAACGCGTTGCCCCGCCTGCGCGCGACCGGGTGCGTTCGTCGCTGGACCGCTGCGTGCTGGACCGCTGCTGTGCCGACCGGCCCGATCCGCTCCCGGTCGCCGTGTCCTTGCCGCCACCGCCCTTGCCGTCGCCGCCCTTGCCGTCGCCGCCCTTGCCGCCACCCGAGCGGTCCTGACCCTTGGTGCCTGCCTGCCGGTCAGCGCGCTCACGGGCGTCGTGCCGGTCACCGCGGCCCTCGCGCTCCCGCGTGTTCTTGGAGCGGCCGTCGGAGCGGCCGGGGCGGGCGCCGCCCTTGGAGCCCCTGCTCTCACGCCGTCGGCGCTGGTGCTCCTGCTCCTCGTCGACCTTGACCTTCACCATCGCGTCCCACGGCTTCGCCTCGGGGAGATCGAACATCTCGGCCAGCTCGGGGGATGTCGAGAAGATCGGCAGCACCTCCGTGTCGGTGGCGCCGACGGCCTTGCGGATCACGTTGAGCCGATCCGCTTCGTTGAACTCCGCGAAGGTGATGGCCGCGCCCGCCTCGCCGGCCCGAGCGGTCCGCCCGATGCGGTGCAGGTACATCTTCTCGTCGTCGGGACAGTCGTAGTTGACGACGTGGGTGACGCCCGAGACGTCCAGGCCGCGTGCGGCGACCTCCGTGGCCACCAGCACCGTCGCCTTGCCCGAGCGGAACCGGTCGAGGTTGTGCTCCCGTGAGCTCTGCCGCAGGTCCCCGTGGATCGGGACGGCGGGGGTGCCGAGGTCCTCGAGCTCGTTGACGAGCCGGTCCGCCATGTGCTTGGTCCGGACGAAGACGTACACCCCACCGCGCTCCGGGGACTGCAGGATCCGGGCCAGCACCCGGGGCTTGTCCATCCGGTGGACCTGGAAGAAGTGCTGGGTGACCAGGGGAGCGGTGTTCTTCTCCTCGTGGTCGGCCCGGGTGAAGGTCGGGTGCTGCATGTACCGGCGGGCGAGCCGCACGATCGCGGTGGGCATCGTGGCCGAGAACAGCATCGTGTGGCGATCCTCGCCGCCACACGCCTCGATCAGGCGCTCGACGTCGGGGAGGAAGCCCATGTCGAGCATCTCGTCGGCCTCGTCCAGCACCAGCTGGGTGACGTTCGAGAGGTCGAGGTTGCGTCGGTTGAGGTGGTCGAGCAGACGCCCGGGGGTGCCGACGACCACGTGGACGCCGCCCTGGAGCGCCTCGATCTGCTCCTCGTAGGGGACGCCCCCGTAGACGCAGATCGAGGTGAGCCCCAGCGTCTTGCCGATGGCGAGGTCCTCGTGCACCTGGTTGGCGAGCTCGCGCGTCGGGGCGATCACCAGCGCCTGCGTCGCCTGCTTCGCCGGGTCGATCCTCTGCAGCAGCGGCAGGCCGAACGCCAGCGTCTTGCCCGTCCCGGTCCTGGCCTGGCCGATCAGGTCGTTGCCGTCGAGCGCCAGGGGCAGCGTCAGCTCCTGGATCGGGAAGGGGTGGGTGATGCCCTGGTCGGCCAGCGCATCGCAGAGCGCTTCGTGCACGCCGAGGTCATGGAAGGTCTTGGTCACGTCGTTCTCTCATCCAGGCGATCCCCAGCGTGGCAGGTACACCTGGCGGGTGATCGCGACTCATCATCGTCCTGCCCCGATGGCGGGACAGGCCCCGAGGCGCAGGTCGAGGAGAGCGGCTAGCTCGCGTCCGCCAGTGCGAGGCGCTGGACGGTGACCTGCGAGCGGGAACGCCTCCACGAGCCGGGAACGGGTCCCGACGCACCGTGGAGCGTGCGGGCAGCCTACCGGACCTGGTCCCTGCCGACGGGGGAGGTCGGGCACCGCGCCCGCGTGGCGGCGTGCCCGGGCCGCGGGCCAACGGTCGCGCTAGGTTCGCCGGGGCCGCCGGCATCGACGCCGGGAGGCCCGGTCCTTCGATGCCGGTCCGACGACGGGAGGGCAGCACGCGTGGACCCCGGGTCGCGCCACCTCGCGCACGCAGGACACCTGGTGCTGCGCTACCTCGACCACATCCGCGATCACGCCCCGGTCGAGGCGACGCGCCTCGGCCTGTCCGACCGGGACGGCGATCTTCCCGATCTGGCCCCTGCGGCCCTCGCGGCGAGCAGCCGGGACCTCTCCGTGCTGGCGGCCGAGGTGCGCGCCGCGCTGGATCGGCTGCCCGTAGACGTCGCCGGTGACGATCGTGAGGCGCGCGACGATCTGCGCCTCCTGGACGACGAGCTCACCTACCGGCGGTTCGTGCTGGACCTGCGCCCGCGGTACGTGTTCGATCCCCTGGCGGCCCTGGACACGATCGCCTCGGGGATCCACGAGCATCTCGGGCGCCAGGACGTGCCGGTCGCCGAACGCTGTCGCCGGCTCGAGGCGGCCGCGCAGCGCGCACGTCGCGTGCCGGTCCTGCTCGAGCAGGCGGGCTCGCTGCTGATCAGCGCGCCGCAGCCCCACCTCGACGTCGCTCTCCAGCGGATCCCGTCGTTGCTCACGCTGATGCGGGTGTCGTTGCCCCGACGGGCGGAGGACCTCGGTGTCGACGTGTCGCCGGCCCGCGATGCCGGCGAGGTCGCTGCCGAGGGGCTCGAGGCCTACGGGGCCCTGCTGGACGAGTTGGGCGCCAAGGGCGAGTGGCGTCTCGGCGCACGCGATCACGAGACCACCCTCCACGCGGCGGTCGGAACCGGCATGGCGCCGGAGGTGATCGACGCCCGAGCGCGCGCGTGGTGCGAGGAGCTGCGCGAGGAGCTCGCGGAGCTGGCCACAGGTTCCTGGGAGCGGCGCTTCCGCGGTGAGCCGATCCCGGCCGACGCGGACGAGCGGATCGCGCGCACCCTCGACGCGGTTGCGGCCACGGCCGTCGAACCCGACGAGCTGGTCGGCGAGGCGCGACGCGCCGTCGAGGAGGCCCGCGCCTTCGCGTTGGCATCGGGGTTGACCGACGTCCCACCGGCGCAGCGTCTGACCGTCGCGGAGGTACCCGGCTACCTGCGCGGTCTCTCGGTGGCCTTCATCACGCAGGCACCGCCGCTGGACCCCGACGCGGGTTGCACCTACTACCTCTCCCCGGTCCCCGATCACTGGGATGCGGAGCAGACCCGGACGTTCCTGCGCGAGTACAACGCGGCAGCGCTGCGTTCGCTCGCCATCCACGAGGCCTACCCCGGCCACTTCGTCCAGCTCGAGCACGCGTCGCAGCACGAGCGTCTCGCGCGACGGCTGTTGGCGCGGCCGGCGTTCGCCGAGGGGTGGGCGGTCTACATCGAACGGGAGGCGTTGGCGGCCGGGTTCGGCGAGGGGGACACCTCGGCGGTGTCGGCCGAGGACCTCCGCATCACCCAGCGCAAGCTCGAGCTGCGGCTGGCCGTGAACGCCCGCCTGGACGTGGGCCTGCACTCGGGCGACCTCGACGACGCGGGCGCGCTGGACCTGCTCCAGCGCGGTTGCTTCCAGGAACGTGTCGAGGCCGAAGGCAAGCTGGTGCGCGCGAAGGTGGCTGCGGGGCAGCTGAGCTCCTACTTCGTCGGTGGCGCGGAGCTGAGCGACCTCCGCCGCGAGGTCGAGGAGCGCGAAGGTGAGGCGTTCGACGTGCGGGGCTTCCACCAGCGGGTGCTCTCCCACGGGACGCCAACCATCGGGATGGTCGCCGACGCGCTGGCCGACGACGCGCCGATCCATCGCCCCTTCCGCGCGATCGCCTGAGCGGGGAACGTCCGGCGTCAACGGGACGGGCGGCGGCCTTGGGTGCCGAGGTGCATGGCCTCGGACGGGGTCATCTCGATCCGTGGCGAGGGTGCGTCCAGCCGATCCTCGTGGATCCGCATGGTCGCCCCGCTCGGTCGCTCTCCGGGCGCGTCCGCGGGTTCTCCGGGGGGTTCTCCGGGCGCGTC
>CAYVJT010000025.1:15139-24955 GCA_964451855.1 uncultured Actinomycetota bacterium
TCTCCGGGCGCGTCCGCGGGTTCTCCGGGGGGTTCTCCGGGCGCGTCCGCGGGTTCGGAGGGTGGCGGCTCGTCGGCAGGCGCCATCGGCGCCGGGCCGGCTGCGGGCGGCGCGGGCGAGGCCACGGGAGCCCGAGCGCTCAGCGCACCGTCCGCGCGCTCAATGGCGCGGAGTGGTCGTATGGCCACGTTCGGTGGAGGTTGGCGGGCCGTGAAGGCCACCGTCCCGGTAGTCTGCGCGTGGCTCGGTCCGTTCCGCTGGCCCTTACGGCGTCGACGGAACCAGGTCATAAGGATCTCCGTCTCTCACGCGGGGTTTCGACGCCAGGATGTGGTCGAACGAGACGAGGCGCGGGGCAGGGCAGGCATGTGGCAGGATAGGGGAGCCTGCGAGGCACGGATTGGGGAAGCGACGTGGTCGAGTCGGACGAGGCGGGGCAGGTGCGGGGGAAACCGACCCATGTGGAGCTCGAGCGTGCCATCGCGTCGGTTCCCGGTGTCGAGGAGGCGCACGTCACCCTCCTGCCCGATACCGGCCGCAGCCGCCTTCGCATCCGCCTCGCGAACGGCGAGGATGCACCGACCGTGTCCTGGGCCATCGCCGCCACCCTGCGCGAGCGCTTCGGGATCGTGCTCGACCCCGGTGCGATCCGGCCACGGCTCTCCACCACCGAGACCCCGCCCGACGATGCGGGCACCTCGCAGGAGCCGCGGGAGCCTGGCGAGGAGGTGCACGAGGTCTCGGGAACCGTCACGCCCGACGAGCCCGGGACCGTCGCACCCGACGAGCCCGGAACCACCGCGCCCGACGAGCCCGGAACCACCGCGCCCGACGAGCCCGGCACCGTCGGGCCGGCAGAGCTCGCGGACGACTCGGTCGTGGTCGTCGGTGACCGGGTGCTGCTGAGCGAGGCCGCCCGCGCGGTGTTCTCGGACGCCATCAGGGTCGAAGTGGACGATCGAAGGTCGGGCCGACCCGATGCTGCCGATGACGTCGCGGACGTCGCCGATGTCCTCGCCCTCTCCGAGGAGGAGCCCGAGACCACTGCCGCCGAAGACCGTCCGACGGACGACGCGGCGGCACGGGACGCCGAGGCTGCGGAAGCGCCCCCCGAGGGCCTCGCCAGCGGAGCCCCGGAGCCTCCGGCGGCGAAGGCTGACGGCGAGGATCACGGCGCCGATGTCCCGGCCCCGGAGATGGAGGATGTGGTGGCTCGCGGCCCGACGGCTTCAGACATGGAGGGTGCGGAGGCTCCCGGACCGACGGCCCCGGAGGCGCAGGACGACGCGACCTCGGAGCCGACAGCAGAGGCGGAGGATCGCGAGACACCGCCGCAGGAGACGCTGCGGCTGGTGTCCGAGGAACCGGAGGCCCGCGCTGCGGGAGCCCCATCGAGCCCGCCGGAGCCCGACGCGGCCGAAGCTGCCGCCGATGCCTGGAAGAGCCATCATCGTGCCTGGGTCGTGACCGACCCCTCCGGGGCTGTTCCCGGCCAGGAGTCGCCCCGGGCCGCGATCCGCCACCTCGATACCCGGATCGACGTCTCGGACGTGCGGGTCACGGCGACCCTCGCGCACGCAGGACGCGTGGTGACCGGCGAGGCGCGTTCGGTCCCGACCAGGCAGGGCATCCTCCGCGCCGTCGCTGAGGCGACCCTCACCGCGTTGCGGGCGCTGACCAACGAGCGGCTCGTCGTCGGGATCGATTCGGTGGTGGCGTCGGTCGCCGGCGAGCCACCGATGGCGACCGTGCTGGTCGGGGTCATCACCGAGCGCGGTGAGGAGACGTTGCTCGGGTCGTCGCTCGCGCGCGACGACCCCGAGCGTGCGGTCATGCGGGCCACCCTCGACGCCTTGAACCGCCGGGTCGAACCGTGGCTGGAGGTCGACCTGGCGGGCTGAGACCACAGCCGCCCCGGTCGAACGTTGCCCCGGTCGAACGTTGCCCCGGTGCCCCCGGTCGTGATCAGCGGGCGAACAGCACGGCGGCCGCCGCCGTCGCGAGGTTGAGACTGGACACCCCGGGACGCATCGCGATCGCGACGTGACGGTCGGCCCGGGCGCGTAGCTCGTCGGAGAGCCCACCGCGTTCGGTGCCGAACAGCAGGACGGCGTCGTGGGGCAGCCGATCGAGCGCCTCGCCTGCGGCGTCCAGCGCGACCAGCGGCCGGGTGGTCGCCGGAAGCTCGTCCACCCGTGCGACGGGGAGCGCGAACTGCAGCCCCGCGCCAGCGCGGATGGCGGTGGGATGCCACGGGTCGGCATCGCCGACGACGAGCACCCCGCCCGCATCGGCCGCTGCGGCGACCCGCACGACAGCACCGAGGTTGCCGAGGTGGCGGGGTGACTCCAGGACGACGACGCGTCCGGTCGACGCGAGGACGTCCGTGGCGTCGATCGCAGGACGAGCGGCGACCGACAGCGCGGGCGAGGGCAGCTCGCGACCGTCCGTGAGCGTTCGCCACGTGGCGGCGTCGACCTCCAGCGTCGTATCCGGGAGGGTCACGTCGGGAGCCAGGTCCGCGAACAGCGCCCGCAGCGCGCCGAGGTCCGGGGTGAGCGCCACCTCGACGTCCGCGCCGAAACGGACGGCGTGCTTGAGCGCATGGACACCCTCGAGCAGGACGACCCCGCCGGATGGGCGTCGCGCGGCGCGGACGCGGGCGACGTACGGCCCGTAGGCTGTGGTCATGCCTGTCATCCTCGTGCTGCTCTTCGTCATCGTCCCGATCGTGGAGATCGTCGTGATCATCCAGGTCGGGCAGGTGATCGGTGCGTGGTGGACGGTGCTCCTGCTGGTGGCCGACAGCCTGCTCGGCGCCTGGCTCCTGCGTCGTGAGGGGGCGCGGACCTGGCGGGCGTTCCGCGAGGCCCTCGAGGTCGGACGCTGGCCGGGCGACGAGGTCGCGCAGGGCGCGATGGTGATCGTCGGGGGCACGTTGCTGTTGACCCCAGGGTTCGTCACCGACGTCGTCGGGTTCGTCCTGCTCGTCCCCATCTCGCGACGGCTGCTCTCGCGCACCGTACGCTCCCGGGTCCGCGCACGGGTCGTCGGAGGTCCGGGACCGGTGGCCGGTGGCCCGAAGCGTCGGAAGCGGAGCACGCGTGGGACACCAGGCAACGTGGACGTCGAGGTGGTCGAGATCCGGCGCGAGGAGCGCCCGCGTCCCTCGGACGAGGTGATCGAGGTCGAGGGCGAGGTGCGCGGCCGCGGCGGTGACGACCCCCATGACGACGAGGTCGACGCCCAGACGGCCGCTGAGGTCGACGACGTCGAGGTGGACGGCGACGATCCTGAGGGCGATACCGACGATGCCGACGGTGCCGACGGTGGTCGTGGCGCCGACGATCCCGATCGCGACGGCTCAGCCGGCCCGCGGTGACCGGGTGGATTCCGGGTCGCCTGCCCGACGTGGCTAACGTGCACGCCGGCCGGTGGTCGAGGTGACCAGGGAGCCCCGGCCCGACGCGGTCCGACCGCGAGGAGCTGACAGCGATGGCGTGGGAGGCGATCCGACAGGCGATCCTCGAAGGTGCCCCCGGTGAAGAGCTGGCGAGCCTGCCGCTCCCGGAGGCGATGCGTGCCGCCGTCGTCCGCAAGGGCGACGTCGACCTGTTCGCCGGTGTGGCGACCGAGGACAAGGACCCACGCCGCAGCCTGCACATCGACGAGGTGGCCCTGCCGCCCCTCGGCCCCAACGAGGTGCTGATCGCGCCGATGGCCTCGGCGCTCAACTACAACACCGTCTGGACCTCGATCTTCGAGCCGCTGTCGACCTTCGGTTTCCTGGAGCGGTTCGCGAAGGAGTCCGAGCTCGGCGCCCGACACGACCTGCCCTACCACATCGTGGGCTCGGACGCGGCGGGCGTGGTCCTGCGGACCGGGGCCGGCGTCACCCAGTGGAAGCCCGGCGACCGGGTGACGGTCCACTGCAACTACGTCGACCTCGAGCAGCCGGAGGGCCACCAGGACTCGATGCTCGATCCCGCCCAGCGCATCTGGGGGTTCGAGACCAACTTCGGCGGCCTCGCAGACGTCGCCATGGTCAAGGCCAACCAGCTGATGCCCATGCCCGAGCACCTCACGTGGGAGGAGGCGGCGTCGCTCGGGCTGGTGCTCGCCACCTCGTACCGGATGCTGGTGAGCCACAACGGTGCGCGGATGAAGCAGGGCGACGTCGTGCTGATCTGGGGTGCGACCGGTGGGCTCGGCGGTTTCGCGACCCAGCTGGTGGCCAACGGTGGAGGGATCCCCGTCTGCGTCGTGTCCAGTCCGGAGAAGGCCGAGCACCTGCGCCGCACCGGCGTCCAGCACGTGATCGACCGCAAGGCCGAGGGCTACCGCTTCCACGATGACGACGGCCAGCCCGACTACGGCGAGATGCGCCGCTTCGGCAAGCGGATCCGCGAGCTGGTCGGCCAGGACCCCGACATCGTGTTCGAGCACCCGGGCCGCACCACCTTCGGCGCGTCGGTGCTGGTCGCCAAGCGGGGCGGGACGATCGTGACCTGCGCCTCCACCTCGGGGTACCTGCACGAGTACGACAACCGGCACCTGTGGATGCGCCTGAAGCGCATCATCGGGTCGCACTTCGCCAACTACGACGAGGCGTGGCAGGCGAACCGGCTCGTCAGCCTCGGGATGATCCACCCGATCCTGTCCAAGACCTACCCGTTGGAGCAGGCGGCACAGGGCGCCTACGAGATGCACCACAACCAGCACGCCGGCAAGATCGGCATCCTGGTGGGTGCTCCGGAGGAGGGGCTCGGTGTCCGTGACGAACAGGCCCGCTCCCGCCACCTCGACGCGATCGCGGCCTACCGCACGTTCGATTGACCTCGCGGGGCCTGCCGCGCACGGGCTCGTTGCGACGCACGGGCTCGTGGCGACGGGGACCTCAGAAGGCCAGCGGTGACAGCGGTCCGGTCCACCAGTGGACCGCGAGCATGAGCGGGACGATCGACCAGGCGACCCCCCGCAGCTGGACGAGCGCCGAGACGACGATGGCGACGCCCGCGCCCAGCGCGCCAGCGAAGATGCCGGCCGGCAGGTCCCCGCGGAAGAAACCGCCGGTGGCGAAGATGTGGACCACGAGCACGACGATCGCGGGTGCCGCGATCGTGGCCCGGGGGACCATCGTCGTGTGCGGCAGGCGTCGATCGGCCAGCAGGATGATGGCGATCAGGGCTGCGACGTTCAGCAGCACCATGGCGGCCGATGCCGGTCCGACCAGCGCGCGTAACAGGCCGATCAGCAGGGCGATGCCGGCTGCTCCCATCCCGAAGGTGCGGACCAGTTCGGTCAGCGACGTGTCCGGGGAGCGGGGGAAGGCGTCGCGGCTGCGCACGGCCAGGAAGCTGATCACGAGGGTCGCCCCGAGGGTGAGCAGCAGGATCCTGGCGATCACGGCGAAGGTGACGACCCCGCCCTGCGCCATCCCCACGCCGAAGACCAGGTCCAGGTCACCGAGCACGGCGCCGAACACGTCGCGCCCGCCGAGCACCGCGATCAAGAGCTGTGCCACGACCACGGGGACGGCGAGCAGCAGCCCGTAGGTGATCGCCGAGCGGTCCCCGTCGAGCCCGAACGCACGGAGGCCGTCACCGCGGTAGCGCGACAGCCACCAGGGCATCGCGGACGTGAGCAACACCAGCCACACCAGGTCGAGCACGATGGCCGCGACGCCACCGCGCGGGTACAGGGGCAGTTGGCTGACGATCACCCGGGCGAGGCCGCCGAACAGCAGGACGGCGGCCGCGAGGATGACGTCGCTCTTGGCGTCGTCGGACGAGATGTACATGAGGCGCGACGCTAGCAGCGCCACCGACGGGCTACCGACCGAGGGCTACCCTGCGAGCCGTTCGATGCTGCACATCCCCCCACCGGCGAGGATCCCGTCCGTGCCCCGTACCGCCTCCGATGCATCGCCCCCGGCCACCGCCGGGCTCGAAGCCTCCATGGTGGTGATCGGGGACGAGATCCTCGGCGGGTACGTCACGGACAGCAACTCGTCGTGGCTCGCCGACCGGCTCTGCGAGCACGGCGTGCCCTTCACCCGGGTCCACGTCGTCCCCGACGAGTTCGCTGCGATCGACGAGGCGTTGCGGGCCGAGCTCGCCCGCAGCCGCCCCCGGCTGATCGTGACCTCCGGTGGCATCGGTTCGACCCCGGACGACATCACCTTCGAGGCCGTCGCCGCCAGCCTGGAGCGCGAGGTGGTCGAGGAGCCCACCATCTCGGCACGGCTGGACGGGGTGGTGGCCTGGACGCGGAGGTTGGGGCTCACGGTGGACGACCGGTTCGAGTGGCACCTCAAGCGCATGGCTCGCATCCCGGAGGGCGGACGGCTCCTGCAGCGCCCCGACAGTTGGGTCCCGGCGGTCGCGATCGACGTCGACGGCGGGTGTGAGGAGGACGGCGCCACGGTGCTCATCCTGCCGGGGGTGCCCTCGGAGTTCCGGCGGCTGGTCGGCGAGGTCGTCGTGCCGACCTTCCTCGCCGATCGCAACGCCATCCCGACCGTGGTGGAGATCGAGCACGGGTTCCCCGAGAGCGTGCTGAACCTGTGCTTCGCCGAGCTGGGCGAGCGCTACCCGCGGGTCAAGCTCGGCAGCTACCCCGGCTCGCCGATGCTCGTGCGCCTGACCGGTGAGCCCGACGAGGTCGCCGGTGCCGAGGCGCTGGTCCGCGGCTACATCGAGGAACTCGAAGCCAGCCCCGCTGGAGCCCGCCTCGCGGCTGCCTGGTCGCGGGGGTCCAGCGCATCCAACGACGAGGAGGACGCGTGACCCGCCGTCTGATGTTCGTCCATGCCCACCCCGACGACGAGGCGTCGAAGGGCGCGGCCACCGCCGCCCGCTACGTCGACGAGGGCGCCGAGGTCGTGCTGCTCACCTGCACGGGCGGCGAAGCGGGAGACGTGCTCAACCCCAACGCGGAGCCCATCCCCCCCGACGCGATGGCCGAGGTGCGGGCGAAGGAGCTGGCCGACGCGGTCGCCGCCATCGGGTTCACCCGGTCCTACCAGCTGGGCTACGTCGACTCCGGCTACCACGAGGACCCCGACGAGGTCCCGGAGGGGACCTTCGCCCGCGCCCCGCTGGACGAGCCGTCCCGGCTGGTCGCCGGCCTGCTGCGCCGCGAGCGCCCGCACGTGGTCGTCACCTACCCCGAGGACGGTGGCTACCCGCACCCCGACCACATCATGAACCACGCCGTCACGATGCGCGGGATGGAGCTCGCGGAGGACCCCGACGCCGACCTCGACGACGTCCCCGGTGGTGACGCCCCGCCGTGGCGCGTCGCCAAGGTCTACGCGTCGTCGATCTTCCCGAGCGAGCGCGTGCTCACGATGCACGAAGCGCTGTTGGAACGCGGCCTGGAGAGCCCGTACCAGCGGTGGCTGGAGCGCCGTCACCAACGGGCCGAGGACGCCGTCGACGACACCCCCGACGCCCGGATCGAGTGCGCCGACTGGTTCAAGCGCCGCGACGCGGCCCTGATCGCCCACGTGACCCAGATCGACCCGGACGGCAGTTGGTTCCAGGTCCCGCGCGAGCTGGAACGCGAGATCTACCCGTACGAGTCCTACGTGCTGCTGCGCTCGGACGTGCCCTTCGAGCGCACCGAGGCGGACCTGTTCGAGGGCATCGACGTCGACGAGGTGGACGCGCACGACGGCCGGGTCGGGTCGACCGCGAGGTAGACGAGGCAGTCCTTGCGCACGGCCTCGACGGTGCGCGTCATCATGACCGGGGTCGCGGCCCGCGTCAGCACGAGGCGGTCCCCGTCGATCCGCAGCAGCTCCTCGGTCGCGTCGCGTCCGTCGGCCGCGGTCACCTCCACGGGCAGGGGCGCGCCGCGGTGGACCCGCCCGAGGCTGTGGCCGGCGGGTACCTCGACGAGGTTGTGCCGGTCGGCGTCGCTCGGCACGACGAGGTCGAGGTCGCCGCGGAGCTCCCCACCGAACCGCAGGCGCACCTGCGGCGGGACGGTGACCCGATGCAGCCCTGCGATCAGCTCGTGGTCGCGCAGGACCCGCTCGGTCTCGACGGGCGGCATCGTGAGGTAGCGGCGCAGGCCGTCGACGGCGAGGTCGAACGCTGCCCGTCGCCCGGCACGTCCGAGCTCGATCCCGACGGCGTCACAGGCATCGTGGAGCGCCTCGACGAGCGCGCCGTTCGGGAGCTCCCAGTGCACGATCCGGGTGGTGAACAGCGTGGCGAGGTTCAACGTCGCCGGCCGGACCCGGGTGACGATCGCGTGGGAGGGGGTGGCGCCGGAGGTGTTGTGCAGGTCGACCAGGGTCGCGACACCGGCGTCGCGCAGGTGCTGCAGGGCCTGCGCCGCAGCGTCCCGCAGCGGCGTGGTCACCGCGGACGGCGCCCAGATGCGGTTGAGGTCCTCCTGGTCGTCGAGGTAGCGGTGGGCGTACCCCGGCGGCGCCAGCGCGGCACGGACGTTGCCGACGAAGAGGTACAGCGTGGAGGGCAGCCGGGGCCGCTCGCGCAGGAGGTGCAGCATCGCCTGGAAGCCGGTGGGTTCGTCCCCGTGGAGCAGCGTCGAGACGGCTCGCGGCGGCGCGTGATCCCCGCCGGGGAACCGCACCAGCGTCGGTCCTCGGAGGGTACGCAGCACCGCGCGGTCGTCCTGCGCGAGCACCTCGTCGGTCAGGCCGTCAGCCAGGTAGCGGAACGTGTCGTCGGGCACCGGGCCTCCTGGCGGGACGCGCTCAGGGTAGTCCGGAGCCGGGCAGGGGCCAGGTGTGGACCGGTTCGTTGGTGCGCATGCCCTCGAGGTAGCGGCGGGTCATCTCCGAGATCGCTGCCTCGCGGCTCGGGGCGTCCTCGAGCAGGTGCCGGAAGGTGCGGACCTGCCACGAGGCGCCGGTCAGGCGCTTCAGCGCCCGCTGCTCGATGATGCCCAGGTAGTGGTCCCGGTCGTCGCGATCGACGCCCCAGGCGTCGAGGCCGTCGTAGGCCAGCGGCAGCAGGGTGCGCAGGATCAGCTCGCTCGCCGGCACGTCGCCGACACCGGGCCAGAACAGCTGGGCGTCGATGCCTGCGCGTGCCGCTCGGAAGAAGTTGTCCGCTGCCGCCTGGAAGGAGAGCTGTCGTGACAGCGGGGGATCGAGCTCCGTGAGCGAGCGGACCAGACCGAGGTAGAAGGCGCAGTTGGCGACCACGTCGACCATGGTCGGCCCGGCCGGCAGGACACGGTTCTCGACCCGCAGGTGGGGCTTGCCACGGGCGATGCCGTAGATCGGGCGGTTCCAGCGGTAGATGGTGCCGTTGTGCAGCACCAGCTCGCCGAGGTGCGGGATGTCACCGCGGTCGAGCACCTCCTCCGGGTCCTCGTCCTCGATCAGCGGGAGCAGGGCGGGGAAGTAGCGCACGTTCTCGTCGAACAGGTCCATCACGTCGTCGATCCAGGCCTCCCCGAACCAGACCCGCGGGCGGACCCCCTGGGCGGTCAGCTCCTCCGAGCGGGTGTCGATCGCCTGCTGGAACAGCGCGATGCGCGTCTCGCGCCACAGCTCCTTGCCCAGCAGGAACGGCGAGTTCGCCCCCACCGCGACCTGTGCGGCCGACGCCGCCTGGGCAGCGTTCCACAGGGACGCGAACCCCTGCGGGCTGACCTGCAGGTGCAGCTGCACCGAGGTCGCGGCCGCTTCCATGGCGATCGAGCTGGTCTTGAGCGCGAGCTTCTCGGGGCCCTCGATCTCGACCACGAGGTCCTCGCCGCGCGCCTCCAGGATCTGCTCGTTGAGCAGGTGGTAGCGGGGGTTGGCCGACAGGTTCTGGATCGTGACGTGCA
>CAYVJT010000026.1:0-24514 GCA_964451855.1 uncultured Actinomycetota bacterium
CTCACTGGGTCGCGACAGCCGGGAACTCGTCACGAGCGAGCTCCGCGCCGTAGGCGGCGGCCGCCCGGATGCCCTCGACCGTCAGCGTTGGGTACTCCGCGAGGATCTCGTCCTCGGTCATCCCGTCCGCCAACGCATCCAGGATGATGCTCACCAGGATTCGAGTTCCGCGCACGGTTGCCTGGCCGTGACAGATCTGCGGGTCACGGACGATCAGGGTGCGTTGTTCGTCGGTCATCAGCCTCGGTCCAGCTCTCAGGGCCTCTCCATCGTACGTCGCTGATCCGCCCGCCGTCCGCTCCGTCCACAGGTGCCCCGAGTCGCCGAAGCGCGGGCAAAGATCGCGGGACACGACGAAGCGCAGGCAGGGCCGATCACGGCGGTCCGCGATCGATCTCGTCGGTGGCGTGGCGGCGGTCCTCGTTCGGCGCTCCCTAGAGGCGCCGTGGCAACGCCGTGGCAACGAACGATGCGGCAGCGGGTTTCACAGGCCGGCACCAAGGGGATCTCGCCTCTGTGTTTCCGCAGGTCAGCGACACAAAGCGACACTGAGCAACACCCGTCGAAACCGGCTCTGGCAGGTTCGATTCCTGCACGGATCGGCAGGTGGTATCGATGCCCGGAAGCGATCACATTGCTGTGGTGCTCGACGAGGTTGAGGAGATCACCGGAGTTCCCACATCCGGCAGCGACGGATCGTAACTTCCCGATGATCAGCAGTGCGTGGCGAGGAACTCCACGCACTCCTCCTCGGTCAGTGCTCGCGTGACGCGGTCGCCCGCCAGGTCCAGGAGATCGTCGATGTCGACGACGTGCAGGTGAACCGGCGCGTCCCTGAGCACCGTCACGAGGTGGCGTCCATCCGGGCTGAAGCGGACGCGCGCCGGATCGGCCTCATAGCGCACCTCGAAGCGGAGGCCCCCACTGTCGAGGTCGCGCACGACGACGGCGTCGCCGTCGGTGAACGCCAGGGACCCTCCCGTAGCGGCGACGCTGGTGCCGGCGGTCTCAGCCAGGGTCTCGCCCACCTCGCCAGTGCGGCGGTCCCACACGCGCACGAGGCCGTGCACCTCATTGGTCACCATGCGCTCGTCATCGAGGAAGGCGACGTCGATGACGGACCGCTCGACGTCGAGATCGTGCACAACCTCGCCCGTCGCGGCATCGATCACCAGGCCGGCTTCCTGAGCGCCAACCACCAGTTGACGAGCCTCGGGCGTGTACGACACGTGGTAGACGGGACCGCGGTCGTGCTCGTAGACGAGCACCTCGGTGCCGTTGTCCACCTCGACGATCTGGAGGAGACCAGGATTCGTCGCGATCGCGGCGGCGTCCCCGTCCTCGCTCATCGCAAGATCCCAGAGTGGATACGCGAACCCCGTGATCGCGGTGGTACCAAGGGGTTCTCCGTTCGTGGCATCCCAGGCATGGACCTGCTCCTGCCGTTGGTCTGGCGTCGTCCCCTCGCTACCGGTCACCGAGCTGGCGGCGATCGTGCTCCCGTCCGGGCTGTACGCGACGAGGCGGACAGGGTGCTGGGTCTCAAGCGTGCGCACGTCCGCGCCGGTCGCGACATCCCGGATGTGAACCGCGTTCCCGGGCCCGGCTACGGCGATGTGGCGGCCGTCAGGGCTGAAGCTCACACCCGCGCGAACTCCCTTGTACGTCCCTGGGAACGCTGCATGCTCGAAGCCCCCGAGCTCGTCAACGTTCCAGACACGGGTGGTGTCGTCCTGGTCGCTGGTGGTGACCACCCTGGCGCCTTCAGGGTGGAACACTGCTCCTGCGAGGTTGCCCTCGTGTCCGCGGAGGGCCACGAGTTCCTCTCCGGTGTCGCTGTCCCATACGCGTGCGCTCACGTTGGAGGCCGACACCACACGTCCGCCATCCGCACTGACCTCGAGGTCGCTCACGAGTGACTTGTGGCCCGTGAACACATCGAGCAGGTCCCCATCCGTCGTGTCCCGCACGAGGATCGATCCGTCCTGGCCGCCGAGCAGGATCCGATCGCCCTCAGGGTGGATGGCGACGGAGTACACCGGCACGGTCTCGTCGGTCACGGGAACGTGCCAGAGCAGGTCTCCTGACTCGAGGTCCCAGACACGCGTGCCCTCGGTCTCGGTCACGGTCGCGAGCCAGGAACCGTCGGGGCTCAGCTCGTGGGTCCGGACGGCATCGAGATGGCCATCGATCCGCTGGAGGAGCGTCCCTGTCGAAGCATCCCACACCCCCACGCTCCGGGCCGCCTCCCAGCCGGTGGCCGTGGGGTTCGGGATGAGCCCGATCACGAGGTCGCCGTCCGCACTGAACGCGGGTCGGTACACATCGCCGTCGAGACGAACCTGGTTCTCCCCGGTGGAGGCGTCGAGGATCGTTCCCTGCAGGTCGGCACCCGCGGCGACGATCGACGACCCGTCGGGTGAGAAGTCGATGTCGTCGTTCAGCGCGATCCACCGCTCCTCGATCCCTGCCTCCGGGTCGAACGCGAACCCCTCGAGCTCGACGTGGGGCTCAAGCAGCTCGAGATCACGGATAGCCAGCGTCCCGTCAGCAGCGACGGTGGCGATCCGACCGTCAGGGGCGATGCTCAGCTGGCCGCCGCCCGGTAGACGCTGTTCAACGTGTGAGGCCATGATCGCGCGCCGGAGGGCGGTCTCCGCCTCGGCCAGTACCGTTCCGTCCGCCTCCCTGGTGGTGTTGACGGCCTCGATGGCCAAGAGGATGCTGCGCTCGGGATCGACCTCGAGCTCAGCGATGGCAGCGGATGCCACACCGCGCGCCGTCGCGATCCGCTCCTCCTGGAGCGCCCGCTCACGCTGTCCGAACGCCACCGCCGCGAGAGTCGTGGCCACGACCGCCGCGAGCAGGGAAACGACCACCAGCGCGCGTAACCGCGTCGTCGATCGTTCCGCCAGCTGCTCCTCCCGTCGCCGTCGCGATCGTTCCCGGTCGGCCCGGATGTCGGCGGCGTCGCGACTGGCGTCGAGCAGGGCGCGCTCGTCGGTCGTCAGCGACAGCAGCGACCGGTCGGCCCACTCCTCGAACACCGAGAGGCGGGGACCCTCGAGGAGGTAGCCGTCGCTGCCCCCAGAGTCACGCCACTCGTCGACCGCGGCCTCGAGTCGCCGGTGCATGCGCAGATCGTCGCGCGCGTCGTCGATCCACCTGCGCAGGCGATCCCACGCCTCCAGCAGTGCCTCGTGCGCCACCTCCACCGTCGGTGCGCGCGTGGCCGGTTCGCGGTCGAAGGTCAGCAGCCGGTGACGGCCGTAGGTCTCCAGCACCTCGTCGAGGACATCGGGACTGGCTAGGCCTGCGAGTTCCTCCCGGGTCACCCGCCGCCGAGTCTCCGCGCCGACCTCGCCGATCGTCACCAGGCGGAGGAACAGCTGGTGGCACACCTGTTTGCCGGCGGCATCGAGCGATGCGTACAGCGCCTCGGCACGCCCGGCCAGGGCACCGTGGACTCCCCCGATGGCGCGGTAGCCGTCCAGCGTGAGCCGGTCGCCGGCCCGGCGAGCGAAGAGCTCGGTCAGGGCGTACTGCAGCAGCGGTAGGGCGCCTGGCGCTTGGACCACGTCGCCGACGATCTGTGCTGTGAGGTCACGGTCGACGTGCACGCCGACAGCCCGTGCCGGTTGTACGACCGCGCGTTCGAGCTCCTCCGCCGCCAGTGCCGCGACAGCAACCGTGTGGCTGGCGACGAGCTCGCCGAGCCGTGCATCGAGCAGCGGATGGTCGAAGAAGTCCGCTCGCAGCGTCACGACGACCTTCAACGGTGAACGGGCGTCCGTGACCGCGTGCTGGAGCAGACGGACGAACTCCTCCCGCTCCGCGTCCGACGCGACCGAGAAGAGTTCCTCGAACTGATCGATGATGAGCAGGAGCTGGCTGCCGTCGTCCGGCAGGGCCAGCTCCACCGCTCGAGCGAAGCCGCCATCGCCACCGAGGAGAGCAGCGCGGATCTGGTCGCGATCAGCGATGGCGACATCGATGAGTGCCCGTTCGAGCTCCGCAACGGGTGTTGCGCCGGGCACCATGGTGGTGACGAACCACCGGTCCGAGTGGGCGACCTCGCCACGTCGCACGGCCGGCACGAGGCCGGCACGGACCAGGCTCGACTTCCCGCTCCCGCTGGGGCCTACGACGGCGACGAACCGTCCCGAGGTGCCCTCGTGTCCGAGCCGGTCGATGAGCTGGCGCACGAGGTGTTCGCGTCCGAAGAAGTCGTCGGCGTCCGACTCCTGGAACGCCTGCAGGCCCTTGTAGGGGTTCCGAGCCGCGATGACCGCGGGAGCCTGGATCGGCTCCTCGCGGCTGCTGGCTCGGAGGGCGGAGGCGAGGTCGCCGGCACTTGCGAACCGATCGTCGGGATCGACGGCGGTCGCGCGCGACAGGGCGTCCTCCACGTACGCCGGAAGGTCGCTGCGCAGCTCCCGGAGCGTCGGCAGGGGTTGTTGCAGCACCCGCTGCGCCAACGAGTCCGGCGTCTCTCCCTCGTAGGGGTGGCGGCCGGTCAGCAGCTCGAAGGCGAGCAATCCCAGCCCGAAGATGTCGGTCGCAGCGGTGAGTGGACCTCCGCTGATGTGCTCGGGGGTCAGGTAGGGAGCGGAACCGGGACTGACCGGCGGATCCTCGATGCCTCGGGCGATGCCGAAGTCGGACAGGTAGGCGTGGTCCTCCTCGTCGAGCAGCACGTTCGCCGGCTTGACGTCGAGGTGGGCGATCCCGTAACGGTGGGCGACGTCCAACGCGGCGGCGACCTGGGCGATCAGTTCCGCGGCAGGGCGCAGGTTCCAGGGGCCTCGCCGGAGCGCCTGGGCGAGACTGCCCCCGCGCAACCAGCGCATCACCAGGTAGGCCGCATCAGGCTCGCGCCAGTAGTCGTACAGCGGCACGATGTGCAGGTGCTCGAGCCTGGCGATCGTCTGGGCCTCGATCTCGAACCGCCGGACGAACCGCGGATCGTTGGCGTGCTCCGGACGGATGACCTTGATGGCGACATCCCGGTCGACCCCGGGTTGCCGACCCCGGTACACGACCCCGAAGCCTCCGGAGCCGACCTCCTCGATCAGCTCGTAGCTGCGCGCCGAGCGGGGCGTCGGACCCGGCGTGGCGGACGGTGGGGTGAGGACGCGGGACGGTGCCTCAGCGTCCACCAGGTCGTCGTGGTCAGGGACCTGGCGCAGCACCTTGGTGTGGAGTGCCTGGAGGCGCGGTGAGGGGTCGATCCCCAGTTCCTCGGCCAGCGTCTGCCTCGCCCGCTCGTAGGCGTCCAGCGCCTCGGCCTGCCGTCCGGAGCGGTGCAGCGCCGTTATCAGCTGCGCCCAGCGGCCCTCCCGCAGGGGCAGGCTCGCGGTCAGCTCCCGGAGTTCACCGACCAGTTGCGCGTGGAGACCGAGTGCGAGTTCCGCATCGATGCGGAGCTCGTTCGCGCGCCTGTGCAGCTCCTCCAGCCGCTCCACCTCGGCGACCAGCATCGGTTCGTCCGCGAGCGCGCCGAAGGGCCGACCCCGCCACAGACCCAACGCTTCCCTGAGCGTTGTCGCGGCGCGGCCGGGATCGTCCGCAAGCTGCTCCTCGCCCTCGTCGATCAGGCGTGCGAAGCGGAGCGCATCGACCTGTCCGGGGTCGACGTGCAGGACGTACCCGTCGTCGCGATGCTGGATGACGACGTTGTCCAGCGTCCGGCGCAGGTTCGAGATGTAGACCTGCAGGGAGCGGCGCGGGTCCGCGGGAGCATCCCCCGCCCACAGGGCCGTCACCAGGCGGTCGGCTGGCACCACCCGACCAGCAGCGGTCACGAGCAGCGCGAGGACCAGTCGCTGCTTGGGGCCGCCCACCGGCAGGCTGTCCCCACCAGCCGTGGTGGCCTCTACCGGCCCCAGCACCAAGAACTGCACGTCGACCCTTTGCTCCACCACCTTGCGGGCGGTTCGGCTCAGTCGCGAGACCGTGAGGACGATCCCTCACGCCCACCCGATCGCCCCCACGCAGGATCGGGTCATCTCGACTTTCCACCGTAGCGGCTCGAGCGCGTCGTGGTTCCTGACGGCGCGGACCGGCACGGTGACCCGCTGCGGCCAGTCGCGCCCGTCCACCGCGCTCAACGACGGTGTTGAGCGGTCCTTGAGCGTCGCGTAAGCGGTCACAGCCACAGTGCTTCTGTACCAGTGGCCCCGCACGAGAGTGGCCACGCCCGAGTGAGAGGAGACATGAACCACGATCGGTATGGCGGCCAGGGGGAACGACCAAGAGGGAGGCACGTGATGCGGGCGCTTCGGAAGTTGACGGGGTTCGGCGTTCGCGGTCCGTGGTTCGGGGACTCTGCCCGGCGGAGTGCCAATGAGACCGCGCCCTGCGTAGCCAGAGCCTCATGAACATCTCATGGGGTCGAGACGAACAAGGAGAAGCACATGAAGAGGTCCATCACGCTACTTGCTGCATTACTGCTGGCCATCGGGATGATGGCAGTACCGGCGGCTGCTGATGACTTCGAAAACCCGGGCCAGGGTTGGGAACGGAGCCAGGAACAGAGCCAAGGTGAGAGCCAGGGCAAGGGCTGCCCGTTCATCGGTGTGTCGTGGTCGTGGTGGGCTACGGCTTACGCGCACGGCGAGTGGCACATTGGCCCCGGCGAGTGGACCTCGATGGTCGCGACCGAAGGGAGCGTTCCTGACAGTTACGAAGAGGCCATAGGAGTCCCCGAGGGGACGATAGGGGACGGGCCTGGCGTCTACTCCCGCGTGCTCGCCACCTACTGCGAGTACGAGCCCGGTTCGTAAGGAACACGGGAGGTGTCCGGCACGAAGACCTGGGCCATGTCTCTAAACTGGCCCACACCTACTTCCTCAGCTGGCAGCGGATGCGATAGGCGTTGCCGAGGCGCACCGCATTACTCCGTGTGCCCAACGGCGTCGAGCTCAACCATCTGATCGCCGACGACCCCGACACCCCGCGACGGTGCGTGCAACCACTCGGGATCTGCTGCTCCCGGCACCCTCACGAAGTTGAAGTCTCGCCCAGAGCTACCACTTCCGGCGCATCCCGGCGGAGCGTAATGCGCTGCGTCTCTGTTCGGAATCGCCGCGCAGAACCACGGCGATGGCGCCGCCGCGGGTAAAGCAACACGACGCCTCTCTGTGTGGGAGTGTCCGTTAGACGGTTATTCAGACAGTCCCCGCGGCGAATGGCCGCAGCAGGAAGGCCCGTTGGCAGGGAACCGGCCGCCACTACGAAGACCGCAGCTTGTAGCCACCCGCGCATCCAGACAGCGCTCCGCACGGCACGATCGCGGTCAACCGACCGACATAGGCGCAACCGCCGTGTTGTCACGGTCGGAGCGCGACCCCTTCCCAACGCAATCACACGGGGGGCCTGGAGGGGTGATGGTGTCCTGCCAGGAGCTGGAGCGAAGGAGGGATGGTGTCGCGCGCGATCCTCTGGGACTTCGATGGGACGCTCGCCCGACGTCCCGGGCTGTGGGGCCAGGTGCTCGTCGAGATCCTCGACGACGAGGAGCCCGACCACGGGGCGAGCCTCGAGGACATCCGCACGTTCCTGCGTGATGGGTTCCCGTGGCACGAGCCGAACCACCCGCACCCTGAGCTCAACGATCCGAGGGCCTGGTGGGGGCAGGTCACCTCGGTCCTGGCGTCGACGCTGGTCGCGGTCGGCATCAGGGCGACGCGAGCTCCCGGGTTGGCAGAGCAGGTCCGGCCCCGGTTCCTCGACCCGGACGGCTGGGAGGTCTTCGACGACGTCCGGCCGGTGCTCGACGAGCTCCGCGACGATGGCTGGCGGCACGTGATCGTCTCCAACCACGTCCCGGAGCTGGGCCAGTTGGTGGACGACATCGGGTTGTCGTCGCAGGTGGACGCGGTCGTGACGTCGGCGCGGGTCGGGTTCGAGAAGCCACACCCGGGCATCTTCCAGCATGCGCTGAAGGTCGCCGACAGACCCTCACCGGTGTGGATGGTCGGCGACAACCCGGAGGCCGACGTGGCGGGCGCCGAAGCGGTCGGCATCCCGGCGATCCTGGTCCGACGCGAGGGTGAGGCTGCTCGTCGGGCCGAGGACCTCCACGAGGTAGCTGGCATCATCGCCGCTGAGAACGGGTCTGAGATGGGCTGGCGGTAGCACCTGCCACGCTTGGGGCTCCGCGTCGGTGACGATGGGCATGGCTACCCCGATGATGGCGCATCGTCCTGCCTACGCCACCGGTCTGACCGCTGCCCAGTGGGGTCTCATCGAGCCGATCCTGCCCCGCCCAACCTGACCGGCCGTCACGAGAAGCACCCCCGCCGCGGGATCGTCAACGCCATCCTCTACGTGCTGCGCACCGCCTGTGCGTGGCGCCACCTTGAACGGTTCGATGGAGTCCTCATCGAACATCCGGACGCAGCCGCGGCTCGCTGCCGGCCCGATCGAGGTCGGCTCGTTGGTGCCGACGGTGAGCGTCGGTGTCGGTCTCCCAGCCGGGCACCGCGGGTGATCTCGAACTCGCCGGTCAAGCCGAGCTGCTCGCGCAACGCCCGGGGCAGCACGATCCGTCCCTGCGAGCCAACAGATCCACCACCCGTGCCCTCTATGCCCGACGAGCGAGGGACCGAAGGCGATCGGCCGTCCGGGTCCCGAGGAGCACGGTCGGGATGACGCCCCCAAACTGACGCCGGTCCGATGGGCTGACCTGCACGAGGGCAACGACCCGCGCGGGGATCGCGACCTCAGCTCCCGCGCTTCTGCCCTCCGTCTGCCAAGGCATCGCTGGCCTCGGCCATCTGGAGCCCGACCAGATCGAGGCGTCGCAGCAGCTCACGTTGCCGGAGCGCGACGCTGGAGACCTCGCCGCTGAGCAGCCTCGCGATCGCGTGCTGGTAGCTGCGTCGTACCTCGTTGCCCCGCTTCTTCGCGCGGATCGATCCCTCCACGGCTGCGGCAGTATCCGTGGCGAGCTGGCCCACCGCACCCTCGAGCTCATCCAAGGCTGCCGCGATCGCACCGAGGATCGGATCGAACATCGGTGAGCGGACCTCCGGACCGAACAGATCGAGTTCGCGTGCGAAGTCCCGAAGGTCGTCGAGGATGTCATCGACCGATCTGGAGAGTCGGAACAGATCCTCTCGGTCGATGGGGATGACCATCGTGTGCGCGAGCACCGTGACCAGCTCACGGCGGTGATGGTCTCCTTCCCCCTCGAGTTGGCCGACGCGTGCGCGTGCGACAGCGAGGTCGAGCTGCCCTCCGATGGCATCTCGCGCGACACCGACGGCCTCTCGCGCCACGCGCACCTGTGCGCAGAGGCTCTCGACCAGTCGGTGCTGGCCGCGTCCGCTCAGATCGGCGATCGCGTGGCGTAGCTGGCTACGAAGCTTCATGAGCGCACCGCCGCGAGGATCGCCGTCAGGAGCGCGCCGGCGACGAAGGCGGCTGGCAGGGTCACGAGCCAGGCGATGCCGATCTGGCCGACAGCTCCCCAGCGGATACGTCTGGGCGTCACGCTGACCCCCGCACCGACGAGCCCGCCGGACAACCCCTGTGTCAAGCTCACCGGACTGGCTACCACAGCACTCGCCAGCACGGCTCCGGCCCCCGACAGCTGGGCCAAGGAGACCTGTTGGGTCCGGACCGGCAGGATCTTGCCGTCGATGGTCGGGCCGACCCGAGCGATCCCGAGGACCGTGCCACCCGCGAACACCAGCACCACCGTGGCCCACAGCGTGAGCGACACCTCGGTCACGACCGTCGTGGTCCCCGCAAGCAGGACCAGCACCGCGAGCATCTTCTGGCCGTCGTTCGTGCCGTAGGCGAGGCACTGCAACAGGTGCCCTGCCGACGGGAGGTGGCGCCGGATCCCCGGCGCGACGGTCAACAGCCGTCGGATGAGCCGGTGCAACGCCATCGCCCCGATGGCCCCGACGACCGGCGCGATCGCCGCGATCAGCAGCACGAGCCCGATCATGCCCCATCCGACCGGCAGACCCGCCGCCAGCCCCGCGCCCGCGAGGGCGCCGACGAGGCCGAGGGTGAGGCTGGTTGGCCAGCCCCTGGACGTCAGGAGCCACACGACGGCGAGGGTGCCGACGACCGCGCTGAGCATCGCCCCCTGCCCGACCGCACCCTCGAAGCTGACGAGGCGTTGGACGAGGGTGTTCGCCACCGCGGTGCCGATCAACAGCGGAGCGGCCCCGAGCACGGCAACGAGCACGAGCAGGCGCAGCCACGGTCGCGAGACCGCGCTACGCAGGCCCAGCGACATGAGGGTGCCACCGTCGTTGATCCCGTTGACGAGCGCGAAGGCCACGACCACGCCGATCCCGAGCGACTGCTCGATCACGGCCACCACCGTCCGGCACAGGTGGTGTCGTCTGCATGGGTCGGTCGACTACAGCGCATCGGCTGCTGGGACCGGGTCGGCCTTCGGCATCGGACCGCTGGGGCCCGCGATGATGCGCCGGCGGATCCTCGACGACACCATGTCGATCGCGATCGTGGTCGCGATCACGATGAGGATCGCCATCCCTGCGGCGGCGTAGCGCCGGTACGACAGGAAGTTGGCGAGCATCCCGCCGATCCCGCCAGCCCCGACCAGGCCGAGGATCGCCGAAGCGCGGACGTTGATCTCGAAGCGGTAGAGCCAGAACGCCATGATCTCGGGCAGCGCCTGTGGCATCACGCCCCACCGGAGCACCTGGAAGCGGCTCCCTCCCACGGCCTCAGCAGCCTCGATGGGACCACGATCGATGCCTTCGACGACCTCGGCGGTCAGCTTGCCGAGCGTCCCGATCGAGCCCAGGCCGATGGCCAGGGCGCCGGCCAAGGGCCCCAGACCGATCATCGAGACGAACAGGATCGCAAGGACCAGTTCGGGCAACGAACGCAGCAGGTTGAGGACCTGGCGTGACACCGTGGTACTGAGGCGGCCACCGACGTTCTTGGCGGCGAGCAACCCCAGCGGCAGGCTGATCACCGCGCCGATCATCGTGCCGACCCAAGCGATCTGGAGGGACTCGAGCATGCCGCCGAGCGCACCAGGCACGGTGCCGATGTCGGGCGGCAGGAGCATCAGGCCGAGGATGCGCAGCAGCTGCTGGGGGCCGCGCAGGATCGCTGCGGGATCGATGCCGGAGGTCCACGCGGCCCACAACCCGGCTGCCGCTGCCGTGAGCATGAGCCCGATCGGACCGTAGCGTCGAGGCTTGTCGGGACGGACCGCCTTCTCCGCGGTGGTTGGCGGCGTTGACGTGTCCGTGGTCGAGACGTGGGGAGCCGTCATACGAGCCTCCGACGAAGCGCGATGGACACCGACTCCACCAGGAAGACGATGACGAAGATGAAGATGACGATGAGCGAGACCACGTCGTAGCGGAAGCCGTTGAGCGCGACGAACAGGACCTGGCCGATGCCGCCGGCTCCGACGAAACCGACCACCAGCGAGGCACGCAGGTTCAGTTCGAAGGCGTAGAGCGAGTAGGCGACGTAGTTGGGCAACACGGCCGGGACGATGGTGGTGCGCACGGCCTGGCTGTGGCTGGCACCTGCGGCCTGTGCGGCTTCGAGCGGGCCCGTGTCGATGCCGTCGATCGTCTCGGAGGTGAGCTTGCCGACCACCCCGATGTTGAACAGGATCAGCGCCACGATGCCGGCGAGCGGGCCGATCGAGAACACCGCAACGAACACCATCGCGTACAGCAGGTCCGGGATCGAACGCACGACGTTGAGGACGGCCTTGCCCGCCAGGAACGAGCGGAGCCCGGGAGCCGAGATGCGCGACGTCAGCACGGCCATCCCGAAGGCGGCGCCACAGCCCAACAGCGCCGCCAGGATCGCGATGCGCAGCGTCTCGATGAACGGGCCGATCAGCCCACGCCAGGCCTGCCAACGCGGGTCGAGCAGGTCCTCCATGATGCGCTGGCCGCGCTCGAGACCGGAGAGCAGCTCAGGGACGGAGAAGCCCACCCCGTAGCGCCCGCTGCCAGCCCACCAGGAGACGAGCATGAACAGCACGATGCCCGCCGGCACCTTCCAGGAGACCGGCGGCTTCGGTGGTCGGGTCGACGAAGGCTGGCTCGGGGCGGTGGCGACGCTCACAGCTCGGCCTTGGCCTGCAGCACGTCATCGGCGGTCAGCGACCGGCCGTAGATGTCCTCGAACACCTGCTCGTCGGCGGCGCTGCCCGGACCGTCGAACACGATCCTGCCGTCGCGCAGCCCGATGATCCGGTCACCGTAGGCGCGGGCGAGGTCCAGGAAGTGCAGGTTGACCACCGTGGTGATCCCGAGCTCGCGGTTGATGCGCTGGAGATCGCGCATGACGACGTGCGAGGTGGGCGGATCGAGCGACGCCACGGGTTCGTCCGCGAGGATCACCTTGGGGTCCTGTGCCAACGCCCGTGCGATGCCGACCCGCTGCTGCTGCCCACCCGAGAGGTTCGACGCGCGCACGTAGGCCTTCACGACGATCTCGACCCGCTCGAGCGCCTGCATCGCCACCTCGACATCCTGGCGGGGATACATGGCCAGCATCGTGCGCCAGCGGGGGACGAGGTGGAGGCGGCCCATCAGCACGTTGTTGAGCACGCTCGTGCGCTTCACCAGGTTGAAGCCCTGGAAGATCATCCCGATGTCGGATCGGATCGCCCGCAGCTCTGCCTTCGATGCGCTACCGATGTCACGACCATCGACCTCGAGGGTGCCGGCGGTGGGCCGGACCAGCCCGTTGATGGTGCGCACGAGGGTGGACTTGCCTGCACCGGACAGCCCCACCACGACCACCAGCTCCCCGGCACCGATGTCGAGGGAGACGTCCTCGAGCGCACGGACGCCTCCCGGGTACTCCACGCTCACGTTGCGGAACCGGATCATCACGCACCTCCTTCGAGGAGCCGAGGGACGGGGCCGGCGTGGGACCGACCCCGTCCCCGAGCGGCTCAGCCGTCGAACTGGTCGCCGAGCTCGGCGTCGGCCCGCCGCATCACGTCGTAGCTGTCCGCGGTCGCGGGTGCCAGCCCATCGATCTCGTAGAGGTTGAACAGGACCTCCTGCCCCTCCTCGGTGGCGCCGTAGTCGACCAGGGCCTGCTGGATGAGCTGCTTGAGGTCGTCCGGCAGGCTGCCGATCACGGCCATCCCGTCGTTGGGGATCTCCTCGGAGAAGGCGAACACGACCACCCGCTCACCGACGTCGGAGAGCTCCTCGGCCATGATCACCCGGGCGTCGTCGAACGAGAGCCCCACCTCGACGTCGCCGTGGTAGACGGCGTTGACCGAGTTGTCGTGGCCGCCGGAGAAGATGGTGGCCAGGTCGTTGAGGTCGTGGCCCTGCTCGATGAGCTGCAGTGCCGGGATCAGGTAGCCGGAGGCGGAGGAGGGATCGACGAAGGCCGTGGGGCCGTCGATGCGAGCGATGGCGCTCTCACCCACGGGACCCTCGGACGCCTCGAGCGTCCCGTTGCACCACAGGAAGCCGTTGTCGTCAGCTTGGGGCTCGTCGTCGCAGTACTTGTCCGGCTCGTTGGTCATGTACTGGGTGTGGTACGTGAAGGTGCCGCGTCGCTCGGATTGCAGGATGATCTCCACACCGGCCCGGTCGATCGCGCGGACGAGCGCGAGCGGTCCGAACGCACCGATGTGCGCCTGCTCCGAGGCCATGGCCTCCACCAGCCCGACGTAGTCCTGGCTGATGAACGGCTCGACCGGGATCCCCGTGGCTTCGCTCAGCACGGCTGCCAACTCGTCCGCGCTCTCGACGAGCACGTCCGCTTCACGTGACGGAACGAAACCGAACACGAGCTCCTCGGGCCAGTCAGCCCGCTCGTCGGCCGTCTCCTCCTCGTCCGAAGCTTCGTCCTCGCCCTCCTCGGCGTCCTGCGGGGCAGTTTCTTCGGCGATAGGCGCTGCTGCGCTGTCCGGGTCATCGGCACCGCCGCACGCGGCGAGCAGCAGCGCCGCCACGGTCAGTGCCCCGAGCTTGTTCATCCTCATGTCAGAACCTCCCTTGGTTCCTTGCTGGTAAGGCGCCCTCAGGCCGAGGTGCGATCGTTCCCATGCTCCGGGGCCCATCTGCTGGCCCGGTGGTTCGCGGCGACGGCCATGGACGGCGTCGCAGCTGCGGTCGCTTCAGGTGGCCACCACCTCCTCGTGTTCCTTCACGAGGACGTGGAACTCGTCCCAGTCGTGGATGTCCACGGCGTCCGTGACCGGGTCGTTCCACGGCCGCACGAAGCGGCAGATCGTGGCGACCGATCCCCGGTGACTCGCCAGCGCACGCACCTGCTCCGGGGCGTCGTCGAGGTAGATGTCGCAGGCGATCGTGTGCTTGTGCTCGGCGAAGTGGATCTCGCGCATCGGGATGCGGTGGTCGCTGATCCACCCCAGCGTGTCGTGGACCGCCCAGTCCGGCTTCGCCGTCAGGATGACGATGTCGTGGCCGGCCTGGTCCAACGCCTGCAACGTGTCGATGGCGCCGGGATACGGTTCGAGGTGGCGGAAGACGCTGACCCCGCCGTGGTCCTGCGCCCACGCCCAGAACGCGGTCATGTCGGGGAAGTGCGTCAACTCGATGGGGCTGTCCCACGAGTTCACCATCTCCAGAGCCAGGCTGGCTCCGAAGCGATCGTTGTACGCGGTGATCCACCCCGTGTTGAAGTCGGCGACCACGCCGTCGAGGTCGATGCCCAGTCGAAGACCCATCTCGGTGAACCGTCCTTGGTCGTGATCGATGGCATGACGAGCCAGCGGTCGAAGCCCTCCCACACCGGCGTTCCCCTCCCAGGGAGCGCGCCCCCGAACGGTGTGCCAGGGACGTGCGCGACACTACGGGTCGCGGATGCCGGAGAGACCCTCAGAAGTTCAGGGGGTTACGGGCTTCGATCCTCAGATGTTGCGAACGTCGCGTTCCGTCGAGCCAGGTTCACCTCTGGCCCCCCGTTCACCTCTGGACTCAGGAGTCGACGCCCTGCATCGAGCGGACCAGGAGCGCGAGCTGGAGGTCGAGGCGCAGCTGTCCGTCGGTCACGAACGGGCCGACGAGCTCCTCGAGCTTGGTGAGGCGGTAGCGGATGGAGTGGTAGTGGAAGTGCAGCCGTCGGGCCGTCTCCGCGACGTTGCCCCCCGAGTCGAGCCAGACCTGCAGGGTCCGCCGCAGGTCGGCTGCCGTGTCGGTGTCCGCGTCGAGCTCACCGAGGACCTCGGAAGCGAACGCTCGCAGCTCCGCGGGATCCTCGACGAGGGCCAGCAGGCGGTACGCACCGAGGTCGTCGAAGTGCCGCACCGCTCCGTGACCACTGACACGTCGCCCGACGATCAGGGCCTGGCTCGCCTGCTCGTAGCCCCGAGGCACGTCGCTGATCGTGTCCACCGGACGCGACACCCCCACCGACACCGCAGCTCTGACCGACCGGAGCGCTTCCTCCTTGAGCCGACGAGCGAACTCGGTCGCCTCGCGACGGGCGTCCTCGGGGAAGGCCAGGGTGAGGATCACCACCTCGTGCGTGAAGTGCACCATCGCCGCCGCGGGATCACGCTCGGTGGTGAGCCGATGCAGAGCGCTCCATAGCGGCTGGCGGTCCAGGAACGCCTCGGCGGACACCGCCGCCGAGGCGTCATCGCTGCGGATCACCAGCACGGTCAGCGCGCGGTCGAGGTCCCACCCGAAGCCGATCGCGCGACGACGGGCATCATCGGCGTCCTCGGCGCCACGCAGGAGCTCGTGCATGAGGTCCGATCGGTACTTGTCCTCGACGGCGCGTACCTCACGTTCCTTCGTGAGGGCCAGCGCGGCGACCGTGGCAGCGCTCTCGAGCGCCATGAGCTCGTCGGTCGGTGGAGCGTCAGCTGCGAGGGCGACGACGTGCCCGTACCGATGCGCGCCGGCGGAGATCGGTACGGCCACGGAGGCCATCTCCTGCTCGCCGGACCGAGCTCGCCCCGTCGGCACGTCGACCTCCAGCGGAAGGTGGGGATCGATGGAGAGCTCCTCGAGACGGGTGGACGCCAGCACCCCACCGTGCGGGGACACGATCGCGCTCGGGGCACCGAGCAGCTCGGCGAGATCACGCACGATCTCTTCCAGCCCCTCACCCCGGAGCACCGTCTGGAGGAACGCCTGGTGGATCCGCTCCGACCGAGCGAGCTTCTCGGCGTGCCGGTTGAGGATCACCGTGAACGCCTCGGTGAGCAACTCGTCGAAGGTCACGCCGGGGGGCAGCTGGATGATCGGGAAACCCCGGTCGTCGGCCACCTCGACGACCCCCGGCGGCAGTGCCTCCAGGTACCGACCCAGCTTGATGCCGAGACCGGCGAGCCCAGCGTCGTCGAGATCAGCGACGAGCCCCACGAGTTCGTCCAACCGGTCACGGATCGGGTAGGCGCTGGTCAGCAGGAACTCGCGGGGCTTGGCCCACTGCTGGATGTTGGGCACCTCCATGACGGTGAGCCGCTCGACCAGCCGGTCGAGCCCGTCGGCACCCGCGAGTACCTCAGCTCCTGCGAAGGCGTCGGTCGCGAGCACCTCCGCCAGCGTGACGGGCGTAGCCCCGGACGATGGCACGACCTCGGTGCTGGCCACGTGGGCCTCCCACTCAGGCGGGCGCGTTCCAGGTGCCGTCGTCGTCGCTGATCTGGTCGACGATGCCGACGGCGATCGTGCGTAGCGGCCCGCTGGGGATGCCGACGGCCTGCCGTGCTGAGGTGCCTTCGTCCAGGATCAACACGGTCTCGCCGGTGCCTGCGCCGACCAGGTCGACGGCGATGACGTAGCTGCCGCCCGGTTGGCCCGAGGCATCCAGCACGTCGCACAGCAGGAGCTTGTCGCCGTCGAACGTGGGGTGCTGGATCGTCGAGACGATCGTGCCGGTGACGCGTGCGACCTTCACGAGCCGGCCTCCTGCACCTCGTCGACGATCCCGACGATCGCGTGGTCCACGGGCACGAAGGTCTCGTGCAGCGCCTGCGCGGCCTCGCGCGCGCCGACGTAGTGGACCAGTTCGCCCGGTCCCGCCATCGCGACGGCATCGGCGGCGACCAGCGGGTCGCCCTTGGGCTGCTGCTGGCGGTCGAGCGGCTGGACCAGCAGGAAGCGCACCCCGTCCAGCCCCGCGGCCTTGACCGTGGAGACCACCGTGCCGATCACCCGTCCGAGCTGCATCAGCCGCCCTTCCGTGCGTCCGTCAGGTGTGGGAGGAACCGTGCGTCGGCGACCAGCAGCGCGTCCATCTCCTCGTGCAGCTGCGCGATCACCAGGTGTTCGATCACGTTTGCGGCGTGGGTGACGCGCGCGACCGCCTCGTCGACCGCCACCTCGACCTCGCTGACCGGGCCGGCGAACAGGGCGTAGCCCTTGCCGCCGAGGTCGTCCGCGAGGCGCAGGTCGCGGAGGGCGACGTCGGCGTGCTTCAGGCCGGCGTCGGCCGCCTGGACCGCTGCGGCGACGGTGCTGGTCTCGACGACGCCCAGCGCCTCGCCACCCTCGCGCCGGACCCCGCCGAGCGTCGCGACGACGTCCGGGTGGACGTCGGGCAGGAAGGTCAGATCGAGCAGTGCGTCCCCGGCTGCCTCGCGACCGGCATCGACCGCTTCCTCGACGTCGGCGGTCAACCC
The DNA here is from genome assembly GCA_964451855.1 of uncultured Actinomycetota bacterium. Lineage (GTDB taxonomy): Bacteria > Actinomycetota > Nitriliruptoria > Nitriliruptorales > Nitriliruptoraceae > CSSed11-175R1. The sequence continues at coordinate 17,597 of CAYVJT010000026.1, forward strand.
GCCGGCCAGCACGAGGTAGCGGCCGGGGTGCACCGTCCCGGCCCGCAGCACGTCCAGCGGCGAGCGCTTGACCATCGCATCACCCACGCGGATGCCGCGGGCGATGGACGCGAGCTCGAGGATCGCGATCGAGGGGTCCATGGCTAGACGATCCGCAGCGAGCCGACGAGCGCGATGCGCCGCTCGCGGGAGAAGGTGCGTGGACGGGTCATGCCGTCACCGGTGGGGGTGGCGATGGAGAAGGAGCAGAAGCCCTCGCCGCCGTGTCCGAGACCGCTGAAGGTGGGGCCGTTGGCCACGAAGATCGAGCAGTTCATGACCCGTGCCATCCGCGTGATGACGTCCACGTTGGTGGAGTGGATGCCGGCGGTGTGGCGGAACAGGTGCTCGGAGCGGCGCGCGAGGTCGATGGCCCGATCGACGTCGTGGACGCGGGTGACCGGCATGATCGGCATCATCTGCTCGGTCCAGACGAGGTTGTGCTCGTTCGGGACGGGGGCGACCAGCAGTCGGACGTCACCATCGGCGCGCACGCCGATCTCCGCCAGGATCTTCGCCGCGTCCTTGCCGATCCACTGCGGGTTGATCCGACCGGGCTTGTTGGGCGGTCCCATCTCCGCGAAGATCACCCGCTCGATGCGGCGGAGCTCGTGCTCCTTGAGCACGTACGCGCCGTGGCGGCCCATCGCCTGGATCAGCCGGTCGGCGATCGGTGCCAGGGCGATGGTCGTCTTCTCGTCGGTGCAGATGACGTTGTTGTCGAACGACGCACCGCGGACGATGTCGCGGGCGGCCTGATCGATGTCGGCGGTCTCGTCGACGACCACCGGCGGGTTCCCCGGGCCCGCGGTGACGGCCCGCTTGTCTGTCTTGAGCGCCTCCTGGACGACCCCCGGCCCACCGGTCACCAGCAGCAGCCGGACATCGGGGTGGTGCATCAGGTCCTTGGCGGTCGCGATGGTCGGTTCGGCGACCGCGGTGACCAGGTCCGGCGGACCGCCTGCGGCCACGATCGCGCGGTTGATGAGGCGGACGTTGTAGGCCGAGACCTGCTTCGCCGCCGGGTGCGGGTTGAACACCACCGAGTTGCCGGCCGACACGATCGAGATGGTGTTGTTGATGATCGTCGAGGTCGGGTTGGTCGTCGGTGTGATCGCCGCGACGATCCCGAACGGGGCGAACTCGGTGACGGTCATGCCCTGGTCACCGGTGGAGGTCTGTGGTTCGAGGTCCTCCGGGCCGGGGGCCTTGGTGGTGACCAGGCGGTTCTTGTCGACCTTGTCGGCGGCCCGGCCGAGGCCGGTCTCGACGTGGGCCATCTCGGCCAGTTCCTGGGCATGTTCCAGCATCGACTCGCGCACGGCGGCGATGATGCGCTTGCGTACCTCCAAGCCTGCGGCACCGAACGCCTCGAAGGCACGACCGGCGGCCTGCACCGCCTGCGGCACCGTGGCGAACACGCCATCGCCGAGCTGCTCCTCGGCCTCCTTCGACAGGGCGTCCTGGCCGCGCAACACGCTGCCCGCCCCGTCGGTGTGCTCACCGAGCCGCTGCTGGACCCGGCCGATGATGGCCTGGATCTCCTCGGGCGGCAGCGGGCTCATGACTCACCCGCCTGGCGGTACTTGTGGAACCGTTCCTGGCCTTCGACCTCCCAGGAGTCCACGATCGCCATCACCACGGCGTCGCAGGGCCGGTCCCGGGTGACGTCGGTCTGCCGGGCGGAGCTGCCCTGGGCGACCATCACCACCTCGTCGACCCCGGCGCCGACCGCATCCATGGCGACCACGAACTGGCCGGTCTCCTCACCTTCGATGTCCAGCGTGCGCACGAGCAGCAGCTTGTGCCCCTCGATCGAGGGGTCCTTGCGGCTAGCCACCAACGTGCCGGCGACCCGTCCGAGCAGCATGCGCCACCACCTTCCTCGTCATCGGCCTCGTGTGTCCGGCCTCGTGTGTCCGGCCTCGTGTGTCCGGCCTCGCGATCAGCCTGTGTGCCGTCCCGGCGTCCTCGCTGGGGTGACGGGAGCCGATCGGGCCGACCGGAGCGGACCCCGCCGCGCGGCCGACCCGGAGGCCGGCTCGCGCGGGCGTCGGTCAGGAATCGTCGTCGCCACCACGGCCGAGCGGCAGCACCTGGTCGACGTCGGCGTGCGGACGGGCGATCACGTGGCTGCTGGTCATCTCGCCGACGCGCTCGGCGCCGAGGACACCGGCCTGCACGGAGGCCTTCACCGCCGCCACGTCGCCGCGGACCACCGCGGTCACGTAGCCGCCGCCGGTCTTCTCGAACGAGACCAGTTCCACCTTGGCCGCCTTCACCATCGCGTCGGCCGCTTCCACCATCGCCGGGAAGCTCCGGCACTCGATCATCCCAAGGGCTTCTGCCATCGGTCCTTCTCCTCGCATCGGGTCGTACGTCTGGGTACGTCTGGGTCGGGTTCTGGGGTCCTACAGGTCGTTGGGGGTCATCGCGACGCGGTCCGTCCCTCCAGGGACTCGAGGGCCGCGACCGCCGCCTGCCAGCCCACCTCGACGTCGCGTTCCTCACCGCCGAGGTACATCCGGCCGACCGAGCCGAAGACCCGGACCTCCAGGACGTTGATGTCAGCGGCCTTCTCGGCCTCGTTGGCGGCCAGCGCCGCGTACGCGGCGGGCTGGCACTCGAGGACGTACAGCGTCTGGCCCGGGATCAGCATGTGGCCGTGACGCATCCGGTTGATCATCTGCGCGTGGTGGTCGTCCACCCGGCGGATGATCTGGCTGGAGAGGATGTCCGGCTTGATGCGGTCGCTCTCGGTCTGGTCGATCGCGTCGAGGATCGACTCGCCCGCTTCACGCACCGCCGACTGTTCGTCGGCGTGGATCTCGAGCAGTCCGAAGACCCGCTCGACGACCTGCATCCCCGGCTTGACGTCCACCGCCTTGAGCGCGACGTCGGTGAGCCGGTTGATCTCGATACCTGGTGCTACCTCGACGTAGAGTGAGGCGTCACCGGCCAGGGGCAGGAACCCCTGCGCCACCGTGCCCAGGAACGCGGCGTACTGCGGCTGGAGGTTGTCCAGGTAGCAGTAGGCACGTAGCTCGATCCCGCTTGCCATGCGTGCTCCTTGCTGTGGTCGTGTGTGACGTCGTCGTGGTCGGTCCGGTGGGTCGCCACGCGGTGGCGGGGGTCAGGGGTCGCTGTCAGTAGTCGCTGTCGCTGCTGCCGCCGGAGACGATCTCCACGCCGGCGGAGGCGCCGATCCGGGTCGCGCCGGCCGCGACCATGTTCTGCAGGTCCTCGCGGGTGCGGATCCCGCCGGAGGCCTTGACCCCCATGTCGGGGCCGACGGTCTCGCGCATCAGCAGCACGTCGTGGACGGTGGCGCCGCCGGGTCCATAGCCCGTGGAGGTCTTGACGAAGTGGGCCTTGGCCTGCTTCGCGATGTAGGACGCGACGACCTTCTCCTCGTCCTCGAGGTAGGCGGTCTCGATGATGACCTTCAGCTTGGCTCCGGCCTCGCGGCAGGCCTCAGCGACCTTGCCGACGTCCTGGCGGACCACCTCGTGGTCGCCGCTCTTGAGCGCCCCGATGTTGACCACCATGTCGAGTTCTCGGGCGCCGTCACGGATCGCACGGCGGGCCTCCATCGCCTTGATCTCCGGCGGCGCGGCACCGAAGGGGAACCCGATCACCGACGCGACCACCACGTCGCTTCCGCGCAGGCGGGTCGCGGCGCGCTTCACCCAGTAGGAGTTCACGCACACCGACGCGAACCCGTACTGGCGCGCCTCGTCGCACAGTGTGTCGATGTCGGTGGCTGTGGCCTCCGGGCGCAGCAGGGTGTGGTCGATGTAGGCGGCGAGGTCGTGCGGGACCTGCGCGCCGTTGCCGGTGAAGCCGACACGGTTCGTGCCGGTGTCGACGAACCGGCGCACCTTGTCCGAGCAGCTGGACGCGCAGGTGCCGTTGCAGTCGGCGCAGCCCTCTGCCTCGCCGTCACGGCCCAGAGCGCGCAGCACCTCCTGGGTGATCGTCTCGATCAGCTGGTCGTTGTTCACGCGGGTCTCGTTCCGTAGCGCTCTTCGATCGCCATGATCTTGGCCACGCGGCGGCCGTGTCGGGCGGCCCCGGTCGGGGTCGCGAGCCAGGTGTCCACGACCTCACGGGCGAGGTTGTCCCCAAGGAGACCGGCGCCGATCGACAGGACGTTGGCGTAGTTGTGCTCGCGGCTGTTGCGGGCCGAGGAGACGTCCCAGCAGGTGGCCGCCCGGACGCCGGGCACCTTGTTGGCCGCCATCGCGGAGCCGATGCCGGCGCCGTCGATGACGATGCCCACCTGCACCTCGCCGGTAGAGACGAGCTGCGCGACGGCGTGGGCGAAGTCGGGGTAGTCCACCGACTCGGTGCTGCGGGTGCCACAGTCGCGGACGGTGAACCCACGGTCGCGGAGGTCGGCGGCCAGCTCCTCCTTGATGGCGTAGCCGCCGTGGTCGGCGCCGATCGCCAGCGAGGTCAGCGGCCACGGGGTGCCACCCTCGCCGTCTCCCGACGGTGTTGCGGACCGGTCGGGGGCTGCCGAGGCTGCGCCCGGGACCGTGCCACCCTCGGTGAGCTGCCCGACGATCTGGGCGACGGCGGCGCGGATCTCGTTGACGGAGGGCTCGGGGGCGCTCATGCCGGGCCTCGCTGTGCCGGCTCAGCGGCGTCAGGGGGGCGGCGCAGCTCGACGCGGTACTCGTACCGGCCAGGCACGAACACCAGCCGGGTCCACTCGAGCGGACGGTCGTCGGCGGTGAAGGTCGCCCGGTGGATCAGCAGCAGGGGCGTGCCGACCTCGCAGCCGAGGAGGTCGGCCTCCGACGCGCCCGCGGGCGAGGGGTTGATGGTCTCCGAGGCGTGGTGGAGCAGGGGCCCGTCCGGGCCCTCGTCGAGCAGCTCGTACAGCGAGCGGTCCTGCGCGGCGCCCTGGTCGATACGGCGGTCGGCGTCGCCGATCACCGACAGCGGCAGCCACGTCTGGGAGACCCCGACGGGTTCCCCGTCGGCGGCGAACAGCCGCCACAGGTAGCGGCACGGCTCGTCCACCTCGATGGCGAGGCCCTGGGCGACCTCGTCGGGAGCGGGGACGACCGAGGACTCGAGCAGCCGGTGGGAGGGCTCGTGGCCCTGGCTACGCAGCAGGTCGGAGAAGGAGGTCAGCACCGGGACGTGCTGGATCTTCGGCGTGGCGACGAAGGTGCCCTTGCCCTGCACACGGCGGAGCACACCTTCGAGCTCGAGGTCGCCGACCGCCTGTCGGATCGTCGCGCGCGAGACCCCGTACTGGGCTTCGAGCTGCGCCTCGGTGGGGATGCGGTCGCCGGGCCGCAACCCCCGTTCGCGGATGTCGCGCCGCAGGGTCTCGCGCAGCTGTGCGTACAGCGGGATCGCCGTGCGTCGGTCGCGGACGACCGGGGAGGTGGGCGGCGAAGTCATCATGATGACCGGATCATCGCTGACACGGCGACGGGTGTCAACCGCGGGTCTCCGGATCTGTCCCAGCGGATCTCGGCCAGCTCGCCTGACCACGGCGACGGAGCGGACGCATCCCGGGCATCCCTGCTCGCCGATCTGCGTCACCACCACACCGCGATCAAGCGGGTCAACCGCCAGGTCAACCGCCAGCTCGACGCCGCCTCGGACGCCCACGGCACCACCCTGACCGGCATCGTGGGGATCGGCCGGGTGGAAGCGGCGGTGTGGACGCTGTGGCCGCCGTTCACCTCGGTTCGATCACGGGGAGGGGCGACGGCGCTGGCGCGGACTCGGCGGGGGTGCTTCTCCTAGCGGCCGGTCAGGTTGGGCGGGGCAGGATCGGCTCGATGAGACCCCACTGGGCAGCGATCACCTCGGTAGCGTGGGCAGGACGATGCGCCATCAGCGCGGTAGCCATGCCCACCGTCACCGACGCGGAGCCCCAAGCGTGGCAGGTGCTACCGCCAGAGCATCTCGAACACGTCCTGACGGGTGAGGCGATCCGCCGCCCCAGTCATCACCCGGCCGTTCCCCGGCGAGTTCGGCCACGAGCCTCGAGGGTTGTCCATGCACCTGACACTGGAGCGCGACCTCGAAGGGGATGAACTCCTTGATCTGTACGCCTCCGTGGGGTGGTCGGCGTACACGCGGACGGCCGAGGACCTGGCCAGGGCGGTGGCCAACTCCACGTTCGTCGTCTCAGCTCGCGATGATGAGGGAAGGCTCGTCGGGCTCGCGCGAGGCCTCTCCGACGACGTGTCCGTGTTCTACCTCCAGGACATCCTGGTCCGCCCCGAACACCAGCGGCAAGGCATCGGCCGAGACCTGCTCGCCACCTGCCTCGACCGGTTCGCCCACGTCCGACAGAAGGTCCTCCTGACCGACGACGATCCGGCACAGCATGCGTTCTACGAGAGCTTCGGGTACCGACGCACCAGCGACTTCGAGCCGACGCCCATGACCGCCTACGTCCTCGTGTCCAGCTGAGCCGACGTCACCGACCTGGGTCCGACGGGCTCACCCGCAGCAGATGTCCACAGGTCCACGAACTGCCTCTTGCAAGCTGACGCCGTCAGGCTAGGTTTGGCTCGTCCTCGGGGGTTAGACGAGATGAGCGCACGGGGGATCGCCAGCATCACGGCCATCGCAGCCGTGATGCTCTCGGGGTGCACGTCGGACGCTGATACAGCGGGCGAACTTCAGGACATCCGCGAGGTGCTGGAGGGATCCGCCGAGGACGAGCCATCGGCTGAACCCGAGGCTGCCGAGCAGGGCGACGGAGCTGCTTCCGCGGAAGCACCTCCGGAAGCCGACGACGCGGAACCCCCGCCACCCGATCCCGAGATCGACGTCACCACCGTCCCGGACGACATCACGGTGGAGTACGTCCAGGCGGTCGTCGACGAACTCGAGCGGATC
>CAYVJT010000027.1:0-9279 GCA_964451855.1 uncultured Actinomycetota bacterium
GATGATCAGTTGGGGATGATCAGTTGGGTGATCGGTGGGGGATGCTTCAGATCTCGTCGATCCGGATGCTGGTCCGCTGCTGACGGTGGCCGCGGCGCTTGTGCTGCCGCGACTTGTTCTTGTAGGTGAAGACCCGGATCTTCGGGCCCTTGTCGTGTCCGAGGATCGTGGCCTTGACCTTCCGGTCCGCGACGTCCTTCCCGGCGGTGACGTCGTCGCCGTCGACCACCATGACCGCGGGGAGGTCGAGGCGCTCGCCCACCTCGCCACCGAGCTTCTCGACGGTGAGTTCCTGACCGGGTTCGACCCGGTACTGCTTGCCGCCCGTGGCGATGACCGCGTACACGGTGGCCTCCTGTGGGGTGGTCGCGGACCGTCCGGTCCGCGCGTTGGTGATGATGGTCGTCGCTGCCCGCGCCGGGGCCGGTGCATGCGAGCCGGGCACAGACGGCGAACGGTCGACCGGCGACCGCGAGGCACCGCAGCACGGGGATGCGAGGACTCGAGCAGGATCGTGGAGCGGGAGCGTGCGAGCACGCCGTGGGCGCACCACGCGGAAGGGCAAGGTACCCCGCGGGCGGGGACGGGGTCAACCGAGCCGTGCGCTCCCCCCGGGGGGAGGCCGCAACGCGGGCCCCGGGCGCCGCCGACCTCGTCGCACCGCCACCCGGACACCGGACCGGGCCGGTGGGGACGTAGGCTGCCGCGCCGAGCGGAGGAGGGCAGGTGGAGCGCAGGTGCATGGACCTCGCGCGGGCACGCGCCGAGCCGCTGGCTGGCACCGCACCCGTAGCGACCGGCTGGCTGCTCATCGAGCAGCCCGGCCCGTGGGGCCGTGATGCCCTGGCCGCGTCGGGACTCGATCCCGCCATCGGCGCCCGTATCGCGGCAGCCACCGCCGACCTGCCCGTCAGGGTGCAGCTGCTCCGCCGCCCTTCCAGCGGCGCCCCTTCCGACGACGCTCTGCCACCACCCGCCACCCCGGCCTCGGCGAGCCGCGGACGTCGGGTCCTGCTCGTGCACGCCGGCCCGGAACCCTGGGCCGAGGCGCTCGACATCACGAGCGACGCCGAGCTCGCCGATCTGCCGGTGGAACGGCTGGCCGGGTCCGGCGCACCCGGTCTGGGCGCACCGGTCACCGGGCCCGTGTGGCTCGTCTGCGCCCACAGCAAGCGCGATCGCTGCTGCGCGAGCGCCGGTCGACCCGTCGCCGCCGCCCTGGCGGACCAGCACGCCGGCGCCGTCTGGGAGTCCAGCCACCTCGGCGGTCACCGGTTCGCCGCCAACCTCGTCGTCCTCCCCGAGGGCCTGGTCTACGGCGGGCTCGATCCCAACTCGGCGACCAGCGTCGCCGCCCGCCACCTCGACGGCGAGGTAGCCCACGTCCACCTGCGCGGTCGCAGCCACCTGACCCGTCCCGAACAGGCGGCCGAGGCGTTCGTCCGCCGCGAGCTCGGTGTGACGGCCCTCTCCGGGGTGGTCGTCACCGCCAGCGAGACCTCCGCCAGCGAGACCTCCGCCACCTCGACGTCGGTGCGCCTCCGGGTGGAGGGCGACCCGTGGTCGGCGACGGTGCGCAAGGTGCCGTTGGGCTCCGCGGCGTACCTGTCGTGCGACGCCGAGGTCGAGGAGGACCCGGGCCGTTTCGAGCTGGTCGAGCTGCAGCCGGCCCCACCGGGGTGATGGCCACCGCGATCCGCGACCTCAGCTGCGGATCGCCTCGAACAGCACGCGAGGCAGCGCGCGCTTGGAGCCCGTGCCCAACACCTCGGCGAGCTGCGGTCCGATGCGCGATAGGGCGGTGTTGGTGTGGAACCACAGCGGCTTGGTCACCGGTCGGAAGGGCCCCCGGACGACCGACTTCTCCACGTCCTCCAGCAGGTAGGTGTTGTGCACCACGCCGGTTCCCGAGCCGTTGCCGGTCGGGGTCCCGCCGGGGTAGGCCCCCCACGGGGGCGAGACGAAGGCGTAGGCCGCACCCGGGAAGTGGTTGACCACCACGGTCCCGTACTCCAGCCGGTCGATCGCACGCTCGACCGCGTCGGCGACGAGCGGATCCTTCAACGAGCGGGGGTGCACGAGCAACGAGACGGCCAGGTCGCCCCACACCTGTTCGTTGCAGAAGGTCACAGCAGCGTCGAGGTAGTCCGGGATCGACCGCGGGGTGTCGAGCGCGACCTCCGCCATCACCGAGCAGAACGCCTCCGTCCGGAAGGCCAGGCCGTGATCGTCTGGCTCGAGGTCCGGGATGAAGGTGAAGGGCACCTCGCCGTCCGCGTCGGAGCCGAACACCTCGGCGTGGCCGTAGGCGTCGCGGAACGCGGCCCAACGTTGCTCCGCTCCCGGGTAGTAGGGGTAGCGCTGCTCCGCCTCGCGGAAGGACGCGCGGATGGCCTCCAGCAACGCCCGCCGCTTGGACCAGGCACGATGCTGGACCACGAGCCGGCCCGCGATGCAGTTGAACCCGGCGTTGTGCGCGAGCATCGACGCGATGTTCTCGCCCTGCAGGTCGAGGTCGCGCTGGCTCCACGGGCCCGGGACCACGATCACCGGCGTCACGTTGCCCAGCTCGGCGGACACCGGCTTGTCCAGGCGGGGTTCGCCCCGCTCCTTGCGCGCCTGCCCCTCGTCCCCGGTACCGAAGACGATGGCGTCGTAGGTCTTGTCGGAGCCGGTGACGTGGATCGCATCCACCTCGTCGTGGTCGGTGAGGTAACCCCCGGTGTCGCGCCCGCCGTACACGATGCGGAGGAAGCCGTCGCGCACCAGAGGCGCGAGCGCCTCACCGAGATGCGGACCGACGTGCTCGTTGACCCGGTTCATCTTCAGCAGGACCACCCGATCCAGCGCGAACAGCTGGTAGAGCGCGTCCATCGACGGGATGGAGGACACGTTGCCGGCCCCGAGGACGAGGGCGACCTCGGCGCGTGGCTCGTAGCCCTCACGGTAGATCCGTCCCATCCGCGCCTCAGCTTCGAGCTGCGTCACGCCGGGCCGCAGCCGCGCCTCACCCGTGAACCCGGTGAACAGCAGCCGGTCGATCTGATCGACCGGCAGCACCTCGACCGCGACCTGACCATCGGGCCGCACGTCGATCCCCGGGGGCTGGGGACGGCCGGTCCGCTCGATGTCGCTCAGTGTGCGGCGCAGCAGCGCGAGGTTGCGCACCAGGGTGATCACGCCGGATCCCCAGTCCTCACCGCTGGACGCTGAGCCGGGCGCGATCCCCTTGGCGGCCTCGGCGGCGACCACCCATGCCGGGGCCGCGTCGAGCGTCGAGGTGATCAGCTCGTCGAGCAGGACGATGCGGGCGACCAGGTCGGTGAAGGTCCAGGCCGGCGCGCGCTCGCGCAGGGTGCGCAGGGCCGCGTCGAGGTCGGCGGACGAGGTCGCCGGGATCGCTTCGTCCGGCTCGGGAAGCGGCAGGGTCCCTCCCTGCTCCAGCGGACGTTCTGACGTGGTCACGGGTCAACCCCCTCGACGGTCGTGCCCGCGAGGGTAGGCCCTCGGCCGACCCTGGCTCGCACGGTCACCGGCTCACACGAGGCGCTTGCTCGCACGCTCGTCCTCACTGGAGGTACCGCGCACCCAGCTCGCGTGGAGTCCGCCGTACACCCCGCCCTCCGCGACGAGCTCGGTGTGGTGGCCGCGTTGCACCAGCCGTCCGTCGTGGAACACCAGGACCTCGTCCGCGGCCTCCGCGGTCGACATGCGGTGAGCGATGGTGATCGTCGTGCGACCACGGGTCAGCCCCGTGAGCGCGCGTTGCAGGCGGACCTCGGTGGCCGGGTCGACGGCCGAGGTCGCCTCATCGAGGACCAGCAGGTCCGGGTTGGCCACGTACGCGCGCGCGAGCGCGACCAGTTGCCGCTCCCCGGCCGACAGGGCGTTGCCGCGTTCACCGGTGCGGGTCGCGAGGTGGTCGGGCAGCTCGTCGACCCAGTCGGCCAGCCCGAGCTCGATGAAGGCGAGCCCGAGGTCGCTGTCGCTGAGGTCATCCTTGCCCATCCGCACGTTGTCGGCGATCGAGCCGTCGAACAGCGCCCCGTCCTGTGGGACCATCACCACCCGTTGGCGCAGCGACGAGAACCGGACCCGGTCGAGCGCGACGCCCTGGAGCAGCACCGCACCACCGACGGGATCCATCAGGCGGGTCAGCAGCTTGGCGAAGGTCGTCTTGCCCGAGCCCGTCTCGCCGACCACCGCGACGCGGGTCTGCGGCTCGATCGTGACGTTGACGTCCTGGAGCACGAGCGGCCCGGAGGCGGTCCTCGCGCTCTCACCCGGCCCCGGGTAACGGAACTCGACGTCCTGGAAGCTCACACCGATCGGACCTTCCGGGAGGTCGACGCCGTCCTCGCCAGGGTCCGCGACGTCCGGGGGAACATCGAGGATGTCGAGCACGCGCCGCCAGCCGGCGACCGCGTTCTGGCCCTCGTTGATCACCTCGGCGGCGATCAGCACCGGATCGACGAACAGCGTGATCAGGAACAGGAACGCGACCACGGTCCCGGGCGTGACCGTGCCGTCGACACCGAGCCACACCCCGACCCCGAGGGCGCCGGCTGCGGCGACCGCCCCGAAGACCTCGCCCGTCCCGGAGAACGACGACGACAGCGTCCCAGCCTTGACCGCCGAGCTGCGGTGCTGCTCGATGGCGTCGTCGAGACGGTGCTGCGTGCGCTCCTCGATGCCGTAGGCACGCACGACCGGTGCGCCCACGACGGCCTCGGCCACGACCCCGAGCAGCCGGCCCACGTTCTCGCGGACCTTCATGTAGGCGCGGGTGAGCCGTCGCTGGAACCACCGCGCCCCCACGACGAAGGGCACGAAGGCGATCAGCACGACCAGCGCCAGCTGCCACGAGTACACGAACATCACCAGGGTCGCGACGATCAGCTGACCCGTGGCGGTGATCAGGTTCAACCCGCCCCACTGCATGAAGCGGCTGATCTCATCGACATCCGAGGTGACGCGGCTGACCAGCGAGCCGCGCTGCTGCGCCGCCTGGTGCAGCATCGACAGGTCGTGGATGTGCCGGAAGGCGCGGACCCGCAGGTTGGACAGCGCCGTCTCGACCACGGCGGCGAGGCGGTAGTTCATCCAGCCGCTGGCCGTGGCGGTCAACACGACCGCGAGACCGGCGAACAGCGCGATCCGCCCGACGAACCCGAGGTCCACGCCTTCGGGGGTGATCCCGTGGTCGAGGGTCTGCTGGATGGCGATCGGCACGATGGCGCGCCCGGCGGTGGCGAACAGCGCGAGCGCGAGGGTGCCGGGGAGCCCGACCCGGAGCTCGGGGCTCAACGACACGCCACGGACGACGGTGCGCCACGCGCCCTCGGCCGGCTCGTGGGTCTCCTCAGGGGGAGGGGTGATGCCCGTGACCCTCATCGCCCCACCTCGTGACCGTTGACGTCATCGCCACCGAGACCGCCTGCGGGGTCGCCGTCGTCGAGGTGCTGCTGCTCGTAGGCGGTGACGAGGTCGCGGTAGGCCGGGACCTCGCGGAGCAGCTCGTGGTGGGTGCCCCGCGCCGCGACCGCGCCGTCCCGGAGCAGGATGACCTCATCGGCGAGGGCGATCGAGCCCTGCCGGTAGGCGACGAGCACGACCGTGGACGGCAGCTCGGCCTGCGACAGTCCCCGCAGGATCTCGGACTCCACCGACGGGTCGACGGCGCTCGTCGCGTCGTCGAGGACGAGCAGCCGTGGCTGGCGGATCAGTGCCCGAGCCAGGGCGATGCGCTGACGTTGCCCACCGGACAACGTGGCACCCCGCTCCCCGACCATGGTGTCGTAGCCGTCGGACAGCTCCATGATGAAGTCGTGGGCGCGCGCCAGCTTGGCTGCGGCCACCACCTCGTCGTGGCTGTAGCCGGCACCCAGGTCGATGTTGCCGCGGACCGTGTCGTCGAAGAGGAAGGCCTCCTGGAAGACGATCGTGGCGTTGCGCGACAGCTCGTCGTGGCGCAGCTGCCGGAGGTCCAGGCCGTCGAGGTGGATGCGCCCGTCGTCGGGATCGAACAGGCGCACGAGCAGCGCCGCCACGGTGGACTTACCGGACCCGGTGGCACCGACCAACGCGACCGTACGACCGGGTTCGATGTCGAAGGACACCTCGGAGATCCCCCGACGGTGGTCCTCGGAGAGCACCTCGGCCGCGGCCGCCGGGCCGGAGAGGTCCTCGCGGGCGCTGGACGGGTGGTGGAAGGCCACCCGGTCGGAGCTGACCGTGGCAGCGCCCTCGCCGTCGGTCGCGTGGTCGCCGTGCTCCATGTGGCCCTCGGCCTGCAGCACCCGCTGGATGCGATCCCAGCCGACGACGGAGCGAGGCAACTCACCGAGCAACCAGCCGAACACCCGGATCGGGAGCGCCACCAGGCGGAACAGGTACGCGAAGGTCACCAGGTCACCCGGCGTCAGCGCACCATCCCGGACCCGGAAGGTGCCGACGAGCAGCACGAGCAGGATCCCGACGTTCGGGAGCGCCTCGATCACCGGATCGAAGAAGGCCCGCAGGCGACCCACGACGATCATCTTGTCGCGCAGGTCCTCGGTCGTGGCGCGGAACCGGTCGGCCTCCTCGTCCTCGCGGCCCAGGGTCTTGATGACCAGGGCGCCGTCGAAGGACTCGTGGGCCACCTCGGCCACGTCGGCACGGGCCTGCTGCGCCACGGTCGCGGCGTGGCGCATGCGGCGCTGGTAGAACCAGTTGGCGAACCCCAGCAGCGGTCCGACGCTGAAGCCGATCGCCGCGAGGAAGGCGTCGGTCACGATCAGCAGTCCCGCCGTGACGAAGATCAGCAGGGTCGCGCCCAGCGCCATCGGTAGGGGGGCGGCGATGAAGAACGCCGACTCGACGTCGGCGTTGGCGTTGGACAGCAGTTCACCCGTGGGATGGCGACGGTGCCACGACAACGGCAGGTCGAGGTAGCGGCGGGTGACCTTGCGCCGGTACAGCGACTGCAACCGGAACTGGGCGATGTAGGCGCCGAGACGGCGTCCGATCACCCCGGCGGCCTTGAACAACCCGACGCCGATGATGGCCACGATCGCGACGGTGAGCAGGCGTGCATCTATCTCGCCGGCCTCGACGATCGGGTACAGGACCTCGTCGGTGGCCCACCCGAGCACGATCGAGGCCGCGACCGTCATCCCCGCGAACAGGACCGCACCCGACAGGCCGAGCGTGAACGGGCCCTTCGCGTTGGTCAGCGCCGTGCGGATCACCCGCCCAGCACGACGCAGCAACCCCGAGGTGGCGGGGTCGCGAGGGGTGGGGCGAGCGGAGACGGTCACGGCCGGCCACGGTACCGGCTCGCCGCGACGTGTCTCGACATCGAGATATCGCGCTGCGCGGCGTACGCGCGACCGACGACCCGACCGGCCGCCTCGCGGGGTGACCGGTTGGGTGGCCGCCTCGCACGCGGGCCCACGGACAGCGAGGGGACGACGGTCGGTGAGGGGTCAGTCGAGCTCGGAGATCACTCCCCGGCCCTCGCACGCCTCGCAGGCGTGGCTGAAGGACTCCAGGAGGCCCTGGCTGACGTTCTTGCGCGTCATCTGCACCAGACCGAGCCGCGACACCTCGGAGACCCGGGTCTTGGTGCGGTCCCGCAGGAGCTCGCGCTTGAGTCGTCGCACGACCTGGTCCTGGTTGGCCTTGAGCAGCATGTCGATGAAGTCGATGACGATGATCCCGCCCATGTCACGCAGGCGCAACTGCCGGACGATCTCGTCGGCGGCCTCCAGGTTGGTCTTGAGCACGACCTCCTCGAGGTTGGTGTCCGAGCCACCGGTGAACTTGCCCGTGTTGACGTCGATGACCTTCATCGCCTCGGTCGGCTCGATGATCAGGTAACCGCCCGAGGGCAGCCAGACCTTCCTGCCCATCGCCTTGCGGAGCTGGTCGGTGACGTCGTACGCATCGAACAGCGGGGGCAGCTCGGCGCGCCGCTCCGCCGCGGCGCCGAGGTCCACCGCGACGACCGGACTCGGCGTCTGCGCCGAGCGCTGCTCGTCGTCCTTCGCTGGCTCGTCGGTCTGCGTCGTGGACGCGTCGGCGTCCGTCGCCGGACCGTCAGTGGCCCCCCCGGAGGCGTCCCGCGCCGCGTCGTCCCCGTCGTTCGCGCCGTTCGATGCCCGGCCCCCCGATCCGTTGGTCGGGGCGATCTCCAGGGGTGGCGCACCCGCGGCCCGAGCCCGCGCGTCGGCGGTCGGCTGTCCGTAGAGCTCGACCTTGTCGATCAGCTCCGGGGCGACCTCCTCGAGGTAGCCGCGCACCTGGTGGTAGAGCGACTCGTCATCGACGACGCAGCGCTCGAACTCCGGGCCGAAGTTGTCGCGGATCACCTTGACGACCAGCGGCGGCTCCTCGTACACGGCGGTCAGCGCCTTGGCCTCCTCGGCGGCGTCCTGGACCTTGCCCCACTTCACCAGGAGGCGTTCCATGTCGGCGGTGATCTGCTCCTCGGTCGCGCCCTCGGCTGCCGTCCGCACGATCACGCCGTGGTGCTCGGGCTTGACCTTCTTGACGATGCTGCGCAGCCGGTCGCGCTCCTTGTCCGTGAGCTTGCGTGAGATGCCGAACAGGTCCGAATCGGGCGCGAGGACGAGGTAGCGCCCCGCCAGCGACAGGTGCATGGTCAGACGCGGCCCCTTGGTCCCCATCGGGTCCTTGGTGACCTGGACCAGGACCTTCTGGCCCGTCTTGAGGACGTTCTCGATGCGCTCGTCCGCCCCCTCCTCGAGGTCGAGTTCGTCGAACAGCACCTCCCCTGCGTACAGCACACCGTTGCGGCCCTTGCCGATGTCCAGGAAGGCCGCCTCCATGCCCGGAAGCACGTTCTGGACCCGGGCCATGTAGATGTTGCCGACGTAGGTGACGTCCTCCTTGCGGGTCACGTAGTGCTCGACGACCGACCGGTCCTCGAGCACCGCGATCTGGGTGCGGTCCTCCCCCGCCGTCACGAGCATCGTGCGTGGCGGACCGTCGAGGATCGCGCGGCGCACCTCCTCCGGGACACCGCCCGGGCGCGGCGACTTGCGCCGCCCACCTCCGCCAGCGTCGTTGCGCCCCCGCTTCGCGGCCATGCGCGTGCCGCCCTTGGCGATGGCGTCCTCGACCTCGGAGCCCTCGGAGGTGTCACCGCCCTCGCCGGAGCCACCGCCCTTGCCGGAGCCCTTCGATGCGCCCTTGCCCGAGCCCTTACCGGAGCCCCCCTCCTTGCCTGCGGCCTTGGCACCCCCGTCCTTGCCGTCACCCTTCGGGGCACCC
>CAYVJT010000027.1:9379-24305 GCA_964451855.1 uncultured Actinomycetota bacterium
GGCACCCCCGTCCTTGCCGTCACCCTTCGGGGCACCCTCGGCCGTGGCCGCCCCGGCGCCCTGCTCGCCCCCCGAGACGCCGGACCCGCCGGCACCACCACGTCCGCGACCTCGGCCACGCCCACCGCGACGGCGACGGCGCTTGTGCCCCGATCCCTCGCCGGTCGCGTCGTCGGAGGACTCCGCTGACGACGGATCGGTCCGCTCACGCGGCGCTTCCGACCCCGTCGAGGGCTCGGTCGAGGACGGCGCGGACCGGCCGCGGCTGCGGCTCCTGCTGGTGCGGCGTCTCGGTTCTCCAGCGTTGTCCGTCGGGTCGGTTGTCGTCGTTCCCTCGGCGTTCTGGCTGCCGTCGGGCTCTCGGGAAGGTTCGGTCACGGGTGGCTCGCTGTCGGTCAGGCGGCCTCCGCGTCGACGTCAGGGACCAAGGGGACGACCGCCGCGCTCAGCGCCTCGTGCAAGCCGTCGGCGACGTGTTCGCCCTGCGCCACACGCCGGTACAGCGTGGGTTCGGCGATATCGTCGCGCGACAGCGCGGCGTGGAGGTCGGTCGGTCGAACGGTCGGGCCGTCGTTGCGGAGCACCGCTCGGAGGACGGTGCACACGTCACCACCGGCGGTGGGACGCGTCGACGCTGCGATCGCGAGCAGGGCAGGGCGCACGTCGATGGTCCTGTCGCCGTCGGGACGGCGTCGGATCACCTCGGCGCGCTCGCTGGCCACGAGCTCGTCACTGCGTCGGTTCAGGAGCTCGGTCAGCTCGGTCACGTCGACCGGGGGCCAGACGAGCTCCCAGAGGGTCGCCCGAAGCATGCGCGCGAGCTTCGGCGCGCCATCGGGGACCTCGAGGTAGGTCGTGATGTCCATCCCTGCGGGCAGGGTGTCGGACAGCCGCGCCAGGTCCCGATCCGGGGCCAGGGGCGCGACGAAGGTCAGTTCGGCGTACTCACCGGTCGAGGCGAACCCCACCGGGAGCGCATCCGGGAAGGACACCTTGGGATGCGGGGTGAAACCCTCGGAGTACGCGATCGGGAGGTCCGCGCGACGTAGGCCACGTTCCCAGACCGAGGTCAGGTCACGCGCAGAGATGTAGCGCGTGCGCCCCTCCTTGGTCCAACGGATCCGGTAGCGCTGCATCGCGTCCGGCACCTCCTCTCTGGTTCATCGGGTCGTGAGCCCCGACCCTATCCGCCCGACGCGTGACGTTCGGGCGCGGTCGGTAGATCCTGCGACCCACCGCCGAGGCCTTGGGGCAGCACGGGGAGCTGGAACCCCCCGGTGTAGCCGGTGTCGTGTTCGATGCTCAGGCCAGGGCACACCCCGCAGTCGTAGCAGGGTGACCAGCGGCAGTCGTCGAGCTCCTTGTCCGACCGGGCGTCCTCCCAGTCCTCCCACAGCCAGGCCTTCTCCAGGCCGCTGTCGAGGTGGTCCCAGGGCAGCGCTTCCTTCTCGTCGCGCTCCCGGTAGGAGAAGAAGTCCAGGTCGACCCCCGTCTCCCGCAGGGCCTGCCGCCAGGTCTCGAGCGTGGGCATCTCGTGCCAGCCGTCGAACCTCGCGCCGAGCTGCCAGGCCCGCTCCACCACAGCGGCGACCCGACGATCACCTCGCGCCAAGAGCCCCTCGATGACGCCTTCCTCGGGGTCGTTGGTCCGCAGCTTCAGGCCACCGTGGTCCTTGATCGCGTGCCGGATCAGCGAGAGCTTGCGCTTGATCTCATCCGGCGGGTCCTGTGCACACCACTGGAACGGGGTGTGGGGTTTCGGGATGAACCCACCCACCGAGATCGTGACCTTGTTGGCCTTGCCGTGCTTGCGCGCTACTCGCAAGGCCTTGATGCCCAGCTCGGCGATCGCGAGCACGTCCTCGTCGGTCTCGGTGGGGAGCCCGACCATGAAGTACAGCTTGATGTGGCGCCACCCCTCGGAGAAGGCGGTCTCCGCCGTGCGCAGCAGGTCCTCCTCCGAGACCATCTTGTTGATGACGGCGCGCATGCGCTCGCTGCCCGCCTCGGGCGCGAAGGTCAGGCCGGTGCGGCGGCCGTTGCGGGACAGCTCGTTCGACAGGGTGACGTTGAAGGCATCGACCCGGGTCGACGGCAGCGACAGCGAGGTGGTGGTGCCCTCGTAGGTGTCGGCGAGGTCACGCGCCACCGACCCGATCGCGGAGTGGTCGGCGGAGGACAGCGACAACAGGCCGACCTCGTTGAACCCGGTGTCGGTCACCCCCTCCTCGACGAGCTTCTGGATCGTCTCCGGTCGGCGCTCCCGTACCGGGCGGGTGATCATCCCCGCCTGGCAGAACCGGCAGCCGCGCGTGCAGCCACGGAAGATCTCCACGCTGAACCGCTCGTGCACGGTCTCGGTCATGGGCACGATCTGCTTGCGGGGGTAGGCCCACTCCTCGAGGTCCTGGACGGTGCGCTTGGGGACCATCGCGGGGACACCCGGCTCGGTGGCGGCGGTCTGGCGCAACCGACCGTCGTCGTGGTAGCGGGGCTCGTAGAACGCCGGGACGTAGACCCCCTGGACACCCGCGAGGCGGCGCAGGAGATCGCGACGCGCGCCGTCGTCCGGAGCGCCCTCCACGCCGAGGTGGTCGCGCTTCCAGCCGCGGAGCACGTCGTCGACCTCGTGCGTGACCTCCTCGCCGTCGCCCATGACCGCGGCGTCGATGAAGGGTGCCAGCGGCTCGGGGTTGTAGGCGGCGTGTCCACCGACCAGCACGATCGGGTCGTCGACGCGACGCTCCGCGCTCCGGATCGGCACACGGCCGAGATCGAGCAGGTTGAGCAGGTTGGTGTGGCCGAGTTCGTGCGGCAGCGTCACGGCGAAGATGTCGAAGGCCCACAGCGGCCGGTGGTGCTCGAGGGAGAAGGTCGGGATCCCTGCGTCGCGCTGGAGCTCCTCCAGATCGGTCCAGGGTGCGTAGGCCCGTTCGGCCAGCACGTGGGACCGTTCGTTCAGGATCTCGTAGAGGATCTGCAGGCCCTGGTTGGGCTGTCCCACCTCGTAGGTGTCCGGGTAGCACAGGAGCCACCGGGTCTCGGCCGCTTCCCACGGGCTGGCGACCTGGTTGTGCTCACCTCCGACGTACTGGGCGGGCTTGCGCACCCGTGACAGGAGCGGCTCGATCACGTCCCAGTAGGACGGTGGGGTCTGCGCGGCAGCCCCGGGTCTGCGGTACGCGAGCCGCCGTCCGGGGGCGGGCGTGGCCGGTGCGCGTTGGGCGGTTGCGGCTCCGAGCACAGGCTCCTCCGGGGGACGACGACGAGGTGAGCGACGGGTGCGGCGTACCCGGGGCGTCTTGTAAGGATCCACCGGACGGCGGTGGCGACGGTAGCCGTCGCCCGGCCGGCGGACCCGCGCCGGGTCACGCCGGTGCAGGACCGGCGCTCGGCCTAGGTCGGAGGCTACCGACCATCGTGGGGTGTCGCTGACGTGGTCAGAAGCGTCGCATGTGCACGTTGAGCAGCAGCCCGACCATGGTGAACCAGACGATCAGCGAGGTCCCCCCGTAGCTGACGAAGGGCAACGGCAGCCCGGTGACCGGCATGATCCCGATCGTCATCCCGACGTTGATCACCACCTGCAGCGCCAGGACCGACGCGATGCCGCCAGCGACCAGGGTGCCGAAGAGGTCCTTGGCCATGACCGCGATCCGGAGGGCGCGCCACACCAGGAGCAGGAACAACGCCAGCACGAAGCTCGTGCCGACGAACCCGAACTCCTCACCGATCACCGTGAAGACGAAGTCGGTGTGGTTCTCCGGGACGTACTGCAGCGCGGTCTGGGTGCCCTCGAACAGGCCCTTGCCGGAGAACTGTCCGGACCCGATCGCGATCAGCGACTGGCGCGTGTGGTAGGCCCCGCCCTGCGCGAGCGCCGGGTCGCTGGCCCCGAGGAAGGAGGTCAGGCGACCCAGCTGGTAGGCCTGGATCACCTCCATCTGCAGGGCGACGATCACGCCGACGAACCCGGACACCACGAGTGTGACGAGGTAGCGCGCCTTCACGCCGCCGATCAGGAACAGCGCGGCCGCCAGCCCGACGAACACGATCGAGGTCCCGAGGTCCGGCTGGAGGAACACCAGCCCCATCGGGATGAGCGTGGCCAGCAGACCGACCCCCACCGTGCCGACACCCGGCTCGCCCTTGGCCTCGTGGAGCGCGGCCGCGACGGCGATGAGCACAGCGATCTTCGCCAGCTCCGAGGGCTGGAGCTGGAACCCGCCGAGCACCAGCCACCGTTGGGAACCGTTGATCTCCGTCCCGAGCGGGGTGAGCGTCAGGAACAACAGGAAGACGCTGCCGCTGTAGAGCACGGTGGCGTA
This sequence comes from uncultured Actinomycetota bacterium, assembly GCA_964451855.1. GTDB lineage: Bacteria > Actinomycetota > Nitriliruptoria > Nitriliruptorales > Nitriliruptoraceae > CSSed11-175R1. Next base: position 13,708 of record CAYVJT010000027.1, read on the forward strand.
GGACTGCAGCTTGCGGTAGTCGACCAGCGACGCCACCACCAGCGCGACCAGGCCGATCACGAACGCGATCAGCTGTCGCGACAGGTACTCCGTCGCCGGCCGCCCCTGGCTGGTCAGCGCCTGCAGCTTCGCGCTGTAGATCGCCATGAAGCCGACCCCGGACAGCAGCAGCGAGGTGACGACCAGGACCGGGTCGAGGTGGCGCACCGGCGCGTACGCCGACCCCCACCGCCGCTGCACACGCTCACGCAGCATGCGGACCCGACGGTCCTCGCCGTAGCCGACCTCCACCTCGTTCACCTCCTCGTCGGAGCTGTCGTCGCGCTCAGTCGCGCTCAGTCCAGGATCTCGGGACCGAGCAGGAACTCCCACTCCTCCGCGGACCTGATACCGAACAGGTGCTCGAGGATCCCGCGGACGATCGGCGCTGCGGTCTGGGACCCACCGCCGCCCTCCTCGACGGCGACGACGGCCACGTACTGCGGGTCGTCGGCGGGCGCGTAGGCCGCGAACCACGCGTAGGGGACCTTGGGCTGCTGCTCGGCCGTCCCGGTCTTGCCGGCGACCGGGATCTCATCGAGCGGGAAACCCGCGAACGCATCGCGTGCGGTCCCCCGGTCGTCGTGGACGACGCGGACCAGCCCGTCGTGGATCGCCGCCATCGTCGCGTCGTCGAGGTCGAGGGCCCCGATCACCTCGCGCCCGAACTCCTCCACCACCTCACCTTCGGGCGAGACGATCCGGCGCCCGAGGTGGGGGCGGAGCAGCTCGCCACCGTTGGCGATGGCGAGGTAGGACGCCGCGACCTGCAACGGGGTCGTCTGGGTCTCTCCCTGCCCGATCGAGGTGTTGATCGCGTCACCACCACGCCACCGGCCACCGAAGCGGCAGCGGTCCTCGGAGACCTGCTGACCGTAGGTGCCGGGCTCGAGCTCGTCGGCCAGGCGGCAATCGCGGTCGCGGGTCCGCAACCACGTCTCGTACTTGCCGTCCCGATCCGGCACGTAGCCGCCTGACTCGGAGGGCAGGTCGATCCCCAGCGGCGCGCCGAAGCCGAACCGGTCGGCGACCTCGGGCACGACCTCGTCGATATCCGCCTGGCTGAGATCACGATCCGCGGCGTCCAACTGGCGGTCCTCGCGCAGCCACTGCTCGTAGGCGAGGTCGTAGAAGTAGGTGTCGCAGGACCGCATGATCGCGGTCGACAGGTCCATGTCCGCTTCGTCGACCCGGTTCCAGTTGTTGAAGACGATGCCGCCCTGCTCGTAGCTGGACGGGCACGGCCGCTCGGCGCCCGGGGTGGTCAGCCCCGCTTCGACGAACGCGGCGCCGGTCACGGTCTTGTACACCGAGCCCGGGGGGTACCGGGCCTGGATCGCGCGGTTGATCGTGGGCTGCGGGACGTCCTCATCGTGGTAGAGGTAGCCCGCGTAGTCCTCCGAGAGCCCCCCGACGAACTCCCGCGGGTCGAAGGTCGGGTACGACGCCATCGACAGCACCGCCCCGTCCCGGGCATCGAGGACGACGGCAGCCCCTGCCGTCGACGGCAGGTTGCGGCCGTCGTCACGGACGAAGTTGCGGCTCTCGGCCATCCCTTCCGCGAGCATGTGCTCGACGGCGCCCTGGAGCTCGAGGTCCAGGCTGACGATCAGGTCGTTGCCGGGCGTTGGCTGCGTCTCGCGCAGGACCTCGAGGACACGGTTCTGAGCGTTGACCTCCAGGATCCTGATGCCTTCGGACCCCCGGAGGTGGGGTTCGTAGTACGCCTCCAAGCCGGCACGCCCGATCAGGTCTCCGCCCCGGTAGTCGGCGTAGCGCTCGTCCACCAGCTCCGCCTGGGAGATCTGGTTGAGGTAGCCGACGATGTGCGATGCGAGCTGCTCGTGCGGGTAGGAGCGCACCGGCAGCGTCTCGGCGACGACCCCGGGGAACAGTTCCTGGTGCTCCTGGACGGTGAACACGACCTCGGGGGCGACGTCGAAGGCGATCGGGACCGGTCGGAACGGGCTGTACCGCTGGCTCGTCAGCCGGTCCATGACCTCGTCGTGCTCGAGCTCCAGGAGCTGTGCCAACCGGCCGATCGCGACCTCGGCCTCCTCGTTGAGCGGCCGTCCCTCGTTGTCGAGCAGCGCCTGCCGATCCGCGCTGACGGTCAACGCGGGACGGTTCTGCACGAGCGCCTCACCCTGGTCGGTGAGGATGTCGCCGCGGGGCGCATCGACGACCACGGTCTGCAACCGGTTGGTGTCGGCGAGCTCGACGTAGCGATCGCCGGTGAGCACCTGCAGGAACCACAGGCGGGCGAACAGGGCGATGAACAGGGCGATGATGAGCACCGACAGGAACGTCAGGCGCAACAGTGGCGAGGCTTCCGAGGATGCCATCACAGCTCGGGGAAGGTGAGGGGTCGTGGCGCGCGGCGCGACGTCGCTGCGACGGTACCAGCGGCCGCTGAGCAGCAGACCGAGGGCGACGAGGCCCGATCCAGCGCGGTGGCGATCAATCGTCGGTCATGGCGGCCCCGATCGGGAACCGGTTCGAGAGACGGCGCACCGCCACCAACGCCAGCGGTGCGAGCAGGGTGTTGAACAGCCCCACCCGCAGACCAGCGGCCGTGACGGCCTCCCACGTGACGCGCTCCTCCCCGAGCAGCAGGGACATCGAGCCGTAGGCGGCGGTCCCGACGAGACCGGTGACGAACGCCAGGATCAGAGGCGCGGTGACCGAGGCCGTCGCGAGGTAGGGACGAGCGGTCCCCACGATGCCGCCGATCGAGGTGAAGACCAGCGTCGCGCTGCCCACCGGGGCCTGCGCGACGAGCAGATCGACGAGCAGGCCGGCCACGAACCCGACCCGGGCCCCGGGTTGGACACCGTCGTGGAGCGCGACCGCGAGCACGATGAGCAGCAGCAGGTTCGGCTCGATCGCCCGGAGCGGCAGGAACGGCAGGAGCGCGGTCTCCACGACCGCGACGGTCAGGAGCAGCAGGCCGAGCACGAGGGTCCGCGCGATCATCCCGACCCCTCCTCGGTCGGTTGCTCGTCGGCGTCCTCGCCGCCCTCGTCCTCCCCGGAGTCCGGTTCCTCGTCGTCGTCCGGTCCACGCTGGATCGGCGGCGGCTGGAAGGGGATGTCCGCCGTGCCGTCCAGGGGCGGGACCGGCTCGACGGGTGCGCTCAGGACGACGTGCACGTGGTGGAGCCGGGTGAAGTCCACGTACGGCAGGACCTGGATGGTGCGGGTGAGGCGGGCGCTGGGATCCCCGGCGTCGGTCACCACCCCGATCGGCAGCCCGCCGGGGAAGACCCCACCGGCGTAGCTGGAGGTGACCACGACATCCCCGAGCTCGATGTCGGCGGAGGGATCGAGCGGCTGCAGCAGCATCGGCTCGCCACCGCGTCCGCTCAACGTCCCGATCTCGCCCGTACGACCGGACCGGGCAGCTGCCGAGAAGCTCGGGTCGATCGCCAGCAGGACCCGTGATGCCGCCGGGGTCACCTGGATGACCCGTCCGACCAGGCCATCACCGTTGACCACCGGCATGTCCCGTTCGACACCGTCGTTCGACCCTGCGTCGATCGTGATCGTCCACTCGAAGCTCGAGGGCGCCAGGGCGACAGCCCGCGCGGTGACCGTCTCCAGTTCGGCGTGATCACGGATGTCCAGCAGGTCCCGGAGCTCGCGGTTCTCACGTTCGAGGTCCGCTCGGGCCCGACGCCGTTGCTCCAGCTCGTCGACCCGCTCGCGCAGCTCGACGTTCTCGGCGCGGATCCGGAACACCTCGCGCAGGTTGGCGGTGGCGTCGCCCAACGGGCGGACCAGGGTCGACACCCCGTCCTGGATCGGTGTCAGCACCGTGGTTGCGCTCCCCCGCAACCGCTCGAGGAGGTGGCCCTCGCCGCCACGGACGTCGAGGGTCACGAGCACGAGCGAGACGAACAGCAGCACCCCGATCAGGATGCGCGCCCGCCGCCGCTGATACATCACCTACTCCCTACTGCCCAGCCCTCCAGGAGGGTCGAGCCCTCATCCAGACATCGACCCGCCATGACAACGGTAGAGCAGCGCAGCAGGATGCCCGGACCGGGGCGACGCACCGCCACGGAGCTCAGGGCCGGGCATCCTCCGCGGTTGCGTCGTGACGAGCGACCCCGAGGTCAGTGACGGGACGACGAGATGAGCACCTTCTTGAGGGCTTCGAACTCCTCGAGGCACTTGCCCGAACCGATGGCGACCGAATCGAGCGGGCTGTCCGTGGTGTGGATCGGCATGCCGGTCTCGTGCTTGAGCCGCTCGTCGAGACCCTTCAGCATGCCGCCGCCGCCGGTGAGCACGATGCCCTTGTCCATGATGTCGGCGGCCAGCTCCGGCGGGGTCTTGTCGAGGGTGTTCTTGACCGCATCGATGATCGCGTTGACCGGCTCCTCGATGGCCTTACGCAGTTCCTCGGCGGAGACGACGACCGTCTTGGGCAGCCCGGAGACGAGGTCGCGGCCCCGGATCTCCGCGTCGGGCTCGTCGGGCAGCGGGAACGCCGACCCGATCGCCATCTTGATCTCCTCGGCGGTGCGCTCGCCGAGCATCAGCGAGTACTCCTTCTTGATGTAGGAGATGATGGCATCGTCCAGCTCGTCACCGCCGATACGGATCGACTGCGACGTGACGATCCCGCCGAGGGAGATGACCGCGACCTCGGTGGTGCCACCGCCGATGTCCACGACCATGTTGCCGGCCGGCTCGTGGACCGCCATCCCGGCGCCGATGGCCGCTGCAACGGGTTCCTCGATGATGTATGCAGCACGCGCACCGGCCTGGACGGATGCTTCCTCGACGGCGCGCTGCTCGACGCCGGTGATCCCCGACGGCACGCACACCACCACCCGGGGCTTGGTCAGGAACCGGCGCTTGTGCACCGCCTGGATGAAGTAGCGCAGCATCTTCTCCGTGACGTCGAAGTCGGCGATCACCCCGTCCTTCAGCGGGCGTGTCGCGATGATGTGGCCGGGGGTGCGGCCGATCATGCGCTTGGCTTCGGACCCCACGGCCAGGATCGCGCCGTTGCGGGTGTTGATCGCGACCACGGAGGGCTCGTCGAGCACGATGCCGCGACCCCGGACGTAGACCAGGGTGTTCGCGGTCCCGAGATCGACCGCCATGTCGCGACCGAGGAACTGGACGGTGTTGCTGAGTTTCGCCGCCACGGATGGCACCTGCCGGACTCGAGGTGGGTGGACACAGGCCTCGGACCGGCGAGCATGACCACATCGCTCGATCGGTCACGCTGCACGGCCGGCCGCGACGAGGTCGGCGCTGCACACCGGCCTAGGCATCGCCCGATGCTAACACCCACCGAGCCGGTCCGCCGTGCCGCCACCCCCCGCCGGTCGGCCCCTGACCACGATCGATCACTCCTTCAGCGGTACCGGACCCCTGCCGATGCCCATAGGAGACCTCCGGCACAGCACGGCCGCCCTGGTTGGAAGCCAGCGAGCACGCGACGACCCGAGGACGTACCAGGTGAGGATGAGGTGACTGGTCTGCAGATCCCGAGGGTTGCGCCGGCCGTGCCTCACGAGCTCCGCAACCTCGTCGAACGTGCCCTCATGCGGTGGCGCGACCAGCCCCGAGGCGCTGCTACGGCAGCGACCGAGGAGCTGGCGACGGCGATCCTGGACGGGACCCTGCGCGTCGCCTACCAACCCATCGTCGACCTGATCGACCGGCGCACCGTCGCGGTCGAGGCCCTGATCCGCCTCGACGACCCCTCCAGCGAGGCGCTGACGAACCCGCCGGCGATCATCGAGGTGGCCGAGGGCTCGGGGTTGATCGGCGCGTTGGGGACCCACGTCCTCACCTCCAGCTGTGCGCAGCTCGCACGGTGGCGGCGGGAGGATGCCCCCGAACTTCAGGTCCACGTCAACGTCTCACCCCTCGAACTGCGCGATCCCCACTACCTCGACATCGTCAGCCGCATCCTGCGCGTCTGCCAACTCCCCGCGAACAGCCTCGTGCTCGAGGTCACCGAGACCGCGGCGCTGGAGCGCGACGGGACCACCCAGCGCAACCTGCTGTCGCTGACCTCGCTCGGTATCGAGGTCGCCCTCGATGACTTCGGCACCGGGTTCGCCTCACTCGATCTGCTCGGCGCGACACCGGCCCGCAAGCTCAAGCTCGACCGTTCCTTCGTGGAGTCGGTCGGTGCCGAGGACCAGGCGATCCGGGGCCGTGGGGTGATCGTCCAGGCCGCGATCGGGATGGGGCGCTCGCTCGGTCTGGACATCGTCGGCGAGGGCATCGAGACCGATGAGCAGGCCCACACGCTGCTCGCCTGGGGCTGTCAGTACGGGCAGGGCTACCTGTTCAGCAGGCCGGTTCGCCCCGTCGAACTCGACCTGGCCACCGATACCGCAGCGCGATCGTCACCCCTGGCGCGAACGATCGATTCCGGGCGGTTGCTCTCCCCAGAGGCAAGCGACTTCGCGATCTCGCTGACCACGGTGCTCTCGGCGTCCGACCCGTACCGCGCACAGGTCCGCCGACTGGCTGCCAGCGCCGCCAAGGTCATCGCCGGGACGATCGGCGAGGGCCGCAAGCACACCGACGTCTCCGTGCTGTTGGCAGGTATCGCCGACGCCTCCGATCGCCTCGCCGAGATCGCCGAGGATCCGTCCTCGTGCAGCGTCGCGGCCCAGGACGTGCTGCACCTTCTGCGGATACCACCGGTGATCGGTCGCCACACCCCGCCGGGAGCGGTCGCCCGGACCTCCTGGGCCCTGGCGACCGCGCGCCACGCGGGTGCCGAGACCTACGACCCCGTGCTGCTGGCCGCCCACCCTGATCCCGAGGTCGATGCGACGCTGCGAGCGCGGGTCGATCGCTGGTGGCAGGAGCCCGTGGCGGACACGCAACCCCGCTCCGACCGACGGACGCTCGATGAGGGACTCCGGGGGAGCGACGACGCGACGAACCGCCTCCGCGCGCTGATCGGGCTCGCCCGAGCGATGAGCTCCACAGGCGACCTCGAGGATGTCCTCGAGCTCTCCGCCGAGGAGGCACGGCGCGCACTCGACGCGGCCTCGGTGACCGTGCTGAGGTGGGAACGCGAACGCGGCCTCGTCCGTGCCTTGATCAACGTGGGAGACCTGGCCCCGTGGGAGGAGCGGTGGCCGGCCGACGAGGTCTACCAGATGAGCGACTTCCCGCTGATCGCCCAGCAGTTGGTCGCTGGCGAGATGTCGATCGAGTCGCTGTCCGGGCCGGCCGTCAACCAGGACCAGTGGGACCTGCTGCAGATGCTCGGCAAGGGTTCGAGCGCTGCCCTGCCGATCGTGATCAACGACGCCGTCTGGGGCGTGCTGTACGCGACCTCGGCCATCGGTGACCCACCGTTCAGTCTCGCTGATAGCCCGTACCTGAGCGCGGTCGCCAGCTTCATGGGCCTCGCGATCGGACGCTCCGAGGACGTCCACCGCCTCGCCAGGACGGTGCACGAGGACCCACTGACCCGGGTGGCCAACCGTCGCCGGCTCGAGGAGCACGTCACTCGCGTGCTCGACGACCCGCGTCGGACGGACCCGACGTCCCTGCTGCTGATCGACGTCGATGGCCTCAAGCAGATCAACGATGAGTACGGACATCAGGTCGGTGATCAGCTCCTCGTCACCGTGGCCGACGCCTTGGAGCGCAGCACGCTCAGCGAGCCCGACGCGCTGGCCGGTCGGCTCGGGGGCGACGAGTTCTGCTTGGTCACGGCCGGCGACGGGGAACATGCCCGCGCGCTCCTGCAGCACGTCCAGGACCGGCTCAGCGCAGGCACTCCCCCGCAGCCCCGCCTCTCCGCAGGGATCGCCGTCAACAACGGCAGGTCCGAGACCTTCGGCGAGATCCTGAGGCGTGCGGACGCTGCTCAGTACGCGGCGAAGCGGCTGGGCCTCGGTGTCGTGCTAGACACCGAAACAGAGGCGGTGCTGGCAGCGACCGACGGACCCGCTCCCCAGGGAGCCAGGAGGTACCGCGACGATCCGGTCCGGCAACCGTTGATCGGGATCGCCGAACGATGGGCCGACCAACTGGAAGCGCCGACGGCCTGCACTCGGGACCGGCTGGTCGCGCTCGGCGAGCTGGCCGTGACGCTGCTCGACCTGAACCGGTGGACGATCAGCGTCGCGCCACCCCGGTCGACGGTCCTGCACGTCGATCGGCTCCACCTCCAGCGGGCACGACCGCTCGGGCCGACGCCGGTGCCGATCAGCGAGGAGACCTACGACCTCGACGTCTACCTCGCCACCGCCGAGGCCTTCGCGACCGGCGAGCTGGCGATCGATGCCACCGACCACGACGCCGGCCCGGCAGAGCGAGCCGTCCTGGACGAGCACGGGTTGCGCTACGTGCTCGGCATCCCCCGAACCGATACGGACGGCACCCGGTGGCTGCTGGCGCTGTTCGGCGACGACCAGAGCATCTCCTTGCGCAGCGGCAGGCCGCTGGTCGCAGCGCTGCGGGAGGCCACCTTCCCGGACTGACGGGGCTGACGGGGGCCGACCGTCCTGGCAGTCACCGCGACCGACCCCCGGCGGCTGTGGTCAGACCACGCCTCGGCGTGCGAGGCTGATCCACCGCTCCCCCGCGACCACGAGGTGATCGAGGACCTCGACCCCGACGAGCTCGCCGGCCCTGACCAGTCGGCGCGTCACCAGTTCGTCGTCACGCGAGGGCTCCGGATCCCCGGAGGGGTGGTTGTGGGCGAGCACCATCGCCGCGGCGTTGGCCAGGAGGGCATCGCGGAAGACCTCCCGCGGCGACATGAAGGTGTGATCGAGGGAACCGACGCTGACGACCACGACCCGGAGCAGGCGGTGCTTCGTGTCGACGAGGGCGGCAAGGCAGCGCTCCCGGTCCGCGCCGACGAAACTCGGGACGAGCAGCGCCGCGGCGGACTCCGGCGAGACCAGCTCGGCCCGGTCAGCGGGATCCTCGGGGTGGAAGGCCACCCGGTCGCAGGCGGCGCAGCCGTCGTGCCGGACCGCACCCCGTGTCGGCCCCTCGCGCCACGCTCGCGGCGCGGAACGGTGAAGGGGGTCGTAGTCACCCTCGAGCAGGGCGACATCGGCCGCGTCGTCCGTCGTGACCTCGGCGACGCCCGTGGCGGCGTCGCTGGCGACGGCGGCGACGAACTGCGTGGTGGCACCCCGCGTGCCGCCAACAGCTGCGCGCCTCGGGGCGTGGGCGGGTCGCGAGGTCGGCTCGGTGGTCATGGGCAACTCCTCCGATGGCTCGAGGAGCGTCGCACCTCGACGTCGCCGTGGAGAGGTGACCCGTCGCCTGGGGATAACGCGTTGCGGCTGTGGCCCGACGCCGACCGCTATCTGGACGCCGTCACAGAGCTCGTGCCCTGGAGGGCGCCCCGGCACTGGCCGCCGACACCGTGGACGTCACCCAGCACGCAGAGGGCGCCAACTCGACCTCGAAGGAGAGCATCCCGCCGAGCACCCTCGACGACGCGGCCGTCACGCGGACGACCTCCCGCGAAGCCAGCGAGATCGCCGGCCGCGTACTCGGCCAGGCCCCCGCTGGTACTCGTCCACGGTGCTCTCGCGAACGGGCCAGCCGAGCGGGCGAGCTGCTGCCGCAGCTCGCCGACCGGTTCACCTGCTGCCTACCCGGGCCCTGCAGAGCCACACCCCGGGGGTGGTCGGGTTGCCCTCGGCTCACCGAGGCGTCTCCGCACGTGGTGCGGAAGGGGCCTCCTCCGCCGTTGGCCGGTCGGGGAAGGATCCACCGCGGACGGGCTTGTCCATCCTGAGCCGTTCATCGTTGTCTTCGACGTGCAGCTGGTAGTGGCGGGTGCACACCTGGCTCACGAACTCGCGGCGGCTGCCGACCGAGGTCTTCTCGAAGGTGTTCTTGAGGCGTTGTGACTACCCAGCGTCGCTGGTGGTGCTCGCGACGGCGATGCCGAGTTGCCCGGCTGCCGCGCACAGGTCGCGGTCACCCGCGACCAGGATGCTGGTGTCGGAGCGGACACGTTCGGCGGCAGCGAGATGGATGGTGTCGTAGCCGCGCAGCGCGTGGTGCTGCGCGAGGTCGCCCGCACGGCGCACGAGGAGGTCGTCGATCTCGAGCAGGTCCAACTGGGCGTAGAGACCTTCGAGCGCGTCGATCGCCGTGGTGAGGTCCTGCGACGCCAACCGCCCCAGGCGGGCCGCCTGCGCGAGCGCCGCTCGGGCCTCGGTGTAGATCAGTCGCACCGAGGTGACATGCTCCGCCGCGTCCCAGACCCGCCCGGCCCGCACCGACCCCGGTTCCTCGATGAGCAGCGCGATCAGAGCCGAGGTGTCGACGTAGGCGATCACCGGCGTTGCTCGGCCACGAGCTCGCTGACCGATCCTGCGGCGGCGACACGGGTCGTCGGCCGGGTTCGTCCGCGGGTGGCGGCGGGTACGACGAGGCCCTCGGCGACCAGCCGGTCGAAGGTGTTCGCACTGTCCACGGGGACCAGCCGTGCGACCGGTCGGCCCCGATCGGTGACGGTCAGCTCCTCACCAGCCTGGACACGCTCGAGGTAGCGGCTCAGGTGATCGCGCAGGTCTCGGATCCCGG